>JBPOJN010000070.1:0-21795 GCA_052033505.1 Myxococcota bacterium | reverse complement strand
CGGAAAACCTCAAATAATATGCGGTCGTGAGCGACTCCATAGGCTGAAGCGTCGCCGGCCTCAATCCAGTCAAGGCGTTCTCACCAGCCAGGCCCAATGCAATCATCACAAGATCACTGACGACGGCGGACCCGGTCGGCAAGCGGCCCGCGCCTTTTCCCAAGAACATCGCATCCCCTACGGCGTCTCCGGCCAAGAAAATCGCATTAAAAGTCCCCTTCACTTCGGCCAGGGGATGATTGAGAGGCACCATCGTCGGATGCACACGCGCTTCGATGGCACCCGCATGATCTTTAGCGATCGCGAGGAGTTTCACGGCGTAGCCCAATTTTTTGGCAAATTCGATGTCGAGCGACGTGATACGGTCGATACCCTCGACGAAAATACCTTCGCGCGGCGGTACGACGCCATAAGCGAGAGAGATCAAAAGCGACAATTTCTGTGCGGCGTCCAAACCCTGTACGTCGTAGGTCGGATCTTGTTCGGCGTACCCCGCTTTTTGCGCCTCTTTTAACACTTGCGAGAAGTCCGACCCCTTCTCCGACATTTCGCTTAAAATAAAATTACAGGTACCGTTGATGATGCCGAAGAGCGTCTGGATCTTATTGCCGACGAAGCCTTCGCGCAGCGCTTTGAGGATCGGAACGCCCCCCGCGACGGCGGCTTCATAGCCGATCGAAACACCTTTTTCGCGCACGGCATTAAAAATCTCCGCGCCGCGGTCGGCGAGCAGGGCTTTATTCGCGGTGACGACGTGTTTGCCGCGGCGGATGGCTTCTTGGATCAAGTTCCCGGCCGGTTCCAAACCGCCCATGACCTCGACCACGATGTCGATTTCGGGATCGTTCAAAATCTCTTCGGGCTTATCCGTCAGTACAAAGCTTCCGGAAACCGCCGACCTTTGTTTTTTCAAATCCCGCACACAGACCTTGCGCAGGTCGAACGTGATCCCCGTCCTCGATTCGATCAGCTTGGCGTTCGACGAGAGAATTTCAACGACGCCGCTTCCGACGGTGCCAAGCCCCAGAAGGCCTAAGCCCCATTTCTTTTTTTTCACGCCTGTCATGATTGAACGACTTTCTTTATGCTCGTCACGGCTTGCCTTATTCTTTTTTCATTTTCGACCAAGGCGAAACGCACGTACTCGTCACCATATACGCCGAAACCGATGCCAGGAGACACCGTGACCAGAGACTCTTGTAATAATTTTTTCGAGAATTCGAGCGATTTCATCGCGCGGAATTTTTCCGGGATCTTGGCCCAGACGAACATCGTGGCCTTAGGCTTCTCGATCGGCCAGCCCGCGCGTGTGAGCCCCTCGCAGAGCACGTCGCGGCGTCCGCGGTAAATTTCCCGGATCTCTTTCACGTAATGCTGCGGTCCGTCGAGAGCCACCGTCGCCGCAATCTGAATCGGGGCGAACTGCCCGTAGTCGAAATAGCTTTTCAGCCGCGTAAGCGCATACACCAGTTCCGGGTTTCCGCACATGAACGCGACACGCCAACCGGGCATGCTGTACCCTTTCGACAGCGAATAAATCTCAACAGCCACGTCCTTGGCACCCTTCACTTGAAGAATTGACGGCGCCTTCCCATCGAAGACCATGTCGGCGTAGGCGAAATCGTGGATCACGAACAATTCGTTCGCCTTCGCGAACGCGACGACTTTCTCGAAAAACTCCAGAGTCACGGTCTGTGTCGTGGGATTGGACGGAAACGACAAGATCAAAAACTTCACTTTATTCTTCGAGGTCTTGATCGATTTTTCCGCGGCCTCAAAGAAATCTTTTTCGAGATCTATCTCCGGATCCATACGGATTCCGCGCGCTTCCGCCCCTGCGATCACGACGGCGTAGGTATGGATCGGATATGTGGGGTTCGGCACCAGGACGGCATCACCGGGTCCCACCACCGCGAGCATTAAATGCGACAAGGCTTCCTTCGCACCGATCGTCGCGATGGCTTCGCGGTCCGGATCGAGCTCAACGCCGTAATTGCGCTTGTACCAATTACAGATCGCCATGCGCAGCTTCGGTATCCCGCGCGAAACAGAATACCGGTGATTCTTCATCTTCTGAGCCGATTCGATAAGCTTGGTCACGATATGAGGCGGCGTCGGCAGATCGGGATTACCCATGCCGAGATTGATCACGTCAGCGCCTTTTTTGCGCGCTTCGGTCATCATCGCGACGACAACGCCCAACGTATAAGGAGGAAGCCTCTGGATACGCTCAAATTCCATGGACCATCTCCCCCGCATGATACGAACTGCGCACAAAAGGACCCGAAGCCACGGAAGAGAATCCCATCTCAAGCCCCAATATTTCGTAGTCTTTAAAAGCCGAAGGATCCACGTATTCGACGACCGGCAGGTTTTTCGGAGTGGGCTGCAGGTATTGTCCGATGGTCAGGATCGAGCAACCGACGGACCTCAAGTCACTCATCGCCTTCACAACTTCCTCGCGCGTCTCGCCTAACCCCAGCATCATCCCCGACTTCGTCTTCAAAGACGCGTCGTATTCCCGGATCCTTTTCAAGAACTCCAAGGTGTTCGCGTAACTCGCGCGGTGCCGCACGCGCGGGCTCAAGCGCTCGACCGTTTCGAGGTTGTGATTGAAGACGTCCGGTTTTTCACGGCAGACCGCTTCCATCGAAGACCGCTTCATCTGAAAATCGGTGGTTAGGACCTCGATGCGGCATTCGGCATTCCGGCCTCGGACCGCACGGATCACGTTCACGAAATGCGCCGCTCCCCCGTCCTCCATGTCATCGCGGGCGACGCAGGTGATCACCGCATGTTTGAGACCTAGGATAGAAACCATTTCGGCGATCTTCGAGGGCTCTTCGGGGTCGACGGGCTCCGGAGCTCCCGCGGTCACAGAGCAAAAACCGCAGTGGCGTGTACACACTTCGCCCAAAACCATGAACGTCGCCGTTTTTTGCGACCAACACTCGCCCAGGTTAGGGCAACGCGCCTCTTCGCAGACGGTCGCGAGTCCGCGCGCACGCAACTGGGACTTCAAGTCGTGAATCGTCTCGGAGAATCCCCAAGGACGCTTCAGCCATGCGGGCAAACGCTTTTTTTCCTGCGGTAGACGCTCCGGGAATGCGGGCAGTTCCATAAAATCCTTGGAAAAACAGATAGGAACAAGCTACCGCATTGTCAAAAAATTTTCAGCCGATTATTTGCAGAAAAGAAAACAGAAACGGAGACTTTTATGTACGTCATGATCGGGCACGACGGCCCTGAAGGCCAGGAACTCAGGAAAATTCACCGAGAAGCGCATCTGGAAAAATTAAGGAACCTGTCCAAAGCCGGCAAGATCCTGCTTGCCGGCCCCTTCACCGACGGATCGGGAAGCTTGATCGTCTTCAACGTCGCGACCAAGACCGAAGCCGAGCTGATTGCGAAAACTGATCCGTACGTCATGAATCGCGTCTTTGAAACTTACGAGATCAAGCCGTTCCAAAAAGTCCTGCCCTAACATGCAGTGAGCCTACCGAAACCTTATTGTGAGTGAGGCATTTCGCCCTGCTTCTTGGGCTTTTTGTGTTTCCCGGTGAAACCGGAAAAAGGATTCTGCCACTTGTGGTCGCGATCGACGAAACCTTTTTTCTCACCCTTGCATTTCAGATGGTACTCGCCGTTACGGTAACCACCGCATTCTTCTTTGTGCTTTTTGGTTTTCACTTCTCCGGCCAAAACTGTTCCGGAAGAAAACACCGACGTCAGGATGGATGCCGCAACTAAAAATAAGATTTTATTTTTCATGATTTCCAGTTTATAGAGTTTTACACATCCGAAGCAATTGCATTTTCGCAGTTACTTTTTCTAAGTTTTCAAAGACCCGTAACCTTTAAGCGAAGCAAAACTAGACAGTGCTTTTTTAAGATATCCGTCTTTCAAGATATTCGTCCCGGGGGGAGACACATCTGAGACCGATCCAAAAGCCGTCGGTAACTGGCGAAGACATCGACGAACATCCATCAGACCTTTGCACTGCCCAAGGGAATACCTACGCCCACCGCATCCTCGAGGCCGTCCGTCTCCATGCCGATAAAAACGTATTCCGATGGAAAGAAGACGGCGCTTGGCGGGAACTGACTTATCGCGACCTCGGACGGAAAATCATCCATCTCGCGGCCGCGCTCTCCGAACGCGGACTTAAAAAAGGCGATCGTTTTGCGATCTGGACCGACATCCGCTGGGAGTGGCTCGCCATGGATTTTGCCCTGCAGATTTTGGGCGCCGTCATGATACCGATCTACCAATCTGTCTCGCCCGCAGAGGCAAAAAAAATTCTGCAAGACAGCGGCACCGTCGGCCTTCTGACCAATAATGCTCGCTTGGAATCCTTAACTCCGAGGGACTTCACCCTTAAAAAAGAATTGATCGTCACGCTGGAAGCAGCCTCCGGACCGAACGTTTTCCGCGATCTTATCGGAACCGGAGAAGACATATTGAAACTTAAACCTGAATGGCTGTCGAGGTTAGAACAACCGGACGTCAGCCCCGACGATCTTTCGGCGATCATCTATACCAGCGGCACGACCGGCGAACCCAAAGGCGCCATGCAGACGCACCGGAACCTCACGGAAATCGTCGTAGACTGCCTTATTTCCCACGTGCTGGACCTCAAAAAAGAAACCCGATTGGTCACTCTACTTCACCTGCCACTTGCGCACATCATCGCGCGCAACATGGTCGTACCCGCCACGATTTACGTCGGCGGCACCCTGGTCCTGGCGGAGAAAGAAAAAGAAAAGCTCCTGTCAAACTTCAAAGAAACCGCCCCCACGATTTTCGTCACGGTCCCGTACGTGCTGGATAAGTTCGCGCATGTCATTAAAGACCGCATCACATTGGCGCCTTACTGGCGCCGGAAATTGGCGCGTTATGCCTTGCGCAAATCCAGGACCGCGGCCCTCGAGAGTTTAAAACGAGGTTCCTTCGCAGGCTATAGCCATGGCCTATGCATGCGATGGATCGACCGTAAGATCTTACAAAAAATCCGGGACGCGTTCGGCGGAAGTTTAAGCAAGATCATGATCGGTGGCTCCAACAGCAACCGCGACACCGTCGAATTTTTCTGGGGTTTAGGGATTCCCGTCTATGAAGGTTACGGCGCGACCGAAATGACCAACGTCGCCTGCTTCACCTCTCCTGACGCAGTCAAGCTGGGCACCGTGGGGCGCGCGGTCCCGGGCATCGAAGTCAAACTGGCCTCCGACGACGAAATCTTGGTGCGCGGACCAAATCTCATGAAAGCTTATTGGAACCGGCCGGAAGCCACCGCCCAGACGATCGACGCCGAAGGCTGGTACCACACCGGGGATTTGGGCCGGATCGACGAAGACGGCTTCGTAAAGATTATCGACCGCAAAAAAGACATCTTCGTGCTGGCCACCGGGAAAAACGTCGCGCCGCAGCTAGTAGAGAATTCGGTCAAAAAATCCCAACTCATCGCCCAGGTCTGCTGTGTCGGCGACGGCCGTAATTACCTGACCGCCTTGATTTACCCGGAATGGACCGCCGTCGAAGCGCATTTAAAACTCATTCACGCTCTCCAAGGCACCGCCTCCGACCATCGCAACGACGAAACGGTCGCTCATCTCATCCACGAAGAAATCCTGCACGCCACTGAGGAACTTTCGGATTACGAGAAAATCAAAAAATTCACGATCATTCCAGAACCCTTCTCACTCGAAAACGGCCTTTTGACACCGACTTTAAAGGTCCGCAGGAAAAATGTAATGAAGCATTATGCGGAAGAGATTGAGAGGATGTATAATTCCAGCCGGTAGAGCGAATTTCCCTGAAGTCTAAACTTTTAGTGCGGTACGAACGGCCTGAAGGTCATTTAACCACTTCCTCATAGTGTCCCTTACTTTTGGACTCAGTTCAACTTCAATACCCCGGTACAAAGTTTCTACGGAGCGAACTTGATTTCTAAGATCTAACGGAAGAGAGTCTTCGTGTCCTACTATAATTTCTTCTGGCTTCTTATCAAAAGCGAGAGCTGTGTTATGTTTCAGATTGAAAGCCTTGTCGACCAACCTCATATTCGGTTTTTTGGCTTGCCACATGTTCAATGCAATTTGTGCGATCTTGACCCAACGAGAGCCCGCTGTCTTGTCCTGAGCATCTCCCCAATCTTTAGATGAAAAGCGCTGCATGGCCTGCATCAAGAAAATCCGAATCTCCTCATCCGTCGCCAATTTTAAAAAAGACGAGACATTCACAGACAGAGCTTCATGCCCACTCATGAAAATACCAACGTGCTTTCCTAAAAAATCCCACTGCTTTTGATTCTCTAACTCGCTGTGAACCGCGTAGATTAGATATTCGCGAATCCAAGCGAAGAGACTCGCTTCTTGCTCATCAAAAGAGCGCTTAAGACCTGCCACAAGGCCGCGTTCTTTTTCGGGCAAGCGGCGCTTTTCAAGCTCTGTAACATCCGCCTTCATTTTTTGAATCAGGTAAAAAACGGCTATCTCATCAAATAAAATTTTTCTTTTCTGGTCGAGTGGACGAGGAGAGCGATTCGCTCGGCGTGACATTTCCTCCTGGGCTAGCATCACCTGTGGTGGATCTTGAGGCAATCCCGCCAGGGCGGCTAGTTTGTGGGCTGTGGCATAATTTTCGTCTTTTTCGAAACGAGCCACAGCGGCCTCAGCCTCATCAGCACTCAACGGAAACACCGCCCCAAAATCCTTGATCAAAATCTCAAGTCCAACAAAACGCCCTCTTCTGGCAAACCACTCGGCGACTTCTTGCACCTGATTCGAATTTATTGAGGCTTTAATCGATGCGGTAATTTGTTTCTTTTCATCCTCCGGTATCTCTTCTGCATTCATGACCTGCTCAATCTTGCACAGGGTCGCCAAAAAAATATCTCCAAAAACCGCCTCCATTATGTTGAATGAATACGCGTGAGAAGTGAATTTTAAGACTTTAAGCTGAGTGTCTACCGACCATCCTGTATCTCTTAAATTTTGCAGTACCGCTTTTAACATCTCGGCAATTATATCTTCGGCCCGCGGGTGAAAATATCTCTCAAAGAAATTCTCCATCGCCTTTGGGAAATACGTCACATACGTCACCAAATCTCGCCCTTGGGCTTCCGTCCATCCGGCCTCCTGAAAGACTCCCATTAAGTCCGGATGTCTTCGCCATAAAGAAGCTTCGATCGCTTTAGTACCCAGAAATTTTTTAGCATCTCGGTCGTCCCAACTCTCAAAGCCAATACCTTCAGAGATCAGAGAAAACAGCTCTTCAGAACCCTGCCGAAGCTTCAGTATCATCTCCGCCCACTCTGAATCATTTGGGTCTCTTACACCGGTCTCACTGTCTGAAAATGCCTGAGGAGCCAGCTCTCGATAGAGAAACACTCGTTCCGGCTCGACCCCATGGCTTAAAACAAGTAGGTCTCGCATGTGTTGTTCGGCCACTATGATGAGGGTTTCCTGACCGATATCCTCGGAGATCTTAGAGGTCCTAAAGTCTTCCAGAATAGCCTCAGGCACTTTTGCTTTTCTGAGAAGAGTTCTGGTTTTTGGATCTAATTCTTCATCCTCTATAGCTGCGATCCCTCCCGAGGAGACTTCGACAGAATCTAGGCTATGTTTGACAAGAACTCGTTCCATCAGGAGATGCATGGCCGCTGATCGATGTGTGTTTCCCGTACAAACGAAATAAAGACTGGGTCGAGTCGACTCCTTGAGCAATTGTACGGCCCTCTCGCGGGGAGGTTTGGAGGAGCGTCCGGAGCGCCTACCAACCATAGGACGCACTTGTAAGATATAAACTTTTCCACCTTTGAAAGTATATTCTATGTTCACCTCAAAACCAAATTCCTGCCTCAACCGTTGCGCTACTTTTCCTAGCTCAGTCGCCCGGGCCTTGCTCATGGAGGGGACAGCAACACGTTTCAGTTCTACCTCCTCTAATTTTGTCCCTCCTTTTTCATTTGCGACCGTTTGACTATCCTTTGACATGACCTCGACCGAAACAGAGCCGTCTCTGTTTATGTGGTAAATATCACTACGAACCTTGCCTCCTACTACGCCTTCACACAGTCCTAATGCCGATAAAATCACGACACCGCCCTCCTCCCGTGTGGGATCCTGGCTGAAGATGACACCGGAGACCTCTCCCATTATCATTTCTTGGATCGCCACAGCCAAGGCCGGGGCATGTGGTTCGCCTCTTTTATGGCGAAACGAAACGACAACAGGGTTCCAAAAGGAGGCCCACACATCACGAATGGCGCGATGCAAATCTTCTCCTGAGGGCGTCACGACATTCAAACGGGTCTTGTAGATTCCGGCCTGAGATCCTGCTTCGTCGTCTTCTCTAATCCCTGAAGAGCGCACCGCTAGAGGTGCCCCTTTAGTCTCTTCATGAATCGCCATCTCGATCGGTTTCCAGAACTCGTCGGGGCCTTTGGCTTGCCTCAACAGGTCCATCATCTTGACACATTGCTCGAAAACCAAGCCTTTCAACGTGGCATCTTCCAAATCTCTTCCCTGCAAAAGCCCCTCTATTTTCCCACGAATAGTCTCGAAGGATGACCGAATGCCTGCCGCATCTAGGAACTTTTCGAAGACGTAGTGTGACAGCCCGATCCCGCGTGGGACTTTCATCCCTAAACGTGAGACATCGCCTAAACGCGCAAATTTTGGCCCGACGTTCTCCCTCCATCTTCGGTCCACTTCGCTCAGCTTTATGATTAATTGATCCGAATGTACGAGTTCGACAGGAGCCGCCGCAGTCACCGGCGTGGAGGCTGCGAGATCATATCGCGCTTCTTCTGCCTTTAAAGAAGTCAGCCTTTCCTCAAAAATAGCGAGAGAGACATCGCGTGAAGGTGTGGGGTCTGAGAAAGGGGATAAGCGTTTTAACCCCTCCAACAACTCTTGCAGAGTCTTTCTTTGAAAGCTCGGAGACAAGCTCTGATCTTTTAATTTTTTTTCAGCAGACGCGACGGCTGCAACGTACAGAAGCTCAGCCTCCTCACGCACGCAGGCCAAAAGTTCCCCCCGCGTTCCACAATCTTTCAAAAAGACATTAGCTTTCTCATAAGGACCGGCGCTCCAAAGCAACTCTTCCAGCCAAAACCTTATTTGCTCTCCCTGAGAAAATTTGGAGAAATCCTCCGCTGAAATGACCCAAACCCCTCCCCCTTGTGCGTCTCCCGCAACCCTCAAATAGTCGCCCTCCCTCACGCACAGCCTTTTTCTGCCCGTACCTAGGATCAACTCCATCGGCTTCCCCAATGGCCTGGTGCGGATAGACGCACCCTCCAGGATAATGGCATGCCTATGCATCCCACGCGCTGTGACGGCGGCATGACTTGCCTCCGTGCCCTGAGTCGTCACCAGGCCTCCGGCTTTTTCCATCGCCTCCACGTCTTCAGACGGATCCATCAGCGTTTTGACAAAAATATCTCCAGACTGAACCGCCTCCGCACGAAACCGGGCTCGACCTGACACCCAGTAGCCGATACCCTTGGACACTCCTCTTGCTTTCTGCCAAACGCCCAAAGAAGACACGGCCTGCCCCTTCCCCTCGTCCGCAATCTCTTCGGCAATACGATGAACCTCCTCAACCTGCCCCGGGTTAACATCCCTAGAACCACGCACATGAAGTTCGACGCGATTTAATCGAAGATTCAGACGTGCCGCGAAATGAAGAAAAGCTGGCTTCGCTCCCACAAACCCAAAAGTCGTATAGGACTGGGATTGAAAGGGAGATTTTTTCACCCTGTCGATCAGGGCACGAAGATCCTCTTTGGAGGGAAGGAAGATCGATCCATATGGATGGATACAGGCAACTAATTGTCCCTTAATTTTTAAAGAATGCCCCCCACTTGTCTTCAAACATTTCGAAAAGAGATCTTCGACTTGCTTCAATGAAAGTGGCGGACGAGAACTGAAGCCGTGAGAACCGGCAAGCATAGAACGCCAGGAATCCTCAGAGGGCACTTTTGGTCCGAGACCTTGGGCCGATGAGGGACCTTGCCCTGGCCCTGTTCCGGGGACGGCTAAAAGTTCTGCAGCTAGTATTTGAACACTTATTTTGCTGATGCTCACAAAATTTTTCTCGTTTTCTATTTTCGGCTTTTTTGTTCGAAAGTTGCGGAAACTATAGCTCGCGGCATCCAGGAACGGCACAACCCACGATTGGCGAATATAAATTCGAAGCGGGTCCGGATCAAATCGGCCAGTGCCTATTATACACGTCGTAGGCTTCCTGCCGGAAAATAAGAAAATTGATTTGTAGTCACTCCGGGCGACTTTTGATATTTTCGGTCCATGCACCCCGAAATCCTTAAATTCATCCTCGAAGGCCGTTCGGTCATCGATTGCTTCAACCTTCATCTTTCGTCCAAAGAAGACATTCGTGAATTCCTGAAGGTCAACGAGTTCGACCTCTCGAAACCGAAAGACCAGAAACGGTTAGCCTTAGTGCAGCAGGAGGCGCTGGATTATTTACGGAGAGAATTAAAGATCGAAACTTCTCCGGAGCTCAGCACAATGGATTTAGAGAGCCTCCTCATCGTTGTATGCGACGCGAAACATCCTCTCCGGGAGCAAGCCTGTTCGCTCGTGAAGGCCATGAACATCATCCAACACATCGACGGACGCGAGCTGCTCTATCATTGCCCCATCAGCGTCAAAGACCTCTTCGGCTTGGTCGAAGACAAGATCGAACGCTCGCTTTCGCTACTACCCCGGGCCGGGTCTCCGGCGCATGCGGCAAGCCCTCAGCTTCCGGCGCTGATCCATTACCGCGGCGGGCGCAAGGCGAAAGAAAGCGTGGTCACCAAACTCCTCTGCAAGCGCGAAACGATCGCGGCGAAAGTCTATGACCGCGTACGCTTCCGCATCGTGACGCAGACGCGCGAAGGCATCGCGGGCGTGATCGACCACCTGTTCAAGACCGTCCTGCCTTTTAACTACGTCATACCCGGCGCCTCCACCAATCAGCTCGTTTCGCTCGAAAACCTGGCTCCTTCGCCCATCCCCGACCGGGATTATTCTGGGAAGGAATACCGTGTCTGCAAATTCGTCGTCGACATCCCCGTGCGCTTGGATCATTTCATCGACAATGTCCTGACCGGCCCCGAAGGCACGTTTTACCGGGAGGATCTGGGAACGGTCACTTACGTTCTGGTCGAATTCCAAATCGTCGACGAACAGACCGGCCGCACCAACGACAGCGGCGACAGCCGCCACGAGCTTTATAAAGAACGCCAGAAACGCGGCGTCCTCAAACGTCTGACGGGAAAATAATATGCTCGAAGTCCTGATACTCGCCTTTGCCGCGATCGGCGGCGGCTTTTTCCTGATTTTGCTATTGGGAATGGCCGATAAAAAATCGCGGGCCCGGATAGCGGCGATGCCGTCCGACGGTCCGGAACTCACGCAAATGCAATTCGAGAAGGCTTGCGTCGCGCTGACGGAAGCTATGAAGCTGGACATCGACAACATCGAAAGGTCCGACGGACGGACCCTGGGCATCCGCGCTAAAAATCCGGCCCCCTTCGTCGGTGGGGAATTTTTCGTCCATTGTGCGTACCGCTCTCCTCAGGAAAAGGTCACGGCCGCCGAAATCCTCGAACTTTCCAACATGATCATCCAAGACCGCCTCTCCAAAGGCATCTTCATGACCAATGCCGGCTTCACCGACGACCTCGCATCGATCAGCGAACTGGCCCCGATCGACTTCATCGACGGAAAAAAGCTTCAAGAGTTGATGGAAAAATACTCCATCGTTCCCGCATCTCTTTAAAAATTCAGAGAAAAAGCCGCCTTTTTTGTCAAAAAACAATCCTACTGGGTTATTATGAACCCTATTGTTCCAAAGCGTCGCGCGGTGCGTCTTCTCATTGGATAAAATAAGTCTTATAAATCAGTCCTTTAAAAATAAAAAAGAGGCTTAAAAAGCATCTGGCACTGCTTTTGCTCTAACATACGGCATGAAAATAAATCCGCTGAAGTCCTCATTTTTTTTGGCCCTTCTCGTCGCGTGTTGGTGGGCAACTCCCGCCGGAGCCGCCACGATCGTCGTCGAAACGAACGCGCAATGTAACGCGGGCGCGAGCTATTCTCCGAAGAACTGCGCAGCCCTCGGCACGACCGGAGACGGGGACGGACTGTGCTCTCTGGGAGAAGCGATCGTCGCCTTGACCTTAGGCACCAACGTCGGCACCTGCGCGAATTTAGGCTCTGCCGCCCCCTTCGGCACGGACGATACGATCGTCTTGGGCACGGCCGGCCCCTACGTTTTCAATTATCCTGATAATTTTCAGCCTAAGCTCGGACCGAACGCCTTACCCGTGATCACGACGCGCATCCTCTTGGAAGGCAACAACTCCACGCTTCGCGGCCCCGACGGAGCCCACGCCGATACGTATCTGCGTGCCTTTCAGATCAACAACCTTTTGACCCTACAAAACGTCACTTTTGATGATTTCAATCCCGGCTGCGCCCGCGCTTATTGCGGCGACGGCATCGTTCAACAGGAACACAATGAAAGCTGCGACGACGGCAACACAACCGACGGCGACGGATGCAGCAGCATCTGCGTGAAAGAATCCTGCGGTAACCATGTGGTGGATCCGGGTGAAGAATGTGAACCCAATTTCGGCGACCCGATCAGTGTATGCAACCGCTTCTGCGAACATCCCGCCTGCGGCGACGGCAATCTCGATCACGGAGAAGCGTGCGACGACGGCAATACGGTGAGCGGTGACGGCTGCAGTAATGACTGTCTCACCCTAGAAACCTGCGGCAACGGTATCGCGGATCTGGGAGAAGCCTGCGACGACGGCAATACCACGGCTTGCGACAGCTGCAGCGCCAATTGCCAAATCGAAGACTACGGGGTTTGTTATGACGGCGGCGCGATTTTCGCGCCTTCCACTCATAACGCCGTGGACGGCGGCAATGGAGCGCCGGCGCAATGCGACTACGATCACCCCACCCCCTCCGGACTTTCGATCGCAAACTCCGTTTTTCAAAACAACGGCACGATGACGAATCCCACCCTGATGACGAAAATGGAGTATTCGGAAAGCACGCGCGGTGGTGCGCTGTTCTTCGGTTTGGGTTCCAAGATCGAAATCATGGACAGTTCTTTCACGAACAACAGGTCTCATTTGGGCGGCGCGATTTTTTCTTTCGGCAACAACCTCGCCGTGGACAACTCAACTTTCCGGAACAACTCGGCCGTAACATCAGCCAATCAGACCGATTATACGAGCGCGATGGGCGGCGCTTTATTGAGCCAAGTCGGCACTCTTACGGTGCGCCAGAGCGCTTTCTTCAGCAACCTCAGCACGGACGCAGCGTCTCCTTTCTCTTTTTATGAAACGACCGGTGGCGGCATCGCGGCGCTATGCAGCGACTTCACGCTGGAAAATTCCAGCGTCTTTCAAAATGAAGCGGATATTGGCGGCGGTCTGCTCGCCATGTACGACAGCCTGCACTGCGACAAACGGCTGGCCTCTCCCGAGGATTGGGAGGCTTTTCTCGACACGACGATCCCGTTGTTACCCCATGAAATTTTCGAAAATACGGAAGCATTCCTCCGGAATAGCACGATTACCGGAAACGACGGCGCCGTTCAGGGCGGCGGAATCCGTATTGACGGCGCCGAAAGCCGCGTAACGATGGAGGAAAGCATTTTGGCGGGCAATACGTCACCCTCGGGCACGAATTGTTTCGGTCAATTGGTCTCAGCCGATCACAATCTCTTCGGAGTTTTGAACGACTGTACCGTAGATTTCGGGGTCGCGGGGACGCCTCACGACCTTCAAGCCGCAGCAGGTCTCGAGGCCTGCGTGACGACGGGAGCACCTGGAGAACCTCATTGCGCTCCTTCCGCATCCAGCCCGGCCTTAGACCAAGGCGGTGCAACGTGCGCGTCCGTCGATCAATTGGACACGGACCGTTACGGACCCGACGCCGCTTGCGACATCGGCGCCATTGAAAGAAACGACCTCACCGCGTGCGGCAATCTGATTTTGGAATTGGGAGAAGAATGCGACGACGGAAATACCACCGCCGGCGACGGCTGCGGGCCGACGTGTAAGATCGAATTGGCCCCCGCCTGCGGCAACGGTATCCTTGAAGGCGCCGAACAATGCGACAACGGCGGTGCGAACAGTGATACCGCGCCGGACGCCTGCCGCTTGAACTGCACGAACCCCATTTGCGGCGACAGCATTGTCGACATCCTTGCCGGCGAGCAATGCGATGACGGAAACTCTATTCCGGGTGACGGCTGCAGCGCCTGTAAAACCGAATCCTCTCCCGGCCCCGTCTGCGGCGATGGCATCATCGATCCCCCAGGTGAACAATGCGATGACGGTAATACGGTAGCCAGCGACGGCTGCAATGCGACCTGCCAGAGTGAAGTCGCGCCCTCCTTCTGCGGTGACGGCATCGTCCAAGGCCCCGGCAGCACAAACCCCGAAGAATGCGACGACGGCAACACGACCGCGGGTGACGGATGTAATGCGACTTGCCACTTAGAAGTCTGCGGGGACGGCATCATCAACAATAACGGCAGCGAACAATGCGACGACGGGAATACAGCGGCGGGCGACGGATGTTCCACGATCTGCCAAACCGAAACCCCTCCTACCCCCGTCTGCGGTAACGGCATTTTGGAAGCGGGCGAGCAATGCGACGACGGAAACGCCGTCGATACGGACGCTTGCAATAACTCCTGCCACATCCCCTTCGCTCCGCCGATTTGCGGCAATGGCCTCCATGAAAGCGGCGAAGCCTGTGACGACGGCAACACGAATCCCAACGACGACTGCACGAACGCCTGCCAATTACCTTCCTGCGGCGACGCCATCCGTCACACAACCGGAACCGGTCCTTTCGAAGAATGCGACGACGGAAATACCGTCGATAACGACACCTGCGGCAATAACTGCCTCGATAATTTCTGCGGTGACGGCGAAGTGGAAGCGGCGCTAGGCGAACAATGCGACGACGGAAACGCCACGCCCGGCGACGGATGCGAAGATACGTGCTTACCGACGGTACCCGTCTGCGGAAACGGCATCTTAGAAGCGGGCGAAGTCTGCGACGACGGCAATACGAATAACCACGACGCCTGCACCAACGCGTGCCAAGCGGCGCGTTGCGGCGACAGCATCGTAGGCTTAAGCGAACAATGCGACGACGGCGACTCCGACAATAATGACGCCTGTCGCAACAATTGCACTGCGGCTGTCTGCGGCGACGGCATCGTCTTCACGGGCGTCGAACAATGCGACGACGGAAACTCGGTCTCCGGTGACGGATGCAGCAGCACCTGCATCCACGAAAGTATCGGTGATCCCTCAAGTCCGGCCGGTGCCCCTCTCGCGACCTGCGGCGATGGCGTCGTGGGACCCAGCGAACAATGCGACGCGGGCGTCGGTAACAGCGACGCCCCCAACAGCCTCTGCCGCACGGATTGTACGCGGCGCCGCTGCGGCGACGGCGTCATCGACACGAATTACAACGAGGAATGCGACCAAGGCATCGCGGGCAGCGCCTTCTGTTCGGATACCTGCGGCATATTGGCGGAGGAATTCCCCGGTTGCTCGATCGCGATCCGCGACTTCCTGACCCGTGAGCCTCACGAATTGATCCGGGAATACGGCAAAGAGCGGTTTGAAGAATGCGCGGCGATCGGCGGGGGCGGCGGAAATCTGCTGAAACAATTCTCGGACAACGGAAGGGTCAACGTCACGCCGGCTTCGGGCGGATGCTCTCTCGTGCGCTAGACCTTCGTCATGCGCTTGTAGACTTCGTCCTTCTTACCGTCTTTGATGAGCTTGTCGTTGATCCACATTTCGCGGAACGCGACGCCGGTGCAGACGACCGTCGCGATCATCATGACGACGATCGCAATGTTGTCCGGCTGCGTGATGATGTGAATGAAATTTTCCAAAGTGTGGCGCGAATAACAAAGCTTTTCAGCGGCTGTCAATGAAGAATGCTTGTTGACACAGCGTGACGTTTGACGTTTTTGTGGGGCATGAGTCTTTTCGCCGGCCTCGATCCCTTACGCGTTTCTCTTTATCCTCTCTTAGGCTTCAATATCGTCCTATTGACCGCCTTGTTTTTCTTTTGGATCACTTACAGGCGCCGTCCCAAGAACACCGACGTCGACTTGAAAGAGCACTCCAAGTTCCTGTCCAAGTTCCTGAAAGAATATTGGTACTGGCTGACCTCCCCCGTCACCCGCTTTATGATCCGCCTCCACATCACGCCCAACGTCATCACCTTAGCGGGTTATTTTGTTTCCTGCCTTTCGGCGTACTTCTTCCATTTGGGAATGGTCGGCGCGGGCGGCTGGATCATGATCTTCGGCGCGACCTTCGATATGTTCGACGGCCAGATCGCGCGCTTGACGGGACAAGCCTCGAAGGCCGGCGCGTTTTTCGACTCGGTCATGGACCGGTTCAGCGAAGGTGTTATTTTCTTGGGTCTCGCCAGCTACTACCGTCATACGTGGATATTGCCATTCGTGGTCTTGGGACTTATCGGCTCGATGATGGTCTCCTATACGCGCGCGCGCGGCGAAGGCGTCGGCGTCGACGTCAAATCCGGATTCATGCAAAGACCGGAACGCATCGTCTATCTGGGCGTTGGCTCCATCTTCAGCCCGATTTTCGCGCATTTCTTGAGAATTTTCTGGAACGTCCCTCTGGATTTCATGACGATTGGCGCCATCCTGCTGATCGCCGTTATGACAAACGTCACCGCCCTTCACCGCATGGGCGTGGTCATGAAAACTCTCGACGCGCAGGGGAAATAATTAAACTCGAGGACGATTCTCTGTAGAATTCGCATCGGGACGCGATGCGCTCACCGCGGGCGTCCGAGGGCGACCGGATTCTTTTTCCTGCCTCAACTTATAGACGAACGTCAGTATCTCCGCGATGGCGAGATAAAGCTTTTCCGGAATCTCGTCTTCCTCTTCCAGCTCCAACAGCGACCAAGCCAAAGGCACATTTCGAATGATGGGCACCTCGTATTGCTTCGCTAAGTCTTTGATGTATTCGGCGTGTAGTCTCTGGCCCTTTGCGACGATCTGAGGCGCCGACATGTTTTTCTTGTCGTATTGGATCGCGATGGCGATGTGCGTCGGATTCGTGATGACCGCGTCCGCGTTCTTCACCTTTTGAGGGGCACCTCCCCCCATCGCCATTTCCATGTGCAATTGCTTCCGATGACCCTTGATGTGCGGATCGCCTTCGTCTTCCTTGTACTCGCGCTTCACCTCGTCCTTCGTCATCTTCAGGTTTTTGATGTACTCTTTCCGCTGCAGGAAAAGATCGAAGGCTGCGACCGCCATGAACACCAACAAAAACCGGATCAGGAATTTGACCAAGACCATGCCACCCAGTTTCGAAGCTCCTTCGATCGGAGCGGTCACGGTCAACAAAAACGGCTCGAGCATGCCCTTCAAGACCGAATACGCGAGGATGAAAATGATCACGAGCTTGAAGATGTTTTTCAAGAGCTCGACGAGCATTTTAGGCTTGAACATGTTTTTCAAATTCTCGATCACGTTCAATTTCTTCAATTGAGGTTTCAAAGGATCGAGGGAGAAAATCGGTCCGACCTGGAAAAAACCAACGACGCCCGCGATCACAAAAGCGGCTAAGAGCGGCGCCGCCACGGCTTTGAGGAACGAAAAAAATCCGAGCTTTCCAATGGTATACATGTCTCCCAGCGTGATCTCGGGGCGGGCGACCATGCGAAAGGCTTCGGTCATGAAATTCTTAAGCTCGGAAGCCATGTACGGATAGGTGAATGCGATGGCGGCAAAAACCGCGATGAAGATGGAGACGGCCTCCAAGTCTTTACTCTTAAAGACCTGGCCTTTTTTCCTGGCCTCACGGAGACGTTTGGAGGTCGGCTGCTCTGTTTTTTCCTGCGACGAATCGGGCATGTTTTAACCTATACGAACCTATTATCGCCTCTGGAGACGTCTGGGGTTTCCAAAAAGCGTCCTAATCTGCCTCTGAAATGCCGCAAAGCGTCTTTAAAGCGTCTGCAAAAATGTGGAACACATCCCACGCTGAAGGCTTATAATTTTGGTCCTACCACGAAATAAGTGGTTGAACTCTGAAAAAGACCTGTTAAACTGGAATTTAAGTGATTGACGTTTGTGCGATCGAAAGATTCTTTAGGAGAATACGAAATCCCCTCTCACGGAAGATAACCTCAAGGCAGCCAAATCTTGTCAATTTTTGCGTACAATCAACCAATTAAGGAGACTCTCCATGGGTAAAAGACTCTATGTGGGCAATCTTCCGTTCAGCACCACGGAAGACGACCTGCGCCAGGCGTTCAGCGCGCACGGCAATATCGAATCGGTGCGGATCATTACGGATAAGTTTTCGGGCCGATCGAAAGGTTTTGCCTTCGTAGAGATGTCCACGGAAGAAGAAGCTCAAAAAGCCATCAATGATTTGAATGGAAAAGACATGGGCGGCCGCAATGTGGTCGTCAGTGAAGCCAAGCCGGAAGAAGCCCGCGCCCCGCGCGGATTCGGAGGAGGCGGCGGCGGTGGTGGTGGCGGCGGACGCGGTGACTTCGGCGGTGGCCGTGGTGGCGGACGCGGTGGATTCGGCGGCGGCGGTGGTCGCGGGGACTTCGGCGGCGGCGGTGGTGGCGGCGGCGGTCGTGGTGGTCGCGGAGGCGGCGGTGGACGTCGTTTCGGCGATGACGACAACTTCGGCAATCGCTAGTAATTTCTTACATCGTATTTTTTCAAAAAAGGGCTCGAGAGATCGAGCCCTTTTTTATTTCTCGGAAGGTTTCGGAAGTTGAAGGTTATTGAGACCGCCCGATTTCTTCCAGGGCGTCCAAGTTTTCGATCGACGACGTATCGGCGATCGGTTGTCCTAAATATTTTTTCTTGATCGCACCGCGCACGATTTTTCCGGAACGCGTCTTAGGCAGCATTTTCACGAAGCGCACGTCGCGGGGAGTCAGCGTTTTCCCCATCGTCCGCACGACTTGTTCTTTTAATTCTTTTCTCAAATCTTCATCGGCTTGGCGTCCCGGCTTCAACACGGCGAAGCACACGACTTCTTCGCCTTTCACGTCGTGAGGCACGCCGATCACGGCCGCCTCGGAGACAGCCGCGTGTTCGATCAAGGCCGCTTCGATCTCGGCGGGGCCAGTACGGCGTCCGGCGACCTTGATCGTGTCGTCGGCGCGGCCGCGCAGATACCAGTAACCGTCTTCGTCGACATAAGCCCAATCGCCGTGGTTCCAGATATTCGGCCAACGATCGAAGTACGTATCGAGATAGCGCTGAGGATCGTTCAAAAAACCCTTAGTCATCGAGGGCGCCGGTTTTTTGCAGACGAGGTAACCGACTTCGCCGCGCAGACTCTTCCCCTCTTCGCTCCAGACGTCCACATCCATGCCTAAGCCAGGCCCTCCGAGCGTGCAGGATTTTAGCGGCAGGATCGGCAAAGGCGCCAAATGGCATCCGATGATTTCGGTGCCACCTGAAATATTGATGATCGGACAGCGTTTGCCTCCGACGTTTTCGAAAAACCAGGCGTACGATTCCGGATCCCACGGCTCGCCGGTCGATCCAAGAATGCGCAGCGACGAAAGATCGCGACGTTGCGTCCACTCGACTCCGGACTTGATCAAGAGGCGCACGGCTGTGGGTGAAATGCCCAGATGCGTAACCTTGTGACGGTCGACGATTTCCCAAAGGCGGTCGGGCTCCGGCCAATCAGGCGCGCCTTCGAAGATCGTGACCGTCGCGCCGAACGTCAGGACGCCCAATATTTCCCAAGGTCCCATCATCCAGCCGATGTCGGTGACCCAGAAGAAGACATCGTTTTCTTTGACGTCGAAATAATAGCCCAGCTCCTTCGCCATCTGCGCCTGGCATCCGGCGTGCGTATGGACCGTGCCTTTCGGCCGCCCCGTCGTGCCGGACGTATAAATGATCAGGCTCGTGTCTTCGGCGTCCGTCTTTAAGGTTTCGCAGTCTTCGGACTTCAGGAAATCATTCCACAGAATATCGCGACCTGCTTTCAAAGGAACTTCCGTACCGAGCCGGTGCACGACGATGACGTGACGGACCGAGGGTGCACCGCCATTGGCGGGGTCGTCCAATGCGCTATCGGCCGCTTTCTTGATTTCCACGGTTTTGCCGCGGCGCAAAGATCCATCCGCCGTAAAAAGGACTTTCGCTTCCGAATCCTTCATGCGCGTCGCGAGCGCTTGAGCGCCAAATCCGGAAAAAACCGGCACGATGACGGCGCCAATTTTCAGGGTCGCCAGGAAAGCGACGACCATTTCAGGGATCATGGGCAAATACAGGCCGACGCGGTCGCCTTTGGTGATTCCTAATTTTTTAAGGCCGGAAGCCGCGCGCCCGACCAGGCGATGGAGCTCCCCATAAGTGAGTTGCGTCGACTTTCCGTCGTCCGATTCCCAAATCAACGCGGCCTTGCCGTTCAAGCGCGGCAAGTGCCGGTCGAGGACGTTGTGGATCAGATTCAACTTCCCGCCCAAAAACCATTTTGCCCAAGGCAGGCCGCCTTCGACGACTTTTCGGTAGGGTTCGTACCATTCGACGCTCAGATCCTTCAACGCCGCGTCCCAGAACCATTCGATGTCGGAGGAAGATTTACGGATCAAATCTTCGTAGGAAGCGATTCCGTGCTTGCGCATGAAGCGCGTAATGTTGCTTTTTTCAATGTAATCGCCGTAGGGTCTCCACAGGATCGGATTTGTTTTGGAATTTGTATTGGAATCTACCGTCGAATTCGCCATGAATCACCCTTTGGAAAATCCTCTATGCCACCGATCTTACGACCTCAAGATTTAACCTTCATCCTCGTGCGTCCCCGTTACGGCGGTAACATCGGTTCCGCCGCGCGCGTCTTAAAGAACATGGGATTTTCAAAACTCGCGGTCGTGCGCCCCACTGTCTTGCCCACGCATCCCGAAGCCTTGCGCCTGGCAGTCGGGGCGGCGGACTTGCTGAAGAAAGCAAAGGTCTTTGAGACGATCGAGGATGCGACCAAGGACATGCGATATTTGATCGGCACCAGCCGCAGAACGGGCCGTCATCGGCGGGATTTCGTAGACCTCCCTCACCTGCTTCCGAAAATGCCTTTGAAGACCAAAGTCGGCATTCTCTTCGGCGCCGAGGAACGAGGACTCACAAACGAAGACCTGTCGTTCTGCCATCTCGTCACCATGATCCCTTCGAACCCTGATTTTCCCTCACTCAACCTCGCCCACTCGGTCGCGGTCGTTTCTTATGAGCTGCGCATGAAGGGGTTATTGGGGTTGGACAAAGTCAGCGAAAACGAAATCGATCCGGAGACGAAGGCCTTTCTTCAAGGACCCGGCAAGAAACACGTCGAAGACGATCTGGCGAAGGTCGAAGAATTGGAAGGCATGTTCCGTCACTTGGAAACTTCACTCACCACGGTCGGTTTTTTAAACGACAACAATAATCCCCATATGATGCGTAGTCTCCGCCAAATCTTCGGCCGCTCCCGCCTGACCAGCCGCGAAGCCCGCTTAATGCGCGGCGTCTGCCGGCAGATCGATTGGAAGACGCGGAAGCAAAACTGATTTTCACGATTTCTAAACGAATTGTATTAGTTCCACACATATCGGACACGAAGGTGAGTTGATCAAGCAGCGACGCGGTCGGGATAAAGCTTCAAGCGTTCGATAGCAAAGGCTCCCGGTCTGTTTTTGGCGATACCGGAGTGACGTC
>JBPOJN010000089.1:0-17117 GCA_052033505.1 Myxococcota bacterium | reverse complement strand
CTGAAGTCGCGTTCTCCTTACGATACGGCGAGCCTTCAAGAGTTGAGGGAAGACGGGAAAGACGTGGTTTTCGGGGGCGTGGTTTCGGCTTTGAGGGAGTTGGTCACGAAAAAAGGCGACCGCATGGCCTTCGCGACCGTGGAAGATTTGAAGGGTTCGATTCCGGTCGTTGTCTTCGCCGAACTCTTCAAGCGCAGTGAATCGCTCCTGAAAACCGACGAGCCTCTTTTCCTGCGCGGCACGATCGCGCTTGAGGAAGAGTCGGTAAAAATTATCGCGCGCGAGATCATCCGCTTGCGGGACGCCTTGTCGGGAGTCATGAACGCTCCGCCCGTGGCGTCGCCCAGCGTGCGCGAAGTGCATTTTCACATACCGTCCTCTTCGCGCAGTAAGGTTCACTTCGAATCCTTGAAAAACCTGCTCGCGCGCCATCGTGGCACGACTCAAGCCTATTTGCATTTGAAGGACGACAGCGGCGATACGACGATCCTAACGCTGCCCGAAGACCTGAAAGTCCAGCCGTCTTCGGATTTGATCAGAGAGGTGGATGGATTTTTTGGATCGCCCGTCACCGTTCTCCACTAAAGATACCCGCGAAAGAGCGCTTCTGGTCGGCCTCTACTCGGGTAAGCGCGAAAAAGAAGACCAGCTTTGGTCTTTGGAAGAGCTAGCGCGCCTTGCGAATACGGCAGGGGCAGAAGTTTTGGAACGCGAATTACACGAAGTCCGCCATCCCGTGCCCGCGACCTACATCGGAAAAGGCCTGGCCGAAAATTTAGGCGAAAAGGCGAAAGCAATCTCAGCGACCGTCGTCATCTTCGACCAAGACCTAAGCCCCACCCAAAATCGAAACCTCGAAAAAATATTAGCCGGCGATGCCAAGATAAGGGTCATCGACCGTACTACGCTGATCTTGGATATTTTTGCGCAAAGGGCGCGCACCCGGGAAGGCCGCTTGCAGGTGGAATTGGCGCAGTTACATTACCTCTTGCCCAGACTCGCCGGTCGAGGTGCCGAATTTTCCCAATTGGCCGGCGGCATCGGCACGCGGGGCCCGGGAGAAACCCGTCTCGAGATGGACCGACGGAAGGCCAAGGAACGAATTGCTCGCGTCAAAAGCGAATTGACCGGCGTCCGTGCCCATCGCGCCCTCCACCGCCAAAAACGCCAGGCGGCGCCGATACCCACGGTCGCGCTGGTGGGATATACGAACGCGGGTAAATCCACGCTGATGAACCGCCTGACCGCTGCGGGTGTCCTAATGGAAGACAAGCTGTTTGCGACTTTGGATCCGACCGTCCGCCGTTTGCGTCTGCCTTCGGGACGCGAAGTGCTTCTCTCGGACACCGTGGGATTCGTGCACAAATTGCCGCATACTTTGATCGAAGCCTTCAAGGCGACCTTCGAAGAAGTCGCCGCCGCCGATCTTTTGATTCACGTCATTGACGCTTCCTATCCTCGTTTCGAGCACCAGATCGACGTGGTCGAAAACGTCCTGGAAGAACTCAAGCTCTCCGCCAGTCCCGCTCTGCGCGCCTACAATAAATCCGATGTCCTAGACGAAGAAACGCGCGGGGCCCTCGAAAAACAAAACGCCTTGATGCTTTCCGCTCGGGAAGGGCGGGGGATCGATTTGTTTTTAAGCGAGGTGGAAAACAGGCTGTCGGAACGCTTCCATAAAGTCGTCCTAAAAATCCCGCACACCGCCGGTGCGGCTCTGTCGCTCGTCTACAAAAACGGCCGCGTTCTGAAGCGTGAGGACGAGGGAGACGGAGTGCTTGTCGAAGCCGAAGTGGATGAAAAACTTTTCCGATCTTTGGAGCGTTACCGCAATTGATTGGAAATCCGGGCGCCAGCTGGTAGATAAATCCCATGAAAAAATTCTTTGCGACTCTTTGCATCCTCGCGTTTGTCGGGGCGACTTTGGTGTTCTTGGTGCGGCAACGCATGCTCTCGCGGTTGGAACGCGTTTCTCCGGGAGCCGTGATCGAGTTGTACGGCGCGCGCGTGACGTTTTCGTCCGTGACTCGGCCTAAGATCGTCGCGAGCTTTCCTCCGTATGCGCGTTTGGATGGGGTCACCCTGGAATCCCCCTACTTGGGCGATCCGATCGTGTTGAACGATGTGCGCGTCTACCCTGGTATTTTGAGCAAGAAGTTGGATGTTCGTGCCCCCGACTTCAAAAGCAACGGAGGATCCGTCGACTGGAAAGATTTGGAACTGCACTTTAAGAATAAAAAACTCGAGAAAGTGGAAGCGGCCGGGGTCCTCGTAGCTGCGGCGGTGAAACGTCCCGAGATCGTGTTGACGCATCCCGAGATCGTATACCGGACTTCCGAAAACCGTCTGCCGGATCAAGCGTCGTTGACCTTCCAGGACGTGACTCTCCGTTCCGCGCAGAATCCCTTGTTCGCTTCCCAATCCACGTTGAAAAACGTCGTCTTCGCCTTTCACAGCACTCCTCAGGGTGCGAACCGTTCCGCGCGCTGGGATTTTTCCTCGGACGGCGGCGACTTAAAAGTGGGTGGCATGACCGGGACCATCAAGCCTTGGAAGGCCGAAGCGCACGCGCGGTTCGCCGATCTTTCCCTGCAGGAGATCAAGGAAGCGATCGCGGCCATTTCTGCTTTGGGTGCGGACGGACAAAAATCCGAAACGTCACTTTTGTTGCAGCTCCAAAGTCTCGCGGGCCGGCTGAAGATGCGGTTCGAGATGCTGAATTTTTCGTGGGAAGGCTTGAATCTCGCGGAAGCGGAAAAAAACACGATCTCGATGCAGCCCATGAAGATGCGCTATGAATATCGATACGGAGAAAACGATTATTCCGCCCAAGTGTCTGGACGGTGGGGCGGAGGCGCCTTTAAAACGCCTTTGGGAGAAGGGACTTTCGGTGTCACGACCATCGAGACTCAAGCCCAATACCTGATCGCGCAAGAACGGTTAGCCGAGCGTGCTATGGGGTATTACGCGAAGCTGCTGAATAGGGCCCCTGAAGCGCCAGGTGCAGAGACCAAGCCGAGCGAGGTCGCTTCCCTGCTGCGTGGCGTTCTGATGGCTTATCCGGACAAAGCCAGCGGTGAATTCCTTTTCGAGGGAGCGCATCTGAAATCCCCGCTCCTCGGGGCATTCGATGATCCGCGGTGGACAATGACGACATCGATCGGGGAGCAGGGCGGAAAAATAGAAATGATGACCGGTCCCATCGGCATGACACTTCCCATGAGCCCCGATAAAAACATCCAGCAGGGCAAAGTTGAAATAAAGCTGACATGGGCTGCGCCTTGGTCGGCTCTGCTGGCGGCCGCCCGATCGGATGCCGTTGATCCTCTCGCGGCACTGCAAAATCAAGCGGTCGCTTTGGAAGTATCTGGTGTCGTGGATCCCGGAATCAATTATGCTTCCTATGAGTTCTCTGGAAAATTTTCCTCGTCCGATTTGGAAGCCTTGCCCCAGAAAGGGGAGGCCTCGTTCGAGGTCAAGATAGGGCGTGCCTCCAAGTCCACCTTGTTTTCCCCCTCTCCTGAGATGGTGTGGGACAAGGAGGCGGACCTGGCCACGATCAAGGCGGAGTTGAAAGACGGCGCCGTCTATGTCAATGGCAAGAAGGACGACGCGTACAGTGCGAGCTTGCAGGAATTGACGAAAACCATGAAGCTCGAAGCCGAATCCCAGCCTCAATTATGATGACAGCCTTCAACCTCCCGAACATCTTGACCGTTTTCCGCATGTTCGCGTCCGTGGGCGTGATCGTCTACGGCTGGCAGGGACGTTGGGATATCGCGTTCCCTGTTTTTATCGTAGCGGCGGCAACCGATATGCTCGATGGAGCCATCGCGCGCTTGCTCAAGCAGAGGACGGAGCTGGGTGGTCTGCTCGATCCGATTGCAGACAAACTTTTGATGTTCTTCAGCTTCCTGCCACTGACAGTCCAGGGTTTCATCCCGTATTGGTTGACCGGCGTCGTGATGGCGCGGGATATTTTCCTGCTGGTGGGACTTCTGATCTTGAAACGCACGAAGGTGCCGTTTTTATACCGCCCGACGTAT
Organism: Myxococcota bacterium; assembly: GCA_052033505.1. Lineage (GTDB taxonomy): Bacteria > UBA10199 > UBA10199 > JACPAL01 > JBPOJN01. Next base: position 13,071 of record JBPOJN010000089.1, on the reverse strand, counting down.
CTCTCGAAAATGACGACGGTGCTGCAGATTGCTACCTTCATCTTGGCGTTCGGCCAGGCTTTCGGTTCGACCTTGTCTTGGTTTCCCGACCTGGCGTCGATGTCTGGATATGCGACCGCCCGTAGCGTCCTCTTCGGCACCGTCACCGCCTTTACCGTTGTGACGGGTTTCCAGTATTACGTGATCGGAAAACGCATTTTCGACCTACGCAAGCGACCGACGGCCGCATGATCCACTCTATTGATGCCGGTGTTGTGCCATATGAAGAGGCCCTCGCACGACAGAGGGACTTGGCAGACCTTCGCCGCCGGAAGCTCATTCCCGACACGCTGCTGCTCTTGGAACATCCTTCTGTTTTTACTTTTGGCAAGCGCGACGCGTCCGAAGATTTGAAGGTTGAAGAGTCTGAGCTCAAACGCCGTGGCATGGACGTCGTCAAGACGGACCGGGGCGGACGCGTGACCTACCATGGTCCGGGTCAATTGGTGGGTTACTTGATTTTTGAATGGAACGATTTCGTGCCGAAACTAGTGACGAAGATTGAAGAATGTCTCCTGAAGGCTTTGGCGGAGTGGGGCGTCGCCGGGGAGCGGGATCCTGAATTTCCGGGTATCTGGATCGGTAAAAAGAAAATCGCGGCCCTGGGCCTGCACGTCGAAGGTCACGTGACGACGCACGGGTTTTCGTTGAACGTCTCTTGCGATCTCAAGCCTTACGAACTCATTCACCCGTGTGGGATACGCGACCGGGATGTGACTTCGCTTGAAGTGGAAATAGGTCGCAAGGTGGCGATGAGCGAAGTGAAAGAAAGAATGAAAGTCGCTTTTTCGGAAGGCTTTGAAACGCGGCTACTCTTGGACTAAGTCTTCGCTCTCTTCGTAAACGGCGATTTCCTCGAAATGGTCCTTGTCGTCGGGGAGAACCTTGGTCATCTTCGAAATCTCGCTCTGGGAGATTTGGTGCTTGCGGAGCTTCTGCTCCAAGATGCGTTTATCGGCTTCGATGAAATCGTAACGTGTGGCCATACTTCATTCTCCTCGAGTTAAAGACTTAAGCCTGCCCTGATACCTTGGTCGGCTTCTCGATTTCCATCAAAATCTTGCCGCTTTTGAAGATTCGCACGTCGCCGGTGGACTCGGAAATAACGATGGCGAGCGCCTGGGTTAAGGCCGTAATCCCGGCCGCGGCGATGTGCCGGGATCCTAAACCCCTGGGAAGCATCGTCTCATCCACGGCGGCGCCCAGGTAACGTCCCGCGCTTAAGACCAGTCCGTCGCGGCTGATGATGAAGGCGCCGTCCAAGGCTGAGAATTCGCGTAGGGTTTCTTTGAGGTGGCCGCCCAAGATATTTCTCTCTTCATCGGAATAGCCCTTGAATGGGTTGATGATCATTTGTTTGGAGAGTTGCAGGACTTTGTCTTCGTCACCCAAGACGAACGTCGTGCCCACGGCCTTGCCCTCACGCCCGCGCGCGGCGAGTTCCAGCGCGATCGTGAGTGTCTCTTGGAACACCTCGGGATTTACGCCGTCTCCAATGCCTTCGAGGCCTTGCGTGGCTAAGATCTCGGTCTCGCGCTCCGTGTCGATGAAGAAGATAGAGTCTAGATCGCGTCCGTCGATCGCTCCGGCGACCACGACGATGCGGTCGCCCATCGTGATGAGTTTTCCGGAAAGTCCCAACACCATGGCCGTCTTTACAAAACTGATCCGCGTGATGTCGACGCGCGGCAGGAAAATCAGGGGCAGGGCAGCCGGAATGCCGTCGGGGAATATGTTTTCGAGTTCTTCGGGCGTCTTGCGGGTGACGACGATGAGCTGGCAGCCTTCGGGCATTTCGAGTTCGGGTAATTCATGCAAGGGATCGAGTGCCAGTAGCACGGCCTTCGCCTTCACCGACTTGGCGATGCGCAAGGTCGCCTGTAAAATGGATTGATTCGAACGTTTCATTTCCCTAAAGCTTATAATTCATTTCCGATGAAATCTCTTTTAAAAACCTTTCTGCTTTTTATTTTTTTCCCGATGTCGCTTGCCGCTTATGATTCTCCCGTACGCTGGACCTACGAAGTCTCACCGCGCGTAGTCACCATCGGCGGTGACGCGACCGTTGATGTTTTATTTTCGATTCCGGCCGGGAATTATCTTTATAAGGATAAAATGGGCCTCGCGCCGCTCGCAGGCGTCAACGCGCGTCTGAAAGAGCTGGTTTTGCCCGCCGGTATCCTGAAGACCGACCCGGTGACTGGAGAGCAAAAAGAAGTGTACGAAGGTGAAGTGATGATCCGCGCCAAGATCGCCGTATCCCCGGAAATCTTAGGCGACGTTCAAGGGTTAAACCTGGAGCTGTCGTATCAAGGCTGCTCCGAAAAACTATGTTTCCGCATGATGCGCGAGACGTTCAGCGTTCCGCTTCGAGCGGCCTCTCTCGTTTCGAAAGCATGGGTCAAAGGTTTGGAAAGTTTAAAATGAAAAATCATTTCGTTTCGCGTTCGCCCGACGAGACGCGCCACATCGGCGCGCAGATCGCCAAAAAAATTTCCAAAAAACCGCCTGCGGTCTTGGTGGGCCTGATCGGTGAGATGGGGGCGGGGAAGACGACTCTCGTTCAGGGGATGGCCCGGGGTCTGGATATTTCCCCCGAGTACTACGTGCATTCGCCGACGTTTACGCTGATCAACGAATACCGCGGAGAGTACCAACGCATGGAGCAAAGACTGACGCACCTGGACCTCTACCGTATCGAGCGGCCGGTCGATGCGTTGACTCTGGGGCTAGAGGATTACTTCCAGGATCCCGGCTTGATCGTCATCGAATGGGTGGAGAGGGTTCCTTCGCTCCGCCAGCAGCTCGACTACGAAATAACGATCGAAATCAAAGGCGAAAAGGGCAGAAAAATCAGTCTCATAGACCTTTCAGGACAAAAATTATCCATTTAGCACATCTTAAGCGTTTCTTTTTGCCGATAACCCGAGTTGATGACACAGATCGGCAAAATAGCTTTTAAAATCTTAAGCTTTTGCATTTTTCTTCAGGTCTTTCTTTTGGTCGGATGTGACTGGAGCAAGACTCAGCGCCGTCCTATTTTGGACGGGTCTCCCGATCCGATAGTCGATGTCCCCAAAGAGGCTGAAGTTGAGGATATTCTTTGGGGTCAGGACGACGAGGACATAGGGGCCGACACCTTAGGTCTCTCTTCCGTCTTTCAAACGCTCGTAGATGCTCAAGCCACGGGCTACGGAACCTTTCAAAGCCACAACCAAAAGACCGTTTCCAATAAAAACGGTCTTTTTATGACTCATATTAGGTCTCGTAATGAAGCGTTTACCGCGCAGCAGTGGCGGCTATCGCGAAGTCGAGATGGAGGTAAAACTTTCCAGACTGTTTACGAAGAAACCAGCGCTACGAGTCCTCCGGCGTTGGAAACGGACGAAAACGGCAATCTCTATTTAATGAGGGGCGATTTTTCAAACCACAGGGCTTATTTTTATAAATTTTCCCCTGCAGATAATTATTCAAACCCTATTACGACTCAAATTTCTGTTCCTGGGGGGACTTCAAAATCTACGATGCTTTATGATCGTGATAGGAAGCATTTCTACTACTTTGCTAGAAATCAATTTGGCACTACCTCGGTTTTTTATACCTTGAGTCCTGACGGCGTCGTTCTCTCTTCATTCCAGATGACTCGTGAGGGAATTGCCGCCGCTCTCGAATACCCTCACCTCAGCCTTGATGAAAATGGGGTGCTTTATGCTGCATGGACAACCCAAAAAGATCTGGGTTGCTGTCAACCGGGAAGCATCATGCATAATTATGTCTATTGGGACATTCACTTCGTAAAATCTCTGGACGGCGGTGAGACGTGGCAAAAAATGAATGGGACACAGCTAGCGTTGCCTATAATCTCAGATGATTCAGGACCTGCAGATCGTATCATCTTAAATGATGAATATGGTTCCCAAAACTGGCTCGAAAGTTTCAAAGTCCGCGACGGGCAGGCGCATTTCCTCTACCTCTCGCAGGATCCCAGTCTCGTGAGCAATCACAGCCGCCAGCATTACGTGCGCGTGAATGTGATGACCGGCGTAAAAGAAAAAGATTTCTACAATTTCAAAGGCGAAGAGTTCGCGGCTTGGAATCTCGACGGTTGTTTCGTGTCTTCCAACGTAAACGACGGACCTCTGTATGTGGTGACGGCCGACGCCCAGAAAAGGCTTGTGGTCTTGGGCAGCGACGACGGAGGCGCCACTTGGTACGATTACGCCCGGAGCGAACCTCTGGTGCTGCCCTATGCGATCGGATGCGCGCGCGATTTGTCTGAGGACGGCATGATTTTCGGTTCTTACACCAGCATCATTTATGGTCCCGGCGATTGGATCCATCATCCTCCGGTCTATGCGTTCCGACTACGTGCGGGCCGCGCGGGCGCCGTGGTGGTTCAGTCGGATTATCAGGACGGTGTCGCGACGGTTTCTTTTGGCGATGTGCACGGCCAGCCTACGGATGTTCGATTCTCCGGTTCCGACGGCGTTTGGGGGCCTTGGTCTCCTTTTTCGTCCCAGATGGTTTTTGCGGCCGCCGAAGCGCCGGTGGCCTTCCAGTTGAAAAGCCGATTGAACGTGATTTCTCGTGCCTATTCGTTCCCTTAATTTCACCGCGAAAACCTAAAATTTTTATTTCCAATCCCGCTCTCAATGGATATTCGCTAGCGTTCTATGTTGATCGTTCAAAAGTACGGAGGCACCTCGGTCGGCGATATCGATCGCATTCGCAACGTCGCGCGGCGCGTGTTAAAGACGCGCGAGAAAGGTCATGACGTCGTGGTGGTCTTGTCGGCGATGTCGGGAGAAACGAATCGCTTGATTGACCTCGCGCACAAGATCTCGCGCGATCCCGATACGCGCGAATACGACCAACTGATTTCGACGGGAGAGCAGGTGACCATTGCCCTGCTTGCGATGGCGATCCAGGACTTGGGCGGACAAGCGCGGTCGTTCCAAGGTCATCAGGTCAAGATCACGACAGATAACGCCTACTCGAAGGCCCGCATCAAATCGATCGACGACACCGTGATCCGCCAGGAATTGAAGCAGGGCCGCGTGGTCGTGATCGCCGGCTTCCAGGGCATCGACGGCGACGGAAACATCACGACGCTCGGTCGCGGCGGTTCGGACACGACGGCCGTCGCTCTAGCGGCGGCGCTTAAAGCCGACGCCTGCGAAATTTACACGGACGTCGACGGGGTCTATACGGCCGACCCGCGCATCGTGCCCGAGGCGCGCAAGCTCGATAAGATTTCCTATGAAGAAATGCTGGAGCTGGCCTCCGTCGGCGCGAAAGTGCTGCAGATCCGCTCCGTCGAGATGGGGATGAAGTATAACGTCCCGCTCTGGGTATTGACCTCTTTCGAAGAGAAGAAAGGAACTCTTGTGACCGCAGAAGACAAAGACATGGAGAAGATCCTCGTTTCCGGCGTGACGATGGATAAGAACGAAGCAAAGGTGGCCGTGCGCCGCTTAGCCGACCATCCCGGCATCGCCTCGAAGCTTTTCAGCGCGCTATCGGCCGAAAACATCAACGTCGACATGATCATCCAAAACGTCTCGGCCGACGGATTCACCGACATCACGTTCACGGTGCCGAAGACAGACCTGAAGAAAGCCCTGACGACCGTCGAGAAAATGGCGAGCGAGCTGGGTGCGAGCAAAATCGAGTCCGACGATAAAATCGTAAAAGTCTCCGTGGTCGGCGTCGGCATGCGTTCGCATTCCGGCGTGGCTGCGCGCATGTTCGAAGTCTTGGCCGGCGAGAAGATCAACATCCAGATGATCTCGACCTCCGAGATCCGCATCTCGGTCGTGGTCGACGCGGAGTCGGGCGAGAAAGCGGTCAAGGCGTTGCACAAAGCCTTCGTTTCATGAAAAATTTAATCCAAATATACGACACGACGCTCCGCGACGGGACGCAGTCCGAGGAAATTTCATTCACGGTCGAAGACAAGCTGCGCATTGCGGAACGTCTCGACGAATTGGGTGTCCATTACATCGAAGGCGGATGGCCGGGATCAAATCCGAAAGACGACGAGTTCTTCCGCCGGGCGCGCCAAAAGGGCGGGTTGTCTTTAAAGACTTCGAAGCTTGCGGCCTTCGGTAGCACGCGCCGTAAAGATCTCACGGCCGAAAAAGATCCGCAGCTTAAGGCGCTCGTCAGAGCGGCTACTCCGGTCGTGACGATCTTCGGAAAATCTTGGGACTTACACGTGCATCAGGCCTTGCACGCGTCGCTCGAGGAAAATCTCGACCTCATTCGGGACTCCGTCGCGTTCTTGAAGAAACATTTCGAAGAAGTCATTTACGACGCCGAGCATTTCTTCGACGGATACCGGGCGAATCCGGAGTATGCGCTTCAAACGATCCGTGCCGCCGCTGAAGCGGGAGCGGACCGCGTGGTCTTGTGTGACACGAACGGCGGACGCATGCCGGGCGACATAACCTCCATCATGCGCCGTTTCCGCGAAGGCTTCTCGAAGCCTTTGGGTATCCATGTCCATAACGATTCGGAGTTGGCCGTCGCGAATTCATTGGCTGCCGTGGAAGCCGGAGCCACGCAGATCCACGGAACGATCAACGGAGTGGGGGAGAGGTGCGGAAACGCGAATCTGGTCTCCATTATTCCGAACTTGAAATTGAAAATGGGCCTGGAGTGCGTCGACGACGCGAGTCTCAAAAAGCTCCGCGACGTCTCGCGCTTCGTGGACGAACTCGCGAACCGCAAGTCGTTCGGCCGCCAGCCCTACGTCGGCGAATCCGCGTTCGCCCACAAAGGCGGCATCCACGTCTCCGCGGTACTCAAAGATAATCGCACCTACGAACACATCGATCCTGCCGTGGTTGGAAATCGCCGCCGCGTGCTGGTCTCCGACCTGGCTGGCAAGGCCAGTGTCCTCTATAAAGCCGAAGAATTCGGGATCACGCTCGACCCGAAAGACCCCGACGCGCGTAAGATCGTCGAAGAGGTAAAAAGCCTCGAGAGTAAGGGGTATGAATTCGAAGGCGCCGAAGCCTCGTTCGAAATCCTCATGCGCCGCGCCATGAAGACCTACCGTCCGTTTTTCAAGCTCGTGGAGTTCAAGGTAATCGATGAAAAGGGTTCGAAAGGTCCTCGTTCCGAAGCGACAGTTAAAATCAAAGTCGATGGTAAGGCTGAAATGAAGGTCGCAAAGGGCCATGGCCCAATTGATGCCTTAAATCAGGCTCTGCGCAAGGCTTTGGGACGTTTTTATCCCCAGCTCAAAGACGTCTCCCTTGTGGATTACAAAGTGCGTGTTTTGCCAGCGGGGTTAGGGACTGCTTCTCAAGTGCGTGTCCTCATCGAATCCCGCGACAAGACGGCTCAGTGGGGCACCGTCGGCGTCTCTGAAAACATCATCGAGGCTTCTTGGCAGGCCCTAGTGGATTCCCTGGAATATAAACTCCTCAAGATTTGACGCGCCGCATTCTTTTTTTCTGAAGTCAGAAACTCCAGACACGCCTTTTGTCGATAACATAATCAAGAAAGATATTTGGAGGCGTCCATGAGAAGATACATTTTGGCGAGTGCCGCACTTATGAGCTTGGTTTTAGGATCATACCGTGAAGTTCACGCGGGCATTGTTGTTGGCACAGGAGAGGGTGGGAGTGGTGGCAGCGGCGGAAGTGGCTCTGCTGATTTGTGCGTAAATGCCTCAGGAACCGCCAAAATCTGCTGCGATCGATATCCTGGTATTGGTTTCAATGATTCCGCGATGAAGTGTTGTATCGACAGTGGTGGTATTTCGGAAGTGTGTCCTACACCTCCGGTGGTTGTTCCTTCGACACCACATGGAGTGCCTCCGATAGTGGTTGATCCTCAAATGCCTAATGCTCCTTTGACTCCGATACCGACTCCAGTGGCAGGTGGGGACGCCCAGCCTTTTCCCCCTCCTATATTGCCGGCAGGCGCATGTATGCGCCAATCGGATTGTTCTTCTTTTGATACGGATCCCAATGATTGCCAGGTTGCTCAATGCGTTTTTAGTAACAATGGGGTGAATAACAGAAATGGCCAGTGTGAATTGGTGGCGGTCGATGGTTGTGTGCCGATTCCGCAGGGCGAGTGCGTTGTCGATGCAGACTGTCCCGATGCGGACACCAGTGATTGTAGTGTTCCTCAGTGCGAAAGGATTCTGGGCGCAACTATCTCCCATTGTGTTTCAAAGCCAAAGAGCGATTGTGTTGTTCCGTCAGATCCTGTGCCGGGTGTATCAGGCGATGAAAAAAAACTTGCATGCACGGTGAGCTGTTTGACGGAAGATTGTCACATTGCTGTCGATGATAAAGGTCAGGGCGTCGGATGGAAAATCGACTACACGGCCCCAGTGTCTTTGGGGGTGATTGCCTCGGCCGAATTGACACAGCTATCAGGGCCTGAGTTGTTGGTTGAGGGTACGGCTTCTTCTGGTGCGATGTTGACGGCTGAAAAAGTTCTAACGCGAAAAACAATCACAGATCCATCTAATCTGCCGGCTTTTATTGCATATACCCCTAAGCCCAAGACGATCATTGGTGAGTTTTTGCCAAAGTTTTCGGTGAAAGTTACGTTGCGCAATGTGGCAGGGCTGACATTGGCGGCCACAGAATGTAAGAGCCAAACAGCGATCGAAGTCAACGGAGGGGGATGCAGTTTACTTCCGAGCTCTTCCGGAGAAGTTACCAAAAAGCCTTTTGTGGCCACCTTGTCGACTCTTTTGGTTTTGGGAATCTTTGGTGTCTTTCGCATGGCTCCGGCACGAGTGCGGAAGAGTAAGGCCTAAGTAAAATGTGATAGAGTGATACAAAAGCCCGGAGAGGCAGTTCTCCGGGCTTTTTATTTGACAGGTGAGTGAAAAACCTCTAACCGTTGGAAACTTATGAAAAAAATCAAAAAGATCCTCCCTATCACGCTCCTGGTGTTGGTGGGGCTATTAGGGTCGCTTCCTCAGAAAGCTTGGGCCAGGGCCACGAGCGCTTCGGCCAATACGTTTTTACCGGCCATCGATGATACGCGTTACTTAAGCATTTATGGGTCTCAAACCCTCCAGCAATGGCAGTTCCGCACTGGTCTTTATTTGAACTATGCGAATGATCCTCTCGAAGTTGGTCTCGCGGGCGTGCGTCGTTTCGGCGTGATCGATCATTTGGTCGTCGCGGACGTGTTCGGATCCGTCGGCTTCACGGATTGGTTCCAGTTAGGCTTGAACATCCCGGTCGCGGCCTATGAGAAATTTAACGACATCGCCACGGGAACTTCAGAGACCACGTTCCGCACGATGGACGTCCGGCTCGAAGGCAAATTCCGCTTGCTTGACATCGACCGCCACAACGTCGGTATCGCGGTCATTCCTTATGTACTGTTTCCTACGGGTTCCGGCAGCCGTTTCGTCGGAAACAACAGCTTCGCGGGCGGCGTGAAAGGTGTCGTCGACTTCGATATCGCAGACCGCGTTCAAGTCGCTTTGAACTTGGGTTACATGATGCGCGACCGCGTCGTGATCTTGAATACCGAACAAGACGATCAATTGACCTACGGTTTGGGCGTCAGCGTCCGCACGGTCAAAAACTGGCTCGACCTGATCGCCGAAGTTTACGGAAATACAAACGTCACCGAACTTTTCGAGCGCGAATCCGAAATGCCCCTCGAAGTCGATTTCGGCATGAGATTCAATTTGCCGCGTCCGACCGGCCTGCAAATCACCGCGGGTGGCGGCGTAGGTTTGACGTTCGGTTACGGAGCCCCCGATTATCGTGCTATCTTGGGCGTTTCCTACTTAAAGCCGCGCCGCGTGGATTTGCCGGCACCGCCTCCGCCGCCGGAGGAAGTCGTGGCGCGCAAGGATAAGGACCGCATCGTGATTACGAAGAAGGTTCATTTCGAATTCGATAAATCCATCATCCGCCCGATTTCGTTCCGGATCCTGGATGCGGTGGTTGATATCATCAAGTCCAACCCCGATCTTCGCAAAGTCCGCATCGAAGGTCATACCGACTCGAAGGGGACGGATGCTTATAACGACCGCCTCTCGCAGCGCCGCGCCAATGCGGTCCGCGAATACTTGCTCTCGCACGGCGTCGAAGCGAGCCGCTTGGTCGCCGTAGGTTACGGCGAGAAACGCCCCGTCGACACGAACGACACGGCCGAAGGACGTGCGCGCAACCGCCGCGTTGAATTCACCATCGTCGAGCAGGATGGCGTCTCTGGATCAGCCGAATAGCGGCCTTCGATACCTGAAAGGTGTCGGCCCGAAAGTCGCCGAAGTTTTAGCGGAAAAGGAGATCTTCACGGTCGAAGATCTCCTTTCCTTTTTTCCGAACCGTTACCTCGACCGCCGCTCTCTCTCCAAAATCGTCGACCTTCAGCCCGGTGCGAACCAAGTCACCGCGGGTAAGATCCTCTCGTGCGGCATGGTATTCGCGGGAAGAGGGCGGAAGATTTTTGAAATCCTCTTGGGCGACGACAGTGGCACGATCATGTTGAAGTGGTTCCGCTTCCAGCCGGCCCGTATGTTGGGAGCCTTTCGCAAAGGCATGGGGCTGATCGTGTCGGGCGACGTTACGCGCTTCCGTACCGAAAATCAGTTTTTACATCCCACATTGCAGATCATGGACGCGGACGTCGTGGAGGAAATCGCGGCACCGGGATATGTGCCCGTCTACCCGCAGATTCCGGGTTTGGGGCAAAAGTTTTTCCGGAAAATTTTACAAAATGCCCTCGATCACCCGCAGAGTGCGGAAAAAATATTCGATCCGATTCCCACAGAAATCCGCGAAAAATTCCGCCTGCCCGACAAGGAAATCGCGCTGCGTGACATTCACTTCCCGTCGCTCAACGCTTCCGCCGCCGATTTGGAAAACTTAAAGACGCCGGCCTACAAACGCGAAATCTTCGAAGAGTTCTTCATGATGGAGTTGGGGTTGGCGTTGAAACGGCGAACAATCACGCGTGAGAGCGGGACTTCGCTTTCGGTGGCCGATTCGGATTTCGAGGCTTGGCAATCGGCGTTACCGTTTTCTTTGACCGGCGCGCAAAAACGGGTCTTGCGAGAAATTTTTTCGGATGTCGGCGAACCGCATCCGATGAACCGTCTCCTTCAAGGCGACGTCGGTAGCGGCAAAACCATCGTGGCTTTTCTCGCGGCCCTGGCGGCGATACGCCAAGGTCACCAGGCGGCCCTCATGGCCCCGACCGAAATCTTGGCCGAACAGCACGTGGGCGCCGCACGGAAATTTTTCGCGGCCTTCGACGTGCCCGTCGCTCTTCTGACGGGAAAGCTCGAGGCCGGTTCCAAGAGGCGCGCCCAGTCGCGCGTCGGGAAGGGAATTTTTCCTTTCGTTGTTGGGACGCACGCGTTGATTTCGGACGCGGTGACGTTTTCGTCGCTTAAATTCGTCATCATCGATGAGCAGCACCGCTTCGGCGTCCTGCAACGCGCGGCTTTGAAGGCGAAAGGCGAGAACCCTCACGTGCTCGTTATGACCGCAACGCCGATTCCGCGCACGCTCGCGATGACGATCTACGGCGACCTTGAAGTCTCCGTCATCGACGAGATGCCGCCGGGACGGCAAAAGATTCATACGGAAATCGTTGAAGAAAAAAGCCGCGTGCGACTCTACCGGTTCCTGCGCGAAGTCTTAGGCCGCGGCGAGCAGGGGTATGTCGTTTATCCTTTGATCGAAGAGAGCGAGAAACTGGCTTTGCGCGATGCGACGCGCATGCACGCCGAGCTTCAGGAGGCTTTTCCCGACATTAAAATTGCATTGATGCACGGCAAGACGCCCTCGGAAGAAAAAGAAACGATCATGAAGTCGTTCAAAGCCGGAGACATCCAGCTCTTAGTTAGTACGACTGTCATCGAAGTTGGTATCGACGTGCCGAACGCCACGGTCATGGTCATCGAACACGCGGAGAGGTTCGGTCTTTCGCAATTGCACCAGCTGCGTGGACGCGTCGGACGCGGAAGTAAAGCGTCGTATTGTCTGCTTGTTACTCCGATTTCGAAGACTCACGAAGGTTATAAACGGCTTCAAGTCATGTGCGAGACTCAGGATGGCTTCAAGATTGCCGAAGAAGATTTGAAAATCCGCGGTCCCGGTGACTTCTTGGGTACGAGGCAGTCAGGCTTGCCCGAGCTAAGGTTGGCCAATCTCATACGCGATCATAAAATTCTGGAAGTTGCGCGCAAAGAAGCCTTCGCCTGGCTCGCGAAAGACCCTCATTTGGAAACCTATCCGGGATTGAAGGAAACGCTGATGCGGCGCTGGGGGCAGAGATTATCGCTGGCCGGGATTGGATAGCTGATTCTTTAACCCGTCTTATTTCACTCTTAGTCTAAGACGAGTCGTTCGCCTGTGCAGGAAATCGCCGTCTTATCCGTATGCTTTTGGTCAATGTAAGCTAGTAGTAACGTTTTCCGATCGAGAGGATCGTAGAACGAAGACGTAAGCGTCCCGACCTTTTGGCCTTGGGCGTCGTAAATCTCGGTGCCACCACTTACGTGATATTCACCGGCCAAGGAAAGCCGGCAGAGGCGTTTCGGCGTGCGGCCTTTTCCGTAGGTTGAAATGCGCTCCACGACTTCCTGTCCCGGATAGCATCCTTTATTGCGTTGATGCGCCACGGGGATCGGCGTTTCGAGTAGAATGTTTTGATCGCCCAAATCCCGGCCGTATTCGGGGAAGCCGGAAATCATCCACAGATATTTGAGGCCTTCTTCCGAAAGAGGAATGGTTTTCGAGGAAAGATCGGTGATCTTGGAACTCTCTTCTTTTGGAAATGACACGTGAAAAACCGGAAACGCAAAAATATTCTCGCGCCACATGACAATCCGTGTGGCCTCCGAAGCGAGATTCGCCTCGCTTGGGAGGTTAAGGCCGGATAACGCCTCCGCCGCCTTGGGGCCGATAACAGTGATCAAGCCGCGTTCGTGGCTCACGTCGGTTAAAACGACTTTTTCGATGAACTTCATTTTGTTCAGCGTCGAAAACGTTTTTTGGGTGAGCGACGGCGGCGTGATCGCGAGGA
>JBPOJN010000063.1:0-21735 GCA_052033505.1 Myxococcota bacterium | reverse complement strand
GCTTGGTGCACGAGCTGGTTCGCGAAGGGGTCAAGGAAGCTCTGCATCCACATCACCACGCGGAAGTCTCGGCGCCTTCTTCACTGTTTCATTTTCAAAACGCACAAGAAGAGACGATTTTTTCTCCGAGGTTGGACCAAGCGATGGGGGATAGTGTTCCGGCGTTCGATCCGGCACCCGATACCCCCCATCAGGAAAATGCCCTCATCCCTTTTTTTCGCGTTATTGGTCAGGCTCATGGGACGTATTTGATTTGTGAGAGCGATGATAAGCTTGTTTTGATCGATCAGCATGCGGCGCATGAGCGGATCGGGTTTGAGAAGTTAAAGAAGCAATATGAAACCGGCGGCATCTCGCGGCAACAGCTTTTGATTCCCCGGAGTTTCGATCTGCGTCCTTCTCAAGGTGAGATTCTTAAAAAATACACCGAAGAGTTGGCTAAGGTCGGGCTCGATATTGAGTTTTTCGGCGGCAATACGTTTCTGTTGAGGGCCATGCCGGCCTTGCTGGAAGGCACCGACGTCATCCGTCTCATCGAAGAGTTGATCGAAAGCCTGGATTCCTTCGAAAAACTCACGCCGCTCGAGGAAAAAATCCACGAAGTCTTGGAGCGCATGGCCTGCCACCGCCAAATTCGCGCCGGCCAGAGATTGGTCGAAGAAGAGATCCAGGCGTTATTGAATGAAATGAAAGAAACGCCTTTCGCCGGCCAGTGTCCTCATGGACGGCCTTCGATCCTCGAGATTCCGTTCGGGGAGATGGAGAAGTGGTTTAAGAGGAAGGTTTGATGGCCTCGGAGTCAAAGGTCATCATTCTTTGCGGTCCTACGGCCTCGGGCAAGACCGCAGCGGCGATGGAGTTGGCCCAAAAGATCGGCGCAGAGATCGTCAACGCCGACTCGGGCCAGGTTTATCGCGGCCTCGATATCGGTACTGCCAAGCCTTCTGCGGAGGACCGCAAACGCGCTGTCTTTCACCTTCTCGACATTCTCGACCCCTCTGAGGCGTTTTCCGCCGCGGAGTTTCGCCGATTGGCTTCATCGGCGATCGAAGACATTCAAAAAAGAGGCAAAACCCCCATCGTCTGCGGAGGGACCGGGCTCTATCTCAAAGCTTTGGAGGAGGGCTTGTTCGAGGGGCCGAAAGCGGACTTGAGTTTAAGGGAGATTTTGGAGGCTGAGATAAAGCGCGACGGCGTCGATGCCTTTCATGAGGCCTTGAAACGCGTAGACCCTGTCGCCGCGGCGTCGATCCCGCGGGGAAACCGCCAGAGATTGATCCGTGCGATGGAGGTTTTCCGGTTGACCGGGAGGCCGATTTCCGAATTTTGGGAGGAGCACCGACTCAAGAGAACGTCCACGGTGGTTTTTTTGAAAGTCGGCCTGGACCTGCCGCGCGAAATTTTGAAAGTCCGCATCGACGCCCGCGTCTCGGAAATGTTGGGGGCAGGGTTGGTGGAAGAGGTGGAAGGGCTTCGTGCCCACTGGGACGCGCCCGCGCTTCGGATCATTGGATATAAAGAGATTATCGCGCATCTTAAGGGCGAGTTTCCGCTTGCGGAAGCCGAAGGTCTCATCAAAATCCACACGCGTCAGTACGCAAAACGCCAACGGACGTGGTTCCGGAAGGACGCCGAAATCCGTTGGTTTTCCGAGTTCGAAAAATTGCTGGAGTTTTGCTGTACGAATTCTTGACAAAGGGAGTTCTGTTGTTACATTGCGCGCGAATTTTTTTATCCGTCTTTAAAAATAGAAAAAATTTTAAACGTGTGTTTGAGCGGATAATGTTACAGCGGACAATCGATGCAAAACACGATTCCTGAGAGTCAAAATCTCGAAAAGAAGGGCGACGACGCCAATCTCTGGACGCGCCGTGAATTTTTAGGCTTCGCGGGCTGGGGCGCTTTCCTGTCGGCGATCGGCTTAGGCCTTCTCGGATTTTTGAGATTCATGTTCCCGCGCGTTCTCTTCGAACCCTCTCCGGTTTTCCGGGCGGGCAAGCCTGGAGATTATAAGGTGGGTGAAGTGAGCGAGAGGTTTAAGGACGAGTTCCGCGTATGGATCGAGCGCACGCCCGACAAAGTCATCGCGATCCAGGCCATCTGCACTCATTTAGGATGTACGCCGCGTTGGTTGCCTCTTGAGAGTAAGTTTAAATGCCCCTGCCACGGCAGTGGATTTACCATAGACGGCATCAATTTCGAAGGCCCGGCCCCGCGTCCCTTGGAGCGCCTTGCTATCCGATTGGATGATGAAGGTTTCTTGGTCGTCGATAAAAGTAAAAAATTCTTATGGGAGAAGGATCAGTGGGAAGATCCTGACTCCTTCGTGGTGCAGGCATGAACTTTATTCAACTCAAAGAAAAAATCGAAGAAATCCAAAAAACCGTCGTCGACTCCTACGTCTGGAAGTCGATTTTTAGGCATGGTTATAAGGATACGGCCCGCAATCGTGTTTTAATGACGGCGTCCAACGTCTTTCTTCATCTGCATCCCTCGAAAGTGCGCCGTCACGGTATAAAGATTTCCTATACGTGGTGCGCCGGTGGATTGACGTTCCTTTTCTTTCTGATCCTGACCGTCACCGGCGTCATCTTGATGTTTTATTACCGTCCCGTCGCTGAATACGCCTTCGTCGATATGAAGTATCTGCAGTTCGACGTTCCGTTCGGCATGATTATGCGCAATATGCATCGTTGGGCCGCGCACAGCATGGTCATCTTGGTCATGTTGCATATGTTCCGCGTGTTTTTGACCGGTTCGTACAAGCCACCCCGCGAGTTCAACTGGATCGTCGGCGTCATCCTCTTAGTTTTGACTTTTCTTCTGTCGTTTACGGGATACTTGCTGCCTTGGGATCAGTTGGCGATCTGGGCTGTTACCGTCGGTACTAACATGGCTCGTGCCACACCGTTGATGGGGCATGAAGGTCCGTTAGCCGAGCAAGTCCGTGATTTGACGGGCTTGATTACGCCCCGTTACGACGCACGCTCGGTCTTGACGGCTGGTACGGTCGTCGGCGCCCCGACGTTGCTGCGATTTTACGTGTTGCACTGTATTTTTATCCCGATCGCGACCGCGGTCTTGATCATTGTTCACTTCTGGCGCGTGCGCAAAGACGGTGGTATTTCCGGACCATTATAAGGATAAGGGCTTATTCCGCCCGAGCACACAATGGCTGACGAAACGACAACTGAAGCGAAAATGATGCCCCCGGCGTCCAGCTTGAACCCTGATAAGGTTCATACGTGGCCGCATCTGGTGAAGTCCGAATTTGTGATCGGTTTGTTGTCTCTGATCGCACTCACGATTTGGTCGATCGTGATCGACGCTCCGATGGAAGAGCCGGCCAATCCGGCGAAGACACCGAATCCCTCGAAAGCGCCTTGGTATTTCTTAGGTCTGCAGGAAATCTTGGTCTACTTCGATCCTTGGATGGCCGGCGTCGTGCTGCCGAGCTTGATCATCGTCGGCCTCATGTTGATTCCTTATATCGATATCAATAAAAAGGGTTCGGGTTACTATACGTTCCGCGAGCGTCCTTTTGCGATCTCGGTTTTTTGCTTCGGATTCTTGGTCCTCTGGATTTTCTTGATCATCATCGGCGTTTTCTTCCGCGGTCCGGGCTGGAATTTCTTTATGCCTTGGCAGCATTGGGATCCGCATAAGGTCGTCGCGCTGACCAATATCGATCTGAATATGTTTCTGGCTCAGAAGCTGGGGCTCGATATCCTGAGAAATAAAGTCGTCGCCGCGATTTTCGGATTGAGCCTGGTCGGCATTTACTACACGATCGGAGTCGTCTTTTACTTCTGGAAGAAGAATACGAAGATGCTTCAGGAGTTGGGACCGATTCGTTACGGTCTGACCGCATTCTTGTTTTTGACGATGATGGCACTGCCTATCAAGATGGTGCTGCGCTGGACGTTGAACATTAAATACATAGTCACGTTGCCCTGGATTGGGCTCAATATTTGATCTGCGCGAACGAAGAGACCCTATGGCTGCCGAAATCGATCCGATAGAAAAGAAATCCTACACGAAGATTTGGTTCGTCGTGGCCTCCTTGTTTGCGACGGTGGCTTTATGGGCCTATTACAGCGAATTCATCGCGCGCCGTTCCTGGAAGGGCTATCAGAGCGAGTTCAACCATCTCGAGCTCAAGAAAGTTGAAGATGAGTACGAGAAAACCAAAAAATCCCTGGTTGCAGAAGATGAGCGTCGCGATAAGCTTCCGGATCCGGTCGCAGAAGGGCAGATGTCCCTCCGTAAGATCCGCCTAAAAGCCGAAGAGGCTCAGGTCAAGATGGAAGGGCCGGAGTTTAAAAAAGCCGACCAAGAATCCGCGAAAAGAAAAATCGCCTTAAGCGATGCCAAACAGAATTTTGGCTTTGTAAAAGCCGATCAAGACGAGGTTTTCTACGAGTGGAAGCACGCCCTAGAGGAAAATCACGCCCATGAAGCGGAAGTGAAGAAAAAAGAATATTACGACCTCCAGAAGCGCATCGAAGACCTGAAAAAAATCGTCGACGAAAAAGAGGCAGCGCTCAAAGAGATAGACGCAGTCAAAGACGGCTATTTCTCCGAGCTTAAAAAGTGGCAAGTGCTCGAAAAGAAATACTGGGAGCCCTTAGAGAAAATCCAGAAGAAGATGGCCGCCATTTCCGAGCGTAGCGACGAAATCAAGCAGACCGTCATCGATGATCTTGGAAAAGGTGGAGAAGTCGTCTGGGGGACCGTTGACCGGTGCGAATCTTGCCACGTTGCGATTAACCGCGCGGGCTTCGAGAATGAAAAGCAGCCTTATAAAACACATCCTTTCCGTGAAGAGATACTGGGCAAGCATCCGCCGGAGCAGTTTGGTTGCACGACCTGCCACGGTGGCCAGGGACGGGCGACACAAATCGAACATAAGCCACTTGAAGAAGGTGACTTCGCACACGGATTCGTCCACCACTGGAAAGAACCTCTTTTAAAAACCGATTTTACTCAAGCCTCTTGTAATAAATGCCACCAAGATCAGTGGAAGCTCGATCACGCTCCGGTCGCGATGAAAGGCAAGAAGCTTTTTTGGGACGCGGGATGTACGGGATGCCACGCGATTCAAGGGTTTGAATCAGCTCCGAAAGTCGGTCCGTCCCTCGTGAAAGTTGAAAATAAGGTTAATCCCGAATGGTTGGTCGGCTGGATCAAGGATCCGAAATCGTACCTGCCACATACAAAGATGCCAAAGCCTCCTTTGGACATCGAAGAGCCGGGCCAAGTTGAAAAAGTTACCGCATATATCCTGCAGTCTTCCGAAAAATTCAATTATCCCTTGGGGCGTTTTACTGGCGGCGATGCGGCCAACGGTCAAAAACTCTTCGAAACCGTCGGCTGCTATGGTTGCCACACAATGGACGGTAAGGGCACGGGGCTCGCTCCCGCCTTGGATAAGATAGCTTCGAAGACGCACGCGGATTGGATCTACAATTGGATCCAGAATCCTAAGATCTACAATCCGGATTCTAAAATGCCGGATCTGCGCCTGACGTCTCAAGAAGCTTCCGACATCACGGCCTACTTGGTGCAAAAAGGCACTCCGGCGGCTCCCGACGAAGCTTTGCGCACGCGCCTTGCGGACGCCGAAAACGCCAAAAAAGGTTATCTGCTGATTTCGCAATACGGTTGCTACGGTTGCCATAATATCAAAGGTTTCGAAAACGCCTCAAAGCTCTCGGTTGAACTCACGGCCTTCGCCAAAAAGGAAGTCTACGAGCTTGATTTCGGCGACACGAAAATTCCGCGAACTTGGGAAGACTGGACGTTCGGAAAAATCAAAGAGCCGCGCATGTATTTGACCGAAAGGACGACCTCTCGCATGCCTAACTTCGGTCTGCCGGATGAAGACATCCACGCCTTAGTCGTGTTCCTCAAAGGCTTAAAAAAAGAACAAGTGCCGGAACGCTTCTCGATGACGCAGAAAAATCCTCATCAAAAAGACATCGATGATGGACGCCGTTTGGTAGAACAATTGAATTGCAAGGGCTGTCACATGATCGAAGGCGAAGGCCGTCTGATCGAAAACGTCATCGGTGCCGATAAATCTCCGCCGCTTCTCATGGGTATCGGGGCGCGCGTGCGGCCTCCTTGGATGTTCGCGTTCTTGAAGAATCCCGCCATGATCAAGCTGCGTCCTTGGATCGAAGTGCGCATGCCGACGTTCCATTTCACCGACGAACAGACCAATAAGATCATCAAATATTTCTCATCTCTCGATAAGGTGCCTGCCGACATTTCCAGCGTCACGCCGAAACCCGCCGATCCGGAGATGATCGCCGCGGGCGCGAAGTTGGCCTCGATGGATTATTTCAGCTGCTTTAACTGCCATATCCAAAACGGCAAGAACCCTCCGTCTGCACCCGAGCAGTGGGGACCTGATTTGGCCTTGGCGCATGAACGTATCCGTTATGAGTTCATTCCGGAATGGGTGAAGGACCCGCAGAAATTCACCCCGGGTGTAAAAATGCCGGCCTTCTTGCCCTCAGATGATTCAGCTCCCACCGACGTCTTGGGTGGTGATCGCCAGAAGCAGGCTGATGCCCTGCGCGATTACATCATGAGCCTTGGAAACCAGTAAGTTTTACCTCCTTTTGCTCTTCGTCTGCCTCTCGGTGCACGAGGCTTCCGCTGCGAGCGCTATTTCCGGAACGGTTCGTTATCGCGGCGAAATTCCCAGATCCGCGCATAAAGCCATTACCGTTGATTCGAATACCTGCGGATCGGAGGCCGTCATCGACGAGGTCAAACTCGGGGCCTACGGGGAACTGTCTGACGCCGTCGTCTCCTTGATGGGACCCATGACGGCTACGCCTCAGCCAACTATTTCTAGGGAAGTCGCCATCGATCAAAAAAATTGCCGGTTTCAACCTTCTATCGTCGTTGTACGCACGGGACAGGACGTCATTGTAAGGAATTCCGACGGGCTTTCCCACGCGCTCAGAACGGTCAGCCGTACCAATCCCGTCATGAAACGGAATCAGCAATCTTCAGAAGTGCGCTTCCGTTTCGCCTCTCCGGAAGTGGTGGAACTGCGCTGCGATGTTCACGAATGGATGCGCGCGACGATCGTGGTGACGGACCATCCTTTTTACGCCATCTCCGACGCGCGAGGGCGCTTCTTGATCCCGAACGTGCCCGCGGGTGATTATTGGATCGAAGCCCGTCACACGCGGTTAGGCGAGAGTCACAAACGCATTCAGATCCGCGAATCCGAAGATCGGAAGATTGATTTTCGTCTGGAGCCGTGAAAAAAGGACTCCATGAAAAACGTTCGAAAGGCCGGCATTATCTCCATCAACGTCCTCTTATGGGCGTTTTTCATCGTGACTTCGACCGTGTTTTTTTTGATCGCTGCCGTCTTGAGGGTGATTACCGGCCCTTTTGACCGTAATTTAAAAATCCTGCATCAGTTTTCCTGTTTTTGGGCGGCGCTGTACGTGTGGGTGAATCCTTTTTGGTTGTTGAACGTTCAAGGCAAGCAAAACGTCGAGCGCAATAAACCCTACATCCTCGTCGCGAATCATCAGTCATGGGTGGATATCTTGGTCGTCTTCGCGACTTTTCTGCATTTCAAATGGGTTTCGAAAAAGGCCATGTTCCGGGTCCCGCTCCTGGGTTGGAATATGTGGTTGAATGGTTACGTACCGATCGATCGGGGGAACGAAGCCAGCCGCGAAAAATGCATCCAAGCGTCCCGAAACTGGCTTCGAAAAGGATCCTCGATGCTTTTCTTCCCCGAAGGCACGCGGTCCCGCGACGGGAAGAAAATGCTGCCGTTCAAGATCGGTGCTTTCAAGTTGGCCGTCGAATCGGGCTGTGACGTGCTTCCCTTGGTCATCAAAGGTTCCGCCGAAGCTCTGCCGAAAGATACCGTCCTCCTGCACCGCAAGGCCCGCATGCGCGTCGAGATCCTGCCGCCGATCTCCGTCGAGTCTTTTCGCGGTAACCCGTCGGGCATCGAATCGCTCATGAATCACACCCGCATCCAAATGACGCGCAGCTTGGAACGAAACTAAAAAAGGAGGTTGCATGCCTCTCTTCCCCGTTTCCCCCGAAAAACAAAAACAGCTCGAAGAAAAAATGGCGCAGTTAGGCTTGCGCGAAGAGGATTTGATCGAGGATTTCGTTAAAGGCAGCGGAGCGGGCGGACAGAAAATCAACAAGACGTCGATGGCGGTTTCGTTGCGCCACGAAATCTCGGGATTGAGCGTGCGCTGCCAGGAATCGCGTAGTCAGGCGATGAACCGGTTTTTAGCACGCAGACTTCTGTGCGAAAAATTGGAAGAGAAGGCTTTGGGCCGGGAGTCGTCGGAGCAGCAAAGACGTGAGAAAATTCGCCGGCAGAAGAGGAAGAGGTCCAAGAGAGCGAAGGAGAAGATGTTGACGAATAAGAAATTGCACGCCTCGAAAAAAGAAATGAGACGCCGGCCCGACTGGTGACGTTATCGCTTGTTATTGCCCAGGAACACCCACTGCGTGTTCTGGATCATCGAGATGAAGCGATAACGGCGGGGGCTCAACGCCCGGATTAAGAGCTTGGCGTAGCCTTTTACGCCCCGCATTTTCATGATGGTGATGGGATGAAGCAGGACGTCACGCGTTTTGATGATTCCAACAAACATAAGGTTTCCTCCGTTAGGTATAGGCCTTAGCAGCAATCAAGGGGCCAAAAAATCCGCCTCCTCCTTTCGACGAAAACAGCTATAAATCTATCCACTTCCCGGAAAAGGCATGGGTCGCTTCCCACCCTTTTGTCAGGGATGTGTCACTTATTTCGCCAATCTGAGAACGTTTAAGGGGTCGGAAGGCTCAAAGCCAAGGGCGCGGCGGAGGGTTCGGACACCGGGGGTAGAGCGGGGGAGGGGAAAGAGTTTCGGACCCATCGGGCCGCAAAAAAAGCCTGGCGGCCTTGGGGCAAACGGATCTGTGTGCCGCTCGCAAGCGAAAATTTTCCTTCAAAAACTTCGGGCGCATAGGCGGGATTGAGTTCTTTTAATTGGTCTAAAGACGCTTCGGAAAAAACGGCGATTTCGGGAAAGCTCATCGTCGTAGGCAGGGTGACGACGTCGAAGTTCAGCGGGACGTCTTTTTTGATCGATCCGAAGAAACGATCGGCATTTTCATAGACGTCCAAAGCGGCTAGGAAAGACGGGAAAAAATTCCGCGAAGCGAACGCATAGCTGCCGCTGCGGTAGTTTTTGATGATGGTCCCGATGTCGCGTGTGCCGTGGGCAGCGATGGCCTTGAGCAGGTTTCCGCCGCCGGAGTTGTAAGCGTTGATCGCCAATGGCCAGGTGCCCAAGAGGGCATAGTTTTTCAGCAAAAGCTGCGCCGCTCCGTGGGTGGCGAGAATCGGGTCGTAACGTTCGTCCACTTGGCGCGTGACCGTCATGTAGTTCTTACCCGTCTCCGGCATGAACTGCCAGAGTCCGGCGGCGCCCACTTTTGAAAAGGCCTTCTCGAAAAAAGTCGATTCTACGAAGACTAAACGCGTGATCTCTCGTGGAACTCCATACTGCTGAAAAATCCGCTCGAAGGTCGGTAGGTAGCGACCTGAGCGCCGGATGCCGGCCAAGAAGCGATCCTTCATGCCCGTTTGGGTCCTAATCGCGTCCTTGGCCTTTTTATATTTTAAGGGATCGGAAACGTTCTGGAATAGCACTGCGATTCTCTGGGCTTCATTCGACACAGGGGAATGTCCGTCCCAAGCGTTGAGCTCCGATAAGGCAGCGCGGATTTTGGCGGTCTGAGCGTTGATTTCCGCTGTGCGCGAAACTTTTTTGCCGGCCTCATCAAAATCTAAAACTCCGTATTCGACCTCCAGATGATCCATGTCGTGGATCACCACCTGCCGCGAGCTGTAGACGCCGTATATTTTTTTCCAAAAATCTACCGCCGGAACGAGGACGGCCGGGACGGGAAAGCGCTCACTGACCCCGCGCGTGAGTCCCGACAACTCTGGCAGCCGGCTTCCATGGATCAAAGGTCTTTTGGAGGCGAGTCCTGCGACGGGTTTTAGGGATTCAGTCGAGGCTTGTACTGCGTTTTCGAAGACTTCTTGAGAGCGCTTGATGGGTACGGCATTTTGCGGAGGAGGAATGTCCTCTTCGAGTTTCGTTTCCGGAGGCGGAGGCAGTATCCGGTCTTCGCGGGCGACGTCGGGGAAGATTTGCGGGAGTTCGCCGGAAAGTTTCGTCAAAGACGCGTGCAGTCCGAATCCCAGTGAAAAGAGGAGAAGGGCGATTATCAAACCGCGTCGCGTTGCGTTCATAAGGAATCAGAAATTAGCGTTAATAAAGCGTCTTCTATGCGCGTCGCCTCCGAAAGGGAAGCCTGAAAGTCGTTGAAGAGGAAAGAAAACGCGAACTGCTTTTTTCCGTCGAGCACATACCCTGAAAGCGCCGTGACGCCGCGAAGCGTTCCGGTTTTAGCGATGACTTTGCCTTTTAAGCGCGGAGAAAAACGACGTACCAAGGTCCCGTCGGTTCCGGAGACCGCCAAGGCTTCCCGAAACTCGTCCTTCCAGGGCGACACCGACATGTCGAAGAGGATTTTGACGAAATGCGCGGCCGTCATTTTTGATATCCGCGTCAGTCCCGATCCGTTGTCCAAGACGAATTCCGATTCCGGGATGCCCAACGACTTCAAGTAGTCGCGCATCAGGAAGAGTCCGCGGTTCAGAGCGCCTGGAGGGCCGAAATGTTTGGCGGCGATGGTTTTGACCAATTGCTCGGCGATGAAATTGTCGCTCGATTTGCCGAGTTTTTTGAGAATTTCACTGAAAGGCGGTGAGCGGTGGGTCAGGAGGAGGAAGGCGTCTTTCGGAACGGCCTCGCGACGTAAGGGGCCTGTGACCGTAATGCGCTCCAAAGACATCAGACGCATGAGAGTGCGTCCGGTTTCCAAATCAGGATCGTCTTTTTGGACGCGCGCCTTGGGCGAATGACCGCTGGGCAAGGTACCGGTCACGATCGTGTGCAAGAGGTCGTCTTCCCCCGAAAGATACGTCGTCAATCCATTGCGGTCGAAATAGGTTTGGTCGAGATAGACCGCTCCGTCCACGGTCTTGACGCCGGACACAGCCAGCTGATGAGCGATGTCACGGAGCGATTCTTGGGTCAGAAAAGGATCGCCGTAGCCTTTGATCCAAATTTCCGGCAAGCGTCCGTCCTTCGGCGCCGGCGCCCGCGCGTAAATCTCCGTGCGGAAGGTGTAGAGAGGGCCGAGTTCCCGCAAGGCTGCCGCCATCGTGACGATCTTCATATTGGAAGCGGGGATCATGGGGACGTCCGCGTAACGCTGGTAGAGGATCTTTCCTTCCGGAAGTGAGGCGACTTGGAGCGACATCGAGGCGGACTTGAGCGCCGACTTCATCAAAAAATCATCGATAGTTTGGGGGTTGATTTTATGGGCAGCAGACGGAGACGCGGCCTGTGCGGACGCTAGAAAAAGAAAAGAGAGGAGCCAGACCAATGTTTGACACGATTTACAAACTCGCATAATTTTTCGTCGCGTGCCACCCATCCCATGGATTTTTTCGAAACGCCAGACCCTCCGGATTTTCAAGGTTGTTTCCCTGTTTTCTTTGTGTTTCATCGGTTGCGGTTCTTCGCAGCTTAAGACGCCCGCGGATACTTTGGTGGTCGGCATCGAAACCATGCCGCTGACTTTCGATCCGCGGCTCACCTCCGACGCGTATTCCTCTAAAATCTCCCAGCTCTTGCATCGCGGCCTGTTTCGTTACTCCGAGCGGTTGGAGATCGTTCCGGACTTAGTCGCAAGGTATAAAGTCGAATCCGATTTGAAATATCATTTTTGGCTCAAAGACGGAATTCGTTTTCATAACGGACGCTCGTTCACCGCGGAGGACGTAAAGTTCACGCTCGAGTCGACGCGCGATCCGGCGCTGAACTCGCCGTTCCAATCGACGTTTAATAATATCGAGGTGATCGAGATCCTATCGCCCTTGGAGCTGGTCATTACGCTGAAAGAACCTTTTTCGCCGATCTTGGCTGCGTTGACGATCGGCATCCTGCCTACGCAGGGAGACCCGCAAATCGGTACGGGACCTTATCGTTTGTCGGAGGTTCGCCCTAATGAAGAAATCCATCTCGTGCGGTATTCCGGGGATGGGACGCCCGGACCCGGGATCGAGAATGTATTATTCCGCGTCGTGCCGGACGACAACTTGCGTCTCTTGGAATTGAAAAACGGCCGTATTGATGTTTTGCAGAATAATGTCCCGCCGCCGCTTTTGCCCGCCGTTAAAGACGATCCGAATCTCTTTCTCGCGACGACCGAAGGCATCAACATGACGTATCTGGGCCTTCAGCTCCGGTCTCGAAACGGCAATCCTTTGCAAAATTTGAGAGTAAGGCAGGCGATCGCCTATGCGATTGATCGGAAGTCCCTGATGGAGCATCGCTTGGGCGGTCTTGCGGCGCCCGCGACGGGGATTCTAGCCCCCGTGCATTGGGCTTACGAAGCCGACGTCCCGCAATACGGATACGATCCGAAAAAAGCGAAGAGCTTGCTCGACGAAGCCGGATTTCCCGATCCCGACGGCGACGGTCCCGCGCCGAGATTCACCGTGACCTATAAGACGTCGACCAAAAAAGACCGTATCGCGCTCGCCCGTCTCATGGCGCGGTATCTCAAAGACATCGGGATCGCGGTTCAGGTCTTGCCGTATGAATGGGGGATTTTCTTCCATGACGTGAACGCGGGCAACTTCGATATTTTTTCGCTGACCTGGGTCGGGGTCTCTGAGCCCGATATTTTTTACAACGTCTTCCACAGCGCGCAGACACCGCCCGCGGGCGCCAATCGCGGGGCTTATCAGGACGCCACCGTGGACCGTCTGACCGAAGAAGGGCGGGGTGTTTCCGATATCGCGCGGAGGCGGGCGATTTATTCCGAAGTGCAAAAAATCCTGGCGCGCGACCTGCCCATTATCCCGTTGTGGTATGAGACGAATTACGCGGTCGTCTCCAAGCGCGTCCAAGGTTTGCGGTTGAGGCCGAATGCGTCTTTCGAGTGGATCGCCGAGGTGAGTAAAAAATAAATGCTGCGCTATTTTCTCAAACGTCTTTTGCTTTTGACGCCCGTCTTGCTGACGGTGCTGACGCTGGTTTTTTCGCTGGTCCATCTCGTGCCGGGAGATCCCGTCGACATTATCCTGGGCGAACAGGCCATGCCCGCGGACCGTCAGGCCATGCGCGAGGCCTTGGGCTTGAATCAATCGCTGCCGCGTCAGTTCACGCATTACGTAGGCGGCGTCGTCACCGGCGATTGGGGGAGATCGCTTGTCGAGAGGCGTCCCGTGCTGAAGCTCATTGCGGAGAGTTATCCCTATTCGTTGAAGCTCTCCGGCGCTGCGATGATCGTGGCGATCACCTTCTCGCTCGTGATGGGCACGCTCGCTGCGGTTTTTAAAGGCCGCGTCTGGGATCACGTCTCACTTTTGATCGGGATTTTGGGGATTTCGATCCCGGGGTTTCTCTTGGGCCCTTTACTCGTTCACGTTTTCTCCGTGAAACTTGATCTCCTGCCCATCTCCGGTAGCCGGGAAACGGGTAGCATCGTCCTGCCCGCGATGACGCTGGGTTTCGGCATGGCCGCGATCCTGACGCGCATGACGCGTTCCTCAATGATCGAGACTTTGAGGGAAGATTTCGTCCGGACCGCCCGCGCCAAGGGCGTCGCCGAAAAAACGATCGTCTTGAAGCATGCTTTGAGAAACGCTCTCAATCCCATCCTTACGATCGTGGGGCTTCAATTCGGCGTCCTGCTCGCCGGCGCCGTCGTGACCGAGCGCATTTTCGCGTGGCCCGGCCTGGGATCTCTGCTGATCCAGTCTATCGAGCGCCGTGATTATCCCGTCGTGCAGGGATGCATCCTGTGCATCGCGTTTTCGTACACCTTGGTGAATATTTTTACCGATTTGTTACAGGCGAAGCTGGATCCGAGGATTAGATTCCTTTAAGAAGGCGTTACCGGAGAACGTATGACGAAATATCTTTTGATAGAAACTCAAGATCCTTTTGAAAATGCGGTCGCACGCGATTTGCCTGCGGTGGTCGAAGGATTTCTGGCGCGAGGCCACGAAGTGACCCTTTATCTCATCCAGAATGCTGTTTTGGGTTTGAGGAAAGGTTCTTCTTGCGAAGCTCTTTTCGGTCACTTGAGGCAGAAGAAAGTGACATTACTCGCCGACGGGTTTTCCCTACGGGAGAGGGCGATCGGAGCCACCGTCGACGGCGTGACGGCGATCGAGATGAAGGATTTCATTCCGCTTCTTTTCACGGACGGCACGAAGGTCATTTGGCACTAGGAGAACCATGGAAAAGAAAAAACTCACGCTTCTGATGATGGACCCGCCCTACGAGTCGCCGAATTCGACGACGTCGCTCCGTATCGTCCATGAGGCCTTGAACCAAGGCATCGACGTCACCGTCTTCGCTTACGAAGGTGCGGTGAATGTCACGATGAAAAACCAAAAACCCCATGCGAATCCCGCGCACGGAACGACGCTCGAAGAAGAAGCTCATCCGACGACTAAGGATTGGGTCGCATCGTTGTTCGCATTCGCCAAGGCAAAAGGCGTCACCTTCGAATGGATCAATTGTGGTCTGTGCGTGGATGAACGCGGCGCTGGCGAATGGATCGACGGTCCTCAGCGCGGAGGTCCGAAGGATTTTTTCGACAGCTCCGAACAAAGCCAAGTCACGCTGGTGATCCCGACCCGTTAACCCGACTCGTTCAAAGGAAAACTTATGGCAAAAATCTTAAGCATCGTGGAAGTCGCGTACCGGGGCACGATCGAAGAGCAGGACGATACCGTGCTGTGGTTTTCGCATATCTTGAAAAATTCCGGCGCCGACATTTCCGTGCTGCTTAAATCCAACGCCGTGAATTACGCCCTGCGCGGCCAGGATGCGTCGGGCTTGGTCTTCGGCTCGCACAAGGTCCCGCGTTCACCACAGATCGACCGTGACCTGATGAAGATGATCGAAAAGGGTGTGCCCGTTTATTTCGTCGAAGAAGACGCGAAAGAGAGGGGTATTTCTCCCGCGGACTTGATTCCCGGCGTCCAATCCATCACGCGGCGGCAGGTTCCGGAGTTCTTGGACGGGTACGGAAAAATCTGGAATTGGTGACGGTTAATAATTTCTAAGGATTTTTTTGAAACGATTCGGACTCATCGCCGGTGCAAGTCTCCTGTTGGGCGTTGTCTTGCTAGCCATCTTCGGCGGGTTTTTCACGCCCGATCCCGACGCTTTCGATCTCTCCCTGAAACTCCAAACCTCTCACGCCGGCCACTGGCTCGGGTTCGACGAAGAAGGCCGTGACTTGCTGGCTCTTCTCGTGCACGGAGCGCGCGTTTCCCTCATCGTCGGCGTCGCGACTGTCAGCCTTTCGGCTTTTTTCGGCACCTTGCTTGGTGCGGCCGCGGGATATTTCGGCGGACGTTGGGACCATCTCTTTATTTTTGCGACTGACGTCGTGCTCGCGTTTCCCTCGATACTTCTCATCATCGCCTTGGCCGCGTTCCGGCGTGAAGGCGGCGTCATGTCCATGATCATCCTGCTTTCGGCCGTGGGTTGGGTGGGATACGCGCGCCTGGCGCGGTCTCAGATTTTAAGTTTGAAGGAACGGGATTACGTCCATGCGGCGCGGGGGTTGGGCTCGTCCACGCCGCGGATTTTATTCCGGCATCTCTTACCGCATCTGACGACGCCATTATTCATCCAGGCGACCTTCGGTATGGCGGGCGTGATCTTGGCCGAGTCCACGCTGTCTTTTTTAGGGTTGGGCATCGCGACGGACACGCCTACCTGGGGCCGGCTCATGGACCAAGGCGTGCAATATCTCCTGGTCGCCCCGCATATCGCTTTCGCGACGGGCGTCTCGATGGCGGTCACGATTTTAGGTTTTAATTTCTTGGGCGACGGCCTCCGGGACGCGCTGGATGTGAAAGAGGTATGATTATGGGTGGCGGAAATCAGAAAAGCGTTTCGCAGCTTTTTGTTTGGGGATTTTCGGGCACGAAATTATCTCGAAGCGCGAAAGAGTTTTTGAAAAAGCACCGGCCGGCCGGTGTTATTCTTTTTAAGAGAAACATCGAATCGCGTCAGCAGATGGTGTCGTTGACACGGGAACTCCGGCGTTTCGGCGGCCCGAGACTCTTGATCGGCATCGACGAAGAGGGTGGCCGCGTGAGCCGCCTGCCTTTGGACATGATGAGATTCCCGCGCGCGTCTTTTTGGGGAGAGGTGTTCGCGCGCACGAAGGATCTCGCGTCCATCGGCCGTTTCGGACGTTTGCTCGGCCGCGAGCTGAAATCCGTCGGAGTGAACTTAGACTTCGCGCCCGTCTTGGATGTCGACTCGAACCCTAAAAATCCCATCATCGGGGACCGTGCTTTTTCTTCCGATCCCGATGCGGTTTCATCCGTGGCCCTGGCCTTCGAAAAGGGACTACGTCGCGAAGGCATCGTCACCTGCGGCAAGCATTTTCCCGGGCATGGAGATACGGACCAAGACTCACATCTCACGCTTCCGTTCGTGAACCGTTCGCGGAAACTTTTGGAAAAAGTCGAATTGAAACCTTTTCAAGCGGCCGCGCGGGCCGGGGTGCCGATGCTGATGACAGCCCATGTCGTTTACCGGGCCTTGGATCCTAAAAACATGGCGACATTTTCCCCGAAAATCCTCAAAGACATTTTGCGTACGCAGCTTAAATTCCGTGGGCTCGTGATCTCGGATGATTTTCGCATGAAGGCCGTGTCGGCGAAGTATTCGGACGCGGAGGCGGCGGTCTTAAGCCTGAACGCCGGGGTCGATCTGCCGCTGGTGTGCGAGGGTATGGAAGAGTCGGGTGAAGGCACGCTTGCGAAACTGGAGAAAGAAATTCGGGGGTCTCAAGCCCTCCGTCTCACGATCGACAAATCCCTCGCGCGCCTGTCGCGGCTTAGGTTTTAAATCTCACCAACGTAAACACGGCCAAATAAAAAAGCCCGATCACGATGCTGACGTAAGCTAAGCCTTTTGCGCGTGCATGGTCGGGATATTTCCGAATGGTCATGACGCACAAAATTAAGCTTAGGGGGGAGCATAAAAACGACAGGATATAGCTCCAGAATGCGAGAGCGGGCATGGTCGGTTTCGACGTCGGCTGCACTGCCGGCGGGGGAGGAGGTGGGTTGAAAGGGTTCACGGAACACTCCTTTTCTCGAGGTTGGCCTGGACAGCGGCCCAAAAGTTCTTGATAAAATCTTCTTTGATTTTCTTTTCCGCGTTGTCATGGACTGTGGCGAGGCGGCGAGTTTTATATTTTTTATATTCGACGGATTCCGAACTAACCGCGAACAGGCGATGGCGGCAGAGGATTTCTCCAGTCGAAGCGTCGACTAAGGCCTGCCAGCCGGCGAAAACTCCGGAAAAGAAGATGCCCGTATTTTCTTCGATCTTAGGCCAATAAAATTTTTCGGGATAAAGGATCAGGAAGTACGGCGTTTTTTCCAAAGTCTTGACGGCGTCGATGGTGGCCCGGTCCCAGGTTTCAAGTTTTTCGGGAGAGGGAAGCATGCGGAGCAGGTCAAGAAGTTTTTGGGCGTGCTTCGAACGGTACCAGGTATCGGGTTCGGGACTGGCGATCGTTTTCGTATAAGTCCCGGAGGCGAAGTGTTCGAAAAATTCTGGATCCGTCGCTATATAATCTATGGGCCCGGCAAGGCCGGCCGGGCAGAGGATTTCCGATTCAGGAATATTTTGGTTTTTCGAGGCCACAAGGGCCATTTTTTTGGAGTATCGTTTCGCGGCTTCTAAATAAGAGGCTTTTTCTTGAGCTTCTACCGCCTTTTGTCGGGCCTCGCGGCGCTCCATTTCTTTTTGGGGGATGGTCATAGACGTCAATAAACCATGGGTGAAGAACCCCAGAGGGGCTAAAACTACCGCAAATAAGATATATTTTTTCATAGAATTACCCTCAAAACTGGCGTGTGTAGACCACAAGGCCGTCAGCTTTTCAAGAAGAGAGTCTTAAAAGACAAGTAGTATTGCTAACTTAGCGGCCTATAATTTTTAGATTTTGGCACTCCGTTTGCTTGATACCCTTCGGGATACTCCCATTTTTTATGGACTTGAACCTTAACCTGCCGAAGATCAGCCCTTCCGTCGACCGCCCCGTCGACAAGTCTCGGGACGATGCGCGCCGTAATGAAGCGCGGCAGAGCGAGGAGACGTCCAATCAACTGACCCAGGAAAGCGTAACGCGCGATTTAAGAAATTCCCAAACGAAGAGCAGCGTCGCCAAGAGCCAGATCCAAAAGTCGGAAAATGCCGAGCACCAGTCGGCTCAAAACCAAAAATCGTTCGAAAGCAATCACGCCACTCAGGCTGAGGCTTCTAAGGCCACGAAACCCGAAGCCACGACCCAAGCGGAACAGGCGGCTCAGAAACCGACGAATGCCTCGGAGGCGCAAAAAGCCGGGGCGGAAGATCCCCGCCAGCCGTCCTTAAACCACGAAGCTTATCATCAGATGATGAAGGGCGCCGACCCTCGCATGCCGAAGGCCGCGAGCGCGGCGACCCAGGCTCCCGCGGCGGCGCTTCCCCCGCAAAACGCGAAAAAAGCCGCGGCGACTGAAAAATCGGAACAAACGTCGAAAGACTTGTCGCGTTCCAAAGACGAAGCTTCGGTCCAGGCCGCCTCGGAAGAGTCTTCCGTCGAAACGGCGGAGGCGCCCCGGGAATTGGGAACGACCGGAGAGACTCCCAAAAATGCCGAATCCGCTCCGAAAACGAATACGTCCGTAAAACCGGAAGCCGCGGAAGCGGAGCCAGCGGACGTTAAATTTTTTAGTTTAGGAGATCCGAACACCGCGACGGGTCATGAGGAGTTGCATCAATCCCAAGTGCTCAACCTGCGCGCACAGATTTTATTCAACGGCCGTCCCTCCTACGTGCCCGGCCAGCCTTCGCCCACCGCGTCAACGCAGAGCTTCACGATCGCGGAGATGCGTCGGGGTGACTATAAGAAGATGACGGGTTCGGAAGGTAAGAGCGAGAAGTCGGCGTCGCCGGCATTGGGGCGTTCGGTGGCTTTGGGTTTCCGGCGTCAGAGCCGCGATACGGCGGTATAGGTCAAGAGATCAGGTCTTTTTTAATTTTCCTTCGCGGTCCAGCATCGTCAATTCCCGGAATCCGCCGATCAATTTCTCTCCGAAAAAAATCTGGGGCACAGTCTTCCAGCCGGTTTTTTTGATCAGGGCGTCGAAGTCGTCATCGTCGCTGACGTCGATTTCTTCGTAAGCATAGCCGCGACTCTTGAGAAGGTCCTTGGCCGCGTTGCAAAAAGGGCAGGTGGCTGTGGTGTAGATTTTGACGTTATCCATGACGGTTTATGTCGGCTTTAAAGACCGGCTTTGCAACCAATTTCCCTTGGACTCCTCTTCTTTCCAGGCGTAAACGTAACCGCCATGACGACCATTTTTCTAGCGATAGGGTTGGTGCTCGCGATCGCATTGATCGCCTTTCTTTTGTTCTCCTCCCGAAAACCCAATTCTGATTTTCTGCTGATGAAACAGCAGATGGATTTTTTGCGCGACAACGTCGATTCGTCGTCTAAGCTCGTGCATCAACAAATGTCGCAGCTGACCAAGGAACTGGCGGACCGTCTCCAGGACGGGGTGAAGTTCTCCCAAGAATCCCAGAAGCACGTCATGACCTTCGTGCAGGAATCCCACAAGCAGGTGGGCGACCGTCTCGATAACGCCGCCCGCGTGGTCGGGGACGTGCAGAAAAGCCTCGGACGCGTCGAAGAGCAGACAAAAAAGATTTTCGAGGTCGGTAAGGACATTTCACATTTAAACGAAGTCCTGCGTTCCCCGAAACTGCGCGGGTCTCTCGGGGAATTATTTTTGACCGATCTCCTATCGCAAGTCCTCCCACGCGAGCACTATGAGACCCAGTACGCTTTTAAGTCGGGTCAAAAAGTCGATGCGATCATCCGCTCGGCGCAAGGTTTGGTTTCGATCGATTCGAAATTTCCCTTGGAGAATTTCGTGCGCATTATTCAATTGCCCGACGAGGAAGAAAAGAAGGCCGCGCGTAAGATGTTCCTGCAGGACGTGAAAAAACACATCGACGCGATCGCGCAGAAATACATCGTGCCGGATGAAGGGACGTTGAATTTCGCCCTGATGTACGTGCCCGCGGAAAACGTTTATTACGAAATCATTTTAAGGCACGAAGCGACCGAGCGCGACCTGCTCCAGTACGCGCAGGATAAAAAAGTTTTTCCCGTCTCGCCCAATAGTTTTTACGCCTATCTCCAGACGATCATGATCGGCTTCAAAGGCTTGCAGATCCAAGACGGCATTCGTGTCGTCCTCGACAACATCGCGCGCCTCAAGGGTGATTTTGGGAAGTTTTCGGAAGATTTTGGTCTGGTCGGACGCCATCTTTCGAACGCCAAAAACAGTTTCGACGGCGCGGAGAAGAAGTTCCAAAAGCTGGGCGATAAACTGCATGCCTTGGAGATCGAAGACGGGATCGGCAAGCAAGAGCTCAGGATTTTAAAAAGCGGCGAGTGATGGAAAAAAGAAAACCCATTATTTATGCGGTGTCCGATGCCACGGGCGAACTTGCGATCAGCGTGGCGGTCGCGGCGCTGAGACAATTCCAACAGCAAGGCGTCTCGGTCTTGAGGCGTTCAAAAGTGCAGAGTCTCGAGAGGGCCGCAAAAATCATACGTGAGGCCCAGGAAACCGGTGGCCTGGTCGTCTACACGTTTGTGGCCGAGGATTTGCGATTGGGATTCCAGCGCTTAGTTGCGGAGGCCAAATTGGACGCCGTGGACGTCATGGGTCCGGTCATGGCGATTTTTTCGCGCTACTTGGAAACGGCCCCGTCGGATCAGCCCGGGCTTCAGTATAAAATCACGAGCGATTATTTCCGCCGCAATGAAGCCATCGAATTCACGGTGAAGCACGACGACGGGCAGGGGCTCGAGACCTTGGATCAAGCGGACATCGTATTGCTCGGCATTTCGCGCACGTCGAAGACGCCGCTGTCGATCTATCTGGCCTATCGCGGGTTTAAAGTCGCGAACGTGCCGTTGATTAAAAGCGTCGCCGTGCCTCCCGTGGTCCGTACTTTATCCCACCGGAAGATCGTGGGGCTCACGATCTCTCCCGAAAAATTATCCGAGCTCCGCGGCGCGCGCCTGATCCGCCTCGGCCTTTCGCCCACGGAAAGCTATGCGGACATCGAAGTCATCCGCGAGGAACTTCTCTTCGCTAAAAGATTGTTTTCCGACCTGGAAGACATTCCGATCATCGACGTGACCATGAAGGCCATCGAAGAAGTCGCCACCGAAATCCTGACCGTACTGGGTTTATAATCTAAGATCGCATTTCCGCCGCTACCACATCGCGCGGATGGGCCGGTTTGCGAGTTGGATCACGATGGTCGCTCCGCGCGTGACCGGATGCATGACGTGAGGGCCGTCGATCCACAGAGCCGCTTCGTCCATGACGGAAAATATTTTAAGCTGGGCGTTGGGTTTCAGGACGCATTTTTTGAGTAAAACATGCCGGCCCGGAGGCGCGTAAGGTTCGCGCGTGACGAATTGAAATTGCTTCGATCCGATGGGCAGCGTGCGTCCGCCCGCGGATTTTGTTGCGGCAGTCGA
>JBPOJN010000075.1:0-20259 GCA_052033505.1 Myxococcota bacterium | reverse complement strand
TGACGTTGCAAGTCACCATGATCGCGTACGTCCAGCCGTAAGGGCCGGTGATCCGATTTTTAAACGCAAATTGCTCGTAGGCGTTTCCGCTGTACCAAGACGTGAAAAGCTCCGTGAGATAAGCAAGCCCTACGATCGATCCGGTCGTGAGGATGACTTTCGCCACGGCCTCCAAGTGCCTCATGGTGATATAACTTTCGAGATGCATGAGTTTGCGCGTGAGAATCAGAAGCGTCGTCACCATCGCAAATCCGGAAAACACAGCCCCGACAACGAAATAAGGCGGGAAAATGGTCGTGTGCCAGCCTGGGATCACGGACGTCGCGAAATCCATGCTGACGATCGTATGTACGGAGATGACCAAAGGTGTGGCCAATCCCGCCAAGATCAGACAGAGAGTTTCGTAACGACTCCAAGTCCGGTTGGAGCCGTTCCAACCGACGCTCAAAAATCCATAAACCTTTTTTTGCCATTTTTTGGTGGCCCGATCACGAAAAGTGGCCAGATCCGGGATCATGCCGATGTACCAAAAAACGAGCGAGATCGTAAAATAAGTGCTGATCGCAAAAACATCCCACAAGAGCGGCGAACGAAAATTGACCCACAAAGACCCGCGCGAGTTGGGATAGGGAAAGACCCAAAAAGCCAACCAAGGACGCCCCATGTGAATGACCGGAAAGACGGCGGCACAGAGGACGGCGAAGATCGTCATCGCCTCGGCGGCTCGGTTGATCGACGTGCGCCATTTTTGGCGAAAAAGGAGTAGAATCGCCGAGATCAAAGTCCCCGCATGACCGATGCCGACCCAGAAAACAAAGTTGGTAATATCGAAGGCCCAGCCGATGGTCTTATTCAAGCCCCAAGTTCCGATGCCCGTCTTGATCTGGTAAGCGACCAGCCCAACGCCCATAAAGAGCGCTGCCAGCGCGCACAAAAACGCAACCACCCAAGCGAAGCCGGGTCGCGATCGTAACGGACGATAAATATCTTCCGTCACTTGGCTAACCGTTGGAAGGCCTTGACTCAGCCCCTGACTCAAATCAATGAGAGAGGGCCGTAGGGTGGATGCGGGATTCATAATTTAATTTCTCACCTTCATCAGATACCCGACGCCCGGCTTGACATTTAACTCTTCCAAAACATGATAAAAACGTCCGTCCCGATTGTGCCGCGCGACACGGCTCTCTTGGTCATTCAAATCTCCGAATGTAATCGCCTGGGAGGGACACGACTGCTGACACGCCACCTGAATATCGCCGTCTTTCAAGGCCCGCCCTTCTCTCTTGGCTTGCAGCTTTCCCTCTTGGATGCGCTGAACGCACATCGAGCATTTTTCCATCACGCCGCGGGAACGGACGACGATGTCGGGGTTTAAGACCATCGTGCCCAGGTCGCTATTCATATTGTAATCGAACTTGTCGTTGTGGGCGTAATCAAACCAATTGAATCGTCGGACTTTGTAGGGACAGTTGTTGGCGCAGTAACGCGTCCCCACGCAGCGATTGTAGACCTGTTGATTCAATCCATCCGTACTGTGGACTGTCGCCAGCACCGGACAGACAGTCTCGCAAGGCGCATTGCCGCAATGCTGGCACATCATGGGTTGATGGACCGTTTCGGGATTGTCTTCCGATCCGCTGTAATAGCGATCTAACCTTATCCAATGCATCTCACGGCGTCTCGTCACTTCGTCTTTTCCGACGACGGGGACGTTATTTTCCGCCTGACAACTGACGATGCAGGCCGAGCAACCGGTGCAGGCATTGAGATCGATCGACATCCCCCATGCGTGTCCCTCGCTCGACCATTCCTCCCAGAGCGTTATCGGCTTTTCCTCCGGCTGACTGTCGCCGGTTTGTTTTTTGATCAACGCTTCAAGACTCGTTTCCTGAACGATGGGACGCCCTTCCATCGAATGGTGGGTTTGCGTGGCGGCCAATTCGACTTTTCTTCCCGTTTTTTTCAGAGTCACCGAGGCGGCGATCTTCAAAGGATAAACATTCGTTCCAACCTTATTTCCCGCCTTGCCGCAATGAGTGCGTCCGTAGCCGACGGCCATAGAAACAGTACGCGCCGCCTGCCCTGGTTGAATCTGAACTGGAAATTCGAAAACGCCTGAGGGACTTTCGAGACTCACAACATCGCCTTCTTCCAATCCCAAAGAAGCCGCCGTCTTGGGTGCGAGCGACGCATAATTGTCCCAAGTGATTTTCGTGACCGGGTCGGGGAGTTCTTGAAGCCAAGGATTGTTGGCGTGGCGTCCATCGCGGATGCCGATCTTTTCGTGCAGATGAATTTCAAGACCTTCCGATGGTTTTGAAAAAACGGTGGGAATGTTTCCCGAAAATTTTCTCTCCGTGGGAGACTGTGTCGGCAACGACAAAACGCCGTCGTGAACGGAACGATCCCAAAAACTCTGGAAGGTCAGCAAAACATTTTGCGAGGAATAGTTCTTCTCCCAGAAATTTCTCAGATAGTCCTCGTAGGTCTCCGCTCGTCCCATCCATGTCAGAAGACTGTCTTGTGCGGATCTCGTATTGAAAAGAGGCCTGATCACAGGTTGGGTCAGACCCAAAAATCCCTTCACCGGCTCGGCATCGTTCCATGATTCCAGAAAATGAGGTTCGGGACAGACGGCTTGGACAAGGCGAGAGGTCTCATCGAGACGATCGGAAAACGAGAGGCTGAAACCGATTTTTTTCAATCCCGAGACAAAATGCTCCGCTTGGGGAAAATCATAGGCGGGATTCACCCCATAAAGAATGAGTCCCTGAATTTCGCCTCGATTCATTTCATCGACAAGGCGACTCAAATCTTCGTCGCTTCCTTGTTTTTGAAAAGAGACGTTGTCGAGATCGATCGTCTTGCCGATATTCCCTAAAAGCGAATTGATCGCGTTGACGATGGTTTGAACATTCACGTCGTTGGAGCCGCTGACCACGAGGGATTCTTCACGATGCTTCCAGAGATCGAGGGCGACAGCGCGAAGGCCCTCACCCCAACCCTCTCCCCCACTCTCTCTCATAGACGGGAGAGGGAGCAGACTCTCGCCGGCCAACCGAGAAATCTCCTGAAACAAAGTCAGAGCCACAGGCCCTTCTTCGGAAGGGTTGATGGGAAAACGCTGGTCGGCGTTGGTCCCTGTGAGAGACATGCCGGACTCGTACTGAATATGCCGCGACATACCGCTGCCGGGTTTTCGGTTTTGGGCATAGGCACGAGCAAATTCGACGGGAGAAATCCAAGTCCCCAAAAAATCAGCATTGAGGCCGACGATGACCTTCGCCCGATCGAAACGATAATGCGGTAACACGCGAACACCGAAACTTTTTTCATTGGCCGAGAGAATCGCCGCCGAAGAGACGGCGTCGTACATCACATGACGGGCATTCGGAAATTTCGCACACCACTCACCGATCAGGGCACGGGTCGACGGGCTGACGATCGTCCCGGAGAGGATGACGATTTTTCCGCTCCCGATGTCCGACAGTTGTTTTTCGATCGATCCATCGATCTCCGCCCAAGAAACCGCATTTCCATTCCAGAGAGGACCTTTCAGTCTCTCGTCATCGTAAAGAGAAAGCACAGTGGCCTGACCGACGGCGCAGACGCCTCCTTGGAAAAGAGACGACTCGGGATTTCCCTCGACCTTGATCGGCCTTCCATCGCGTACCTTGACCAAGAGACCGCAAGACGCCGTGCAGCCCGCGCAGGTGGTCGCATACCAATTGGCGACTCCGGGAACGACCTCTTCCGGCTTGATGAGATAAGGGATCGCCTTTTCGACCGGCATCCGCGTGCAAGCGGCCAAGGCGGCGCCTCCGAAACTGAAACCCAGTAGTTTTAAAAAGTCGCGACGCGTGGTCTGAAGACCAGACTCTTCTTTCGTAAAGGGAAAACCGAAAGGAAGCTCTTCGGGAAACTCCTTCGCCCGTTCTTCGAGAAATTTTGGATCTTCGTGAAGTTCTTCGAGACCCTTCCAATATTTTTTATTTTCTTCTCTCATATCAATAATGGCACTTCGCACAGTCCATTCCACCCATTGGCATCGGCGTTTGCTCTTTTTTGGGATTACTTAAAGGATCATGCCCCGTTGGCGGCATGATGCCGCGGGCCCGGTGGCACTCCATGCAGCTCCCCATCGTCAAAGGCTTGTCTTGCCTCATACGGGTCATGGTCTCGACAGCCCCATGACATTCCTGACAGGACACATTCGCAGTCACATGTTGGCTGTGATTAAAATAGGCGAAGTCCGGCAAGCGATGGACCTTGACCCACTCGATCGGCTTGTTCTTTTCTAAGGCGTCTTTGATTTTTCCGATTTCCGGCGAGTCTTTTTTGATCTGCGTGTGGCAATTCATGCAAAGATTGGCCGGAGGAATACCTGCATGCCGGCCTTTTTCGGCTCCGACATGACAGTACAAACAGGAAATCTTGTTATCGCCCGCATGAACCTTATGCGAATAAGCAATCGGCTGATCCGGCTCGTAGCCCTGATTGCTACCCACGCGGCGAGCTTCTCGAATGATCGCGTTTGCCGCGAAAATAAAAACTCCCAGAACGACCGCCAAAATGAAAATCTTTTTCAGCACGGTTTTTCGCAACCCCGTCTTTTATAGAACCACCAGTTAAGCAGCACATTCAGCGCGTAAAAAACCGCAGCCCCGTAAAAAAACGAAACGGGAGAGCCATACTTCGTCATGATCAACCCGATGAGCATCGAAAAAAGAAACGGACCATAAGCCGCGACGGCCGCCGTCCATCCCAAGACCCCGCCTGCCTGGCGCGGAGGAAAGATGACGGGAATCTGACGAAAGGTCGATGCATTGCCGATGCCCGCGAAGAAAAAAAGTCCCAACATGAGACCTACGAAGTAAGGGAAAGAGGCCATGGATTCCGGCACCAAATATTTGGGGATCAAAAGAGAACAGATGAGAAGACCGATCCCGCTGATCTGCGTCATCACCGCCCCGCCCCACTTATCCGAGGGAGGCCCCATCAGGACACGGATCGTCGATCCGACGAGAGGTCCGATAAAAGCATACTTCAAGGGATCCGGGGCATCGGGGAATTTTCCATAAACCGACTTGATCAACATCGGAAACGCCGCCGAAAATCCGGAAAAAGAACCGAAGGTCATCACGTACAAAGACGTCATGATCCAATTGTGCTTCTCCTTGAAAATATCGAGCTGCTGGAGAAAGGAAGCTTTGACGGGAACACTTTTTAAAAAAAAGACGCACAAAATTCCGATGATGAAAAGAAAAGGCACGTACCAAAAAGCGGCGTTCTGAAGCCAAAGAGGTTTGACGACAGGCCCCTTGGTAAAAGTCTGAGAACTTCCGAGACTCCCTCCCAAGACGGCAAACCCGACGATCCACGGCGTCACGAACTGAGTCAGGCTCACGCCGAAATTTC
Organism: Myxococcota bacterium; assembly: GCA_052033505.1. GTDB lineage: Bacteria > UBA10199 > UBA10199 > JACPAL01 > JBPOJN01. The sequence continues at coordinate 14,841 of JBPOJN010000075.1, read as the reverse complement.
CGATCCCCGCCTGAATACCCAAGGCCGTCCCCTGAAGTCGTTTCGGGAAGAAGAGGCTCGTGCTGGGCATGAAGGACGAAAAATCCCCTCCGCCGAATCCCGCCAAAAACGCGAGAATCATAAACACCCAAAACGGCGTCTCGGGATTCATCACGGCGAATCCCAACCCCACCATCGGAAGTATTTTGAGGAAAGTGGCGATCGAAACGACTTTGCGCGTCCCGTAGATGGGAACGAGAAAGGTGTGGAGGACCCGCAAGCTGCCGCCGGCCAAACCCGGCATGGCGGTCAACCAAAAGAGCTGCATCGTATCGAACTTAAATCCGATATTCGGCAGCCTTACCACGATCGCGCTCATCACAAACCAGGTCGCAAACGACAGGGTCAAACTTACAGTGGTCAAAATGAGTGTCCGCCAAGCGATCCGTTTTCCGGTCTTTTGCCAAAAATCAGGATTTTCGGGTTCCCACGTCTTCACGACATCCGTCATATTTTTCCCCTAATTTTCCAGTGCTTTCCCGCCATCGCCGACCCAGGTCCGCGTCCAGTTACGGGCGACAAGAGCCAAGGCTCCGATCACACCGACGGTCAATAAGGTCCCGCTCAAAAACCCTGGGGAAAAGCTGCCTAAATGTTCTTTGCTCAGACCCATGGCATTCGGCAGAAAGCCTCCGGCAAGAGCTCCGATTTCACCGATCAGACTTCCGGCAACCGCCGTTGTTGTCTTAAACCGCAGGGGGACGAGTTGAAACACGGCGCCGTTTCCGGCTCCCATCGCCGCAAAACACACCACCAGAATTGCCACCATGATCCAGGGATTACTGGGGAGAAACGCCGCAAGGGCCGTGAATGCCAGGATAATCACGAACAGCGTTCGAAGCATCCGGATCCCTCCCATCTGATCGGCGAGCCACCCGCCGACGATGCGCAAAATGCTCGCTGTCACGATAATAACGGCACTGTACTGACCTATACTCTGCTTGGGGATTCCGTATTGATCGTGGAAAAGCGTGGGTAAAAAACTGGTCAACCCGATGTAACCGCCGAAGGTGACCATATACATGAAGTTGAAAATCCAGGCATCGCGATCCACAAGGATCTTGAGATAATCTCTTAAATTCTTCTTCTCCTGGTCGGGAGGTTCTTTCGCAAAAACCTGGAGAAGAATCATGGCGATAAGAATCGGAATGATGGCGAACCCGTAGACGGCCCTCCATCCGTATATTTTTGCCAGGGGAGGAGCGAGGAGGACGGCCAAGACGGCGCCGCTGTTGCCGGCGCCGGCGATTCCCATCGCAAGCCCCTTGAATTTCGGCGGATACCAGCCGGAACCCAGAGAAAGAGCCACGCCGAAGCTCGCTCCCGCCACGCCCAACATAATCCCCATCGCCAAAACCGCAGCATAGGTCTTCGCGAAAAGAAAACCCATGAGAAGCGCCAAAGAGATGGTCCCCATCTCGACTTGGGCCGCATTTTTCCTGCCGATGTACTGCGAAAGAACGCCCAGTGGAAAACGCATCAAAGCGCCCGCGATGACAGGCACGGAAACCATAAAACCCTTCTGGGCCGGCGTGAGTCCAAACTCCTCGCTGATGAAGGGAGCCATCGCCCCGTTAAGAACCCAAATGGCAAAGCAAAAATCAAAATAAAGAAGCGAGGTTAAAAGCGTTCCCGTATGGCCGGAAGCGAGAAATTCTTTGAAGCGAGACATTTACACTCCTTTTTTCTGTGTCGGGACGCGAATTTTTCTTCGATCCCAGTTCCAAATCACCACCTGATACGAGCGCCAGAGATAAGAAACGGGGGGCACGAGGAAATGAACGAGCCGCGTAAACGGCAGGATACCGACGATGACGATGGCGCCCAAAATATGCGATTTGACGAGCCACGACATCCCGGAGACCAGCTCGATCCTGGGGGCGAAAGAAAACACGGACCTCAGATAAGGAACCAGCGTCGCCACATACCAAGCCGATCCCCAACGCTCCGTCACCGCCGTGCCCAGTCCCGTCACGACCTGGACCAGCAATAAAAGCAGGACGACGACATCCATCCAGGAGGTGACGACACGAATCCGAGGATGAGTCAGACGACGGCGTATCAGCATCACCAGCCCCACGAGAGCGAGAAGTCCAAAGACAAGGGCCGTCACCTCCAAGATGAGAAGACGTATAGGAATACTATTCCAGAGCGTCACTTCCCGCGGAAAAAGGAATCCGATCAGGTGCCCCATAAAGAGGACCAAGATGCCGTAATGCCACGGCACCGATCCCCAGAAGAGGTCTTTGCTCTCGAGAAACTCGGAGGAGAGACTGGAAAATTTGTAGCGGGTAAAAAAGAAACGCCACAGCGAGACCGACAGAAGCAGCGTGATCGCCACATAGGGCGCGACACCGAAAAGAAGAAAGTCTGTCACGGTTCCCTCCAAATATCCCAAGGGTTCGTATTCGGGTTGTAGGCCGGCAATTCGAGAGAGTCGTCGTAGCGGCGGAGCGCGACACCGGGCTTTTCTTTTCCTTCAGGCCCGTCAGGCCCTTCAGCCCCTTCAACAACACCATCGAAACATTCATAATCCTTCTGAAGAGTTTCCAAGATAGCCTGCAAGGCTGATTGATAAACATTCCCGCCTTTTGAAAATCCTTGGAGCATCTTTTTCATCGCCGGCGCCACGAGACGAGCGACCATGTCGCGAGCTTCTTCCTGATCTTTCATTTTCGGCAGCAACGTCAGAACATTAACCAGATGATCCGAAAGTTCCGTACCACAGTCGTTTTGATGCTCTATTTGAAGACCCTGCATTTTGACGAGAAAGTGACCTCGCTTATAATCTTCGCCGAAGAGGACATAACCGACTTCCAGATAACAAATCGCGTGAATGTCGAACGTGCGGATGTAGAGTTCTTCCCAATCCGCATCGGAAGCGCCGCTCACAAAATCAACCAAGGGAGACAAGGTCTTATTCCCGCAGTTCGCGAGAGAAGCCCTCAAGCCGGCCCCCGGATATTTTAAAAGCTCCGCAAAAAAAGGATAATCCTCTTTCATCAAAGCCCCCTCTCCGGCGCCATGCGGAAACCGAATCCGGTCGCTCCTTTTTCTTCAAAGACCGATTCCATCATCTCGATCGCTTCCTCCCGATGCGAGGGGGGAATGACAAAACGATCCTCGAAATTAGCGAGAGAGGTCAGGCGATAAATCGCATCCGCCATATCCGGCGATGTCTGCACTTCCTGAAGGGCATTCTTCACCAGCACGGGATCCATGTCTCCCACCGTGACGTGACGGCGGTGCAGTCGGACCGCCATCATCTTTTTCAAGACCTCGCGGATCTTCCCTTCGTTGCCGACGGTAAAGAGACTGGCGAGATATTGGATAGGGAGACGCGTCTTTTCGATGGTGGAAAAAAGCCCTTCGGTCGTGCTGTCGTAGATATCCTCATCCGTCGTTCCCAAGATCGGCAAAAGAGGCGGCACATAAAAAAGCATCGGGAGCGTGCGGTATTCCGGATGCAAAGGCAGGGCGAGTTTCCACTCTTTGACGAAACGATACACGGGGGATTTTTGCGCGGCCTCGATGATGGAAAAATGGACACCGTTCTTTTGCGCCTCTTCAATGACCTTGGGATCGTTGGGGTCCAAGATCATGTCCCGATGCCAATCCACCAACTGAGACTCTTCCGCCGAAGCGACTTCATGGATACGGTCGGCATCGTAGAGAAGAACCCCAAGATAGCGGATGCGCCCGACGCACGAGTGCATGCACGCGGGCGCCTGACCGGTTTCCAAACGCGGATAACATAGGATGCATTTTTCGGATTTGCCGGTGGACCAATTGAAATAAGTCTTTTTGTACGGGCAAGCCGTCACGCACATGCGCCAGGCGCGACATTTGTTTTGGTTAATGAGGACGATACCGTCCTCCCCCCTCTTGTAAATGGCTCCCGAGGGACAAGCGGCGACACAGGCCGGGTTTAAGCAGTGATTACAGATGCGCGGGAGATAAAACATGACCATCTTCTCCACCTGAAACATCGCCTCCTGTTCGGTCGCGGAGAGATTTTTAAAATTAGGATCTTTGCGAGCGTACTCGGGAGAGCCGGAGAGATCGTCATCCCAATTGGGCCCCGACTTCACTTCGATGGGCTCCCCGGTGATCAAAGAAATCGGACGGGCCGTCGGCTGATCGTTTCCTTCCGGGGCGGTGAAAAGGTCTTCATAACGATAGGTCCAGGGCTCGTAATAGTCGTCGATCGTGGGCAAGCTGGGGTTATGAAAAATATTCTTAAGGCCCTTAAGCTTCCCCGCGCCGCGTAGCGTAATGCTGTTACCTTTCTTCTCCCAACCGCCTTTGTACTCCTCCTGATTTTCCCATTGCGTAGGATAACCCGTTCCCGGCTTGGTCTCGACGTTGTTCCACCACATGTATTCGGCGCCTTTGCGATCGGTCCACACGTTCTTGCAGGCGATCGAACAGGTGTGGCAGCCGATGCATTTGTCGAGATGAAAAACGACGCCGATTTGAGAACGGATATCCATAATGTTACCAGATCACTTTCTCGAGTTTCCTCACCAACACGTGCGTGTCGCGGTTACATCCCGTCGGACCCCAATAATTAAAGTGATAGGTAAACTGGGCATAACCGCCGACCATCAAATTGGGTTTGAGCCGCACGCGCGTCAGACTGTTATGACCTCCGGCCCGGCGGTTGCCACGCAGAGGCGATTTGGGTACCGAATAAGTCCTCTCCGGAGAGTGATAAATCATGCAGACACCCTTGGGGATACGGGCGCTCACGCAGGCTCGCGTGACGACGACGCCGTGGTCGTTATGAACTTCGACGTAATCGTTGTCTTTGATGTCGAGATCGGCGGCATCCGTCTCACTGATCCAGAAAGGCTCCGTCCCGCGCGAAAGCGTGAGCATGCGCAGCGTGTCGCCGTAGGTGGAGTGGATGTGCCATTTCCCGTGCGGAGTAAGGTAATTCAGCCGCTTCTCTTTGACCTTCCCATCAACTTTCGTCTTTCTCAGATCGCCATACATCTCGGGCGTCGGCGATGGTTTGTAGACAGGGAGGTTTTCACCGAAGGCGATATACGCTTCGTGGTCGAGATAAAAACTCTGCCGTCCCGTGAGCGTCCGCCACGGAACGAGTTTTTCGATATTGTACGTATAGGCCGAATACGCCCGTCCATCCGTCATGAGCCCGGACCAGATCGGACTGTTCAAGAGCCGGCGCGGTTGAGCCTGAAGATCCGCATAGCTGGTTCGGATATCGCGGCTTCCGTCGGCAAGATCGGTCAACTTCAGCCCGACTCTTTTTTCAATATTCTCATAAGCGCGGTAGGCCAGCTCCCCATTCGTCTCCGGAGCCAGCTGCAAGACCGCATTGGCCGCCTCGACATCTTCTTTGATCGAAGGATATTTTTTCCCGCCCCATTCGACCGTCGGCAGATCCAACATCATTTGATCGTAAAAATCCGAGCTGTCGTATTTAACTCCGTGGGCCCCGAGACCGGCCCGCGCGAGAGGGCCTAGGGAGATAAATTTATTGTAAATTTGCGTGTAATCGCGTTCGACCACGGCAAACTTGTACATGGTTTTGCCGGGGATCGGCTCGCACTCGCCCTTGCTCCAATCCAACACTTCCTTCTGAGCCAATTCATCCGGCGAATCGTGCATCAGCGGAAGCGTCATGATGTCCTTGACGGGATTAGGAAGATGCTTTTCGGCCAATTCGCTCGTTTTTTGGGCGATGGCCCGGAAAATATCCCAGTCGCTCCGAGACTCCCACGCCGGCGCGATTGCTTTGGAGAGTGGGTGAATATACGAATGCATGTCCGTCGAATTCAGATCCGCCTTTTCGTACCAAGTAGCCGCAGGAAGGACGATATCGGAATAAAGGGCCGACGTATCCATCCGGAAGTTCAGATCGACGACCAAGTCCATTTTTCCACGAGGCGCTTCTTCCCACCACTTGATTTCTTTGACGTTGTCCTTGGCGAGCTCATCGGCGATCGCGTTGGTGTGCGTTCCCAGATAGTGTTTTAAAAAATACTCGTGCCCTTTTGCGGAGGACATCAAGGCGTTGCCGCGCCAGATGTACCAAACCCGCGGCCAACTGGACGGAGCATCCGGGTTTTCGACCACGTGCTCGATCTTTTTCGTCTTCACCTGCTCAAGCACATACGCGGCGATATCCGCGTCCGTCTTGGCGCCGTTCTTCGCGGCCTCCGTGCAGAGATCGAGATTGCTCTTGTCGTACTGGGGATAAAAGGGAAGCCAGCCATTTTTGACCGCGCGGATGTTGAAATCCGCCGTATGCCCCTTGGTCAGGGGATCGTCGGGACATTTGTGATACTCGCTAAATTCACCCTCGTAACGCCATTGATCCGAATGAAGGTAGTGCCAGGAAGGCGCATTTTGAAGGCGTGAAGGCGCATGCCAATCTTTCGCAAAAGCGATGGAACTCCAAGGCGCCTGAGGGGCGAGCTTTTCTTGTCCGACGTAATGATTGAGGCCGCCGCCGTTGACCCCGATACAACCGCAAAACATCAGGGCATTGATGCCCGCCCGATAAATCAGATTGTTGTGATACCAATGATCGATGCCTGCGCCGATGATGATCGAGCATTTCCCATTCGTCTTCTCCGCCGTCTCCGCCCAAGAACGGGCAAACTGAAGCAGAGTTTTCTTCCCGACCCCGGTGAATTTTTCCTGCCACGCCGGCGTGTAGCCCGCCTCTTCCACGTCGTAGTCCTTGGGATAATCTCCGGCGAGCCCACGCGAAACACCGTACTGCCCCATCAGCAAATCATAGACGGTCGTGACGGGAGTCTTTCCATCTTTAGCTTCTAAATAGTGAACAGGCACGCCGCGAAGACCTTCGGTATCGTTTCCAAACTCGCGAAACTTAACTTGCAAAACAGCCTCGGAATCCTCGATCAACGAAAGCTTAGGCTCGAACGGCGTCTCGTCTTCGCTGTCTTTCCACTCCAAATTCCACTGCCCCGGCTTTTGCTGCCAACGATGTCCCATCGCCCCTTTGGGACAAAAGGGCTGTCCTGTTTTTTCATCGAGGACGATGAATTTCCAGTCCGCCAACTCGGCCTTTTCATATTTTTTGAGACGATCGGCGCGAAAGAATTTTCCCGGCTCGTAATGGTCGCCTTTTTTCACAAGCTCGACCAAGAAAGGACAGTCCGTATATTTTTTCGTGTATTCGATAAAATATGGGATCTTCTTTTCGTGATGATACTCTTTCAGGATCACGTGTCCCACCGACATCCAGAAAGCCCCGTCCTGACCCGCATGGATGGGGATCCATTGATCGGCGTACTTAGCCACTTGATTAAAATCGGGCGCGAAGACCACCATCTTGGTGCCGTTATGTCGCGCCTCGGCCGCAAAGTGACAATCCGGCGTGCGCGTCATATTGAGATTCGCTCCCATGACCGCCAAAAACTTTGAATTGTACCAATCGGCGCTCTCGGCCACATCCGTCTGCTCGCCCCAAATCTCCGGAGAGGCCGGAGGAAGATCGCAGTACCAATCGTAAAAACTCAAACAGATACCTCCCATGAGCTGGAGAAATCGTGCCCCGGAGGCATAGCTGATCATCGACATCGCGGGAATCGGCGAAAACCCCGTTAACCGATCGGGTCCATATTTTTTAGTCGTATAAATATTGGCAGCTGCCGCAATCTCCAAGGCCTCATCCCACATGAGACGACGAAAACCACCCTTGCCACGGGCCCGTTGATATCGACTCCGAAGCTCGTCATTTTCCTGGATAGCCTTCCACGCCTCGACCGGATCGCCGAACTTAGCCTTCATCTCTCTCCAGAGATCCTGGAGAGCGCCGCGTATATAGGGATATTTCACGCGAATCGGACTGTAGAGGTACCAAGAAAAAGAAATGCCTCGTTGACACCCTCGCGGCTCATAACCCGGCAGCGATTTTTCCAGCAGAGGATAGTCGAGGGCCTGCATTTCCCAGGTGACGATCCCGTCTTTCACATGGATGTTCCACGAACAACTCCCGGTGCAATTCACCCCGTGCGTGCTGCGGACGACTTTATCGTACTGCCAACGATTCCGATAAAATTCCTCCCAGTCCCGCGTCTCGGGAGAGACAAGATCGTCGATCCAATTTCTCTTTTTCTCGGACATAATCATTAACCTTTCGCCCAGGGCTTGGTTGACTTACGACGCCGCTTTCTCCAGATAAAATCCGTGATTCCAAGCATGATCGCGCACCCGCCAATTCCGAGAAAAATAAATTTCTTTTGAAAGCCACCACCCTGATCTCCCGCCTTGTCCGCTTCATAAAGGAAGGCCTTAAGCGCAAAGACTTCGTCGTCCGTCAGCGGCTTGTCGGCGAATATTTCCTTCATGACCCGGAAACCGGGCTTGGACAGGGCCTTCGAAAGCCCCTTGTCTTCGTACTTGGAGTAAACCTGGGTCAGATCGAGGGCAAAGGCGCCGCCCCTCAAAGGCCCCGCATCGCCCGCGGCATGACAAGAGATGCACGAAGGCGCTTCATTCTTGAGTCGAACTTTTCCGAGAAAAAGATCTTTTCCGAGAGCGATCTCCGCAGGCGTCGCGCTCGAAGCCGGTTTACTGTCTTTGGAAGCGGGGGCAACCGCGCCGGAACCGGTGGCCTTGATAAATTCCAGGATCGCCTCCACTTCTTCCGGCGACAAATCCTGATCCGGCATCTTCTTTTGTTTGAATTTGTTAAAAACATCCTTGGCGATCGGATCCCCTTTTTCAATCATCGATTGGGAAGACTGAATGAACGGGACCAACCATTCCTTAGGTCTACGCTCTCCGATGCCCTTGAGGTCCGGCCCCACATCGTCACCGCCACCGATCGTGTGACAACTGCTACAATTTTTCTCGAAATAGACAGGCGGATCGAAAGCGCGAGCGCTGCTCGTTATCAGAAGGACAGGAACGACGAGAAAGACAAAAACGCATTTTTTCATCGGAGTGAGGATGTTCGAAAAACGAAAAGGGTAAAATGACGCGCATCAACGGACCATATGATCTTCATCATGTGGCCCGACCGAAGGGCCGAGGAAAAATATTTTAGGAAGACAGAGCCAAGCCCACAGAAATGAGGCGACGAGCCAAGCCAGTGCGGCATAACCCAAGTGATGCCAGTAGTACGATTCCGGCAAAAAGCGGGCGATCGCCCGTGTTAGCGCCGCCATAACGATCAAGCCGATGGTGAATTTCAGAAGAAGAGATTTTTTTTCGATCCTCAAGTCGTGGGCTCCATGCGCCAATATCACGCGTGTAGCGATCGCAAACGTCATCAGGCCGAACCCTCCGATGTAACTCAAATGTCTCACATGAAGATCTGCGTTGGGAGCAACGACCTGTAGCCACAGGCCTCCCGCAAGAAGCCAACAAGAGATCCAGAGACCGATGGAGACCGTCGAACGCACACGTGGAAGACGAAAAATCTTCCAGTCATGAAGGGCAACCAAAGAAAAAATCGAAGCCCTCATCATGCGACCGGCAACGATCAAATAAATCTTTCCGGAAACCGCTTCCAAAACAAAAGATCCTACCATGAGAGCGGCAATCCCCCAAAAAGGTTTTGGGATGGATCTCAAAAAAGAAAATTTCGCCTTTTGAGGCGCCTTTTGAGGCGGCGGCGAGCAAGCGAAATTGCCGAAGAGATTCGGGATTAAGAAGAGTCCGACGCCCAAGACCAGAAAAAGCTGCATGCCTTGATAGAAAAAAAGTTTTCCTAAAGACAGGAGGGTCTCGGTCTGTCCTGTTTTTTCATAAACGGCCATCAACACAAGTCCCGCCACTCCAACAATCAGACCTATCAACGAAAACACAAGCGGCGGCGGCGGAAGGGCCGTTCTCGTCCAAATGCGTCCAAGAAAAAATCCAATCAGGAAGAGAAAACTCAAAATAAGAATGACATGAAAGGGAAATCGGTCCTGCAGGAGGGATGCCGCGAACAATAAACAGGTCAGCCCGCCGAAGATAATCCACTCCCGGGCGAGCATTCCAACACTGCCTGTAAATTGCGGAAGGGCCGTCATCAAAAAACCGGCCGAAAAAAGAAAAAGGAAACCTCCCATCATGAGGTCGGCGTGCATGTCTTTAGGATAAAAAGAGATGACCCCGGTGATCAGAAGCAGCCAAAGAGAAACGCCCACGACACCGAAAAACCATCCGATCGGAAACCAGACCCGGTAGGGATCGAGAGGCTCCCTCTGACTCTTCTGAAATGCCGGAAGTCGGGTCGTCAAAAGACAACCTGCAATTGAGTCCTCACGCGATGATCGTTCTGATTTTGCACAAATCCTGGCGCTCCGCCCGTAACAATGACAGCCCTCGGACCCGCCACGGCAGCGACGGGCGGCACGACAGAGCTATTGCCAAGCACCAACGGACTATTCATCAAGAGGGCATAATCCACCATGAGCTTCAGACGATGACCGTAGAAGTAGTAGTTCGCTCCTCCACCCGCTTCATACCCATTCGCAATCCCCGCCGCCGTCGGAATCACCCCGCCATATCGGGCGATGACTTCGAAATGTTTCGGGACGATGAAATAACCGGCCTGTCCTTCGAAGGCCAAGGTGTTGGTCTTTCCCGTTTGATTGCGCAGATAGTAGAGGGCCCCGATCGTCGAAAATCCCTTGTAACGAAAAGCCACATCGCCGGTCGTGGCGAATAAAGATTGCTTCGGGGCTCCCACGCGATTGTAGGTCGCACCCAATCCTGCCATCAACTGAGCCTCCTCCGAATCATCCGTATCGGCCGATGTATAGCCATGATCGCCGAGAAAATTATAACCGATACGCGCGCCGAAGAGCATGTCGTTGGTGTTGTTGAATTTATTTCCATTCAAACCTTCGTTAAAAATAAAGGCATGATATTCGAGCCGTTTATCGATCACGCGCCCGTGGACATCGAGACCGATGTCCCGGCTATACCCGAGGGCGTCATTGACGATGGAGCGATCGACGAACTGTTGCTTCGAGTCCGGAATCAACTCCGCAAGATTGAACGGCACTTTAAACTGACCCGCCCGTATCTCGATGCCGCGTTCAAAGTCGTAATTAATCCACGCATCTCTTAAGTTAGGCCCTGTCTCGGCGATCCCCCTCGAGACGTTGTTCGTCAGACCGCTCGCCAGCTCCAGCTCGAATTGATACGTAAACTGAGGGTTAAAAGCATGGCCCAGGAAATAAACGCGACTGCGCCGAACCTGAAAACTATTCGTCTTCCCCTGCCCTTCGACGTTCAAAAACTGGTGCTGCAACTGAAGAAAAAATTTTGTCTTCAGCTGGTAATCTCCATCTTCCGTTTGGAGATAGAGCCCTTCTTTGTATCCACCCTCAATCGCCGCCTTTGCCGAACCGACGATCAAAAACTGAGCGGCAATAAACACCGCTGTCATCCAACCTCTTCGACTCATAAACTATCCTCCTTTTATTTTTCTTCTTTTTTCAAAAACGGTACCAACTGCGTCTTCGAGAGAAAGACCGCCTGACAGTCTCGAACCGCCGTGCAGGTGCAACAGTAGGCTTCATTTTTCACGAGAGCCTCGACGCCTATCGCCTCTCTTTTCAAGAAAGGCCATCTGTGATCGTCGCCGCTCGGGATTCCTTCCCGCGTGAAAGACACCTGGCCGCTCATCAGGACAAATAAACCGTAAGGGTAATGACCCTCATAGAATAAGACCTGCCCCTTCCGAAAAGACAACGGTTGTCCTTCCCTGCGCACAGTCTCCCATTGGCTCTCGAGAGAGGAGATGAAATCCCAATGCATCGCGCGAGAGTAATTTTATTTTTCGAAAGCCAAATGACGGGGAACAGGAGGGGATATGATTCTGATCAGGTTAATTCTCGAGCCGGGCCGTTTTCAGGAGTGCTTCGGAATCGACGATCGTGATTTCGCGATCCTTGACCTCGATCATTCGGTCACTTTTAAATTCCGAAAGGAGTCGAATCGCCGTCTCTTGAGTGATGCCGACCATCTCGGCCAATTCTTGGCGCGAGAGGTGGAGACCGATCCGGACTCCTTTTTGAGAGGGTTTGCCATAAGTCCCTCGGAGCATCAGGAGAAGCTCGGCCATCCGTTCACGAACCGAGCGCTGGGCGATGCTGGTCGCCATGTCCTCCGCCTGCCGCAGCTCTTTCGAAAGCTTCTTGATGATATCGAGCGCCATGTCCGGATTTTTGGAGAGAAGAGGGAAAAAAGTGTTTTTATCGATGCAACAAATGGTCGCATCCTCGAGAATTTCCGCGGTCGCCGTATAAGGCTCGTTTGAGAAAAGCGAACGATACCCTAAAAGATCCCCGGGCCCGGCGATCCGCACGATCTGTTGCCGTCCATCAACACCGGTCTTGTAGAGTTTCACCTGACCGGAAAAGAGACAATAAAGCCCGTAGGCCTGATTTCCCGCATAAAAAAGCATCTGACCTTTTTTGTACGCGTTGACGGTTTTATGCTGATTGCATTCCTGGAGGGCTTCGCTTTGGAGGCTGCAAAGCACACCCAAGAGACGAGAGGAACAGGAGTGACATTCCGGTTTTAAGGCTTTCTGCATCGGGCCACGAGAGTCATCATGTTCCATTCATTTTCGCAAGAAAGCTCTCGTGAGGGGAATTAGCTTTCTACATGATCGTCATCATATCCAAGGGAAAAACAATCCTCTAATCCGCCTTGCACCGGCAAAGCCGGATGCTGCGGCTCAAGTTGGGGGCGAATCCCGATTCTCCCCCAAACCCCCATCGGGAAAACATCTACGCAAAATGCGTAGATGTTACCGAGGAAGGATCTATGGCTCTCCGAAAAGATATCGGAAAATCGTGCTATTGGAGTTGGGGAGATCCGGAGCATCGTTTCGACCCTGATGCGTCCGGGAGCTTCCTCCGGACGATCAACAAAGCCCTCGGTCTTGAAACGGAATCCGAATGCCGAACTCCGCCGCCATTCGAAAGTTTGAAAATCCCTCCTCCAAGACTCCCGCCGTCCTTTATCCGGCAATGGAGCCTCAAAGGCCTCTCTCTCGATCGTCTCGACCGGTTGAGACATGCCGCCGGAAAAAGTTACCGCGATCTCATCCGGTTGCGGCAAGGAAGTCTCGATCGGTATCCCGATGGCGTCTTGCATCTTCAAAGCGAAGCGGACTTAAAACCGCTCTTCGCGTCGGCCCGACGGTACGGCCTCGTCCTGGTTCCTTTCGGCGGGGGAACGGGCGTTGTGGGCGGCACGGAATGCCTGGGACCAAAAAACAAACCGATCGTCGTCGTCGATCTGAAATCCTTAGACCAGCTGCTCGCTCTCGATGCGGTGTCCGGAACGGCCACGTTCCAAGCGGGGGTTCTGGGCCCTCGTCTCGAATCCCTTCTTAACGGCCAGGGCTTCACGCTGGGCCATTTTCCGCAATCCTTCGAGTTTTCCACCCTGGGAGGCTGGGTCGCCACCCGCTCCGCGGGTCAAAATTCGACGAAGTACGGGAAGATCGAGGACATGGTCGTGTCTCTCAAGGTTCATACCCCGAAGGGGATCTTGGAAACCCGGAACGTCCCCGCCTCGGCCACGGGGCCTTCGGTGAAGGAAATCCTCATCGGCTCGGAGGGCCTTTACGGGATCATCACGGAGGCGACCGTCAAGGTCCAAAGATCGCCGGAAGCCGAGGAAGGACTCGCCGCTTTCTTCCCCGATTTCGAATCGGGAATCCATGGCATCCGGAGAGTCATGCAGAACGGACTTAAGCCCAGCGTCATCCGTCTCTCGGATCCCCGGGAAACCACCCTCTTCGGGCGGACGGCGGACAACGCAAGCTTTCTCCTTCTCGTCGTAGAAGGGACGAAAGAAGAGGTCGATCGTCACATGGGGCCGCTAAGACAAATCCTTCTCGAAAGCGGAGGCGTCCCGGCGCCGGAGTCCTTCGGCGTAGAATGGAAAAAAGGACGGTTCGAGCTTCCTTATCTCCGGGATGATTTGCTGGACCGAGGCCTTTTGATCGACACCCTGGAAACGGCCGCGGAATGGTCCCGTCTCGATGAGATTCACCGGTCCATGGAAAAGGCTTTTACAAAAGGAAAACAAAGGGAACCCCTCCTCTTCGGGTGTCATCTGTCCCACGCCTACCCGGACGGAGCCTCGCTTTATTTCACCTTCATCGGAAAGCAAAGAAGAGGAGCCGAGCTGGAACAATGGAACGAAATCAAAACCCTGGCCACGGAGGTCATTCTCAAACACGGAGGAACCCTGAGCCATCATCATGGGGTCGGCTACGACCATCGCCGCTGGATGAAGGAAGAGCAGTCGCCGCTGGGATTGGACGTCCTGCGGCAAGTCAAACAAGCTCTCGACCCGGATAACCTCCTCAATCCGGAAAAGTTGATCTCCAAAAAGACACGATGACGGCCGAACGGAACATCCTCTTAGAAACCCTGTACCGCCTCGCACGCGCCTTCAAATCAAACCTGAACAACTACCCGAGGCAACCCCGGCCCGCACAGTTTATTGGAGGCGGGGCTAAGGAGGCGCGGGCCTCGCGCCCCATCCCCGGAGGGGACCCGAGCTTCCCCGTCCGCGTGCAAGACACCTGACAGTCCGCCTCTGGCGGGCTGGCGGGGGGCTTGCTCGCCTCGGGCGCTCCCGGGACTGCAAGCCACGTGACGGGCCGAAGGACCGGCGCGCGGCTTGCGTTGAGAGCGATTGTTGAGTTGATTGAAGTTGAAGTCGGAGAAAATTTTATTTTTTATTCCCGTTTAAAAATTCTTCTCCCAATTATTTCCATTTTTTCTATAGAAGTCGTCAAAGGTTGTTCGGACAGCGGACCACCGGGGCCGC
>JBPOJN010000091.1:0-13996 GCA_052033505.1 Myxococcota bacterium | reverse complement strand
GTTTTTTTCGGCAGTCTGCAAGATGTTTTGAAAAACCGTCCCGAGCTTGCGAAGCGTTACGTCGTCCCGCGCCTCTCCCAATCCGATTTTCCCGCGGAACGGAGCTTGGTTTCGCTGAATTCGGCGTTTCTAGCCGACGGCGCGATCCTCATCGTGCCGAAAGGCATTACGATCGACCGGCCCGTTTACTTCATCCATTTCTCTTGGACGGAAAACCAAGCGACCATTTCACATCCGCGGAACTTGGTCGTCCTCGAAGAAGGAGCGCATGCGCAGCTCATTGAAATCTACGTGGGCGGTGGTGCTGGCGCGTATTGCACGAATTCCGTGACCGAAATCACGACCGGAGCGAACGCATCCCTCGACCATTACCGGATCCAGCAGGAGAGCGGAAACGCCTATCATTTGGGATTAGTCGACGTGGCGCAGTCCAAGGACAGCCGCTACGAATCCATCGCGGTCTCCCTTGGCGCCCACTTGAACCGAAGTGAAATCCGAACCGCGCTCCAAGCCGAAGGTGCGTCTTGTAGTTTAGACGGTCTTTATATGGCGACCGGCACTCAGCACGTCGACCATCAAACGACGATCGACCACGTGGCCCCGCACGGCACGAGTTTGGAACTCTATAAAGGCGTCTTGTCAGGCCGCGCAAAGGGCGTCTTCAACGGCAAGATCATCGTCCGTCCCGGCGCCCAGAAGACCAGCGCGCGACAGTACAATCGCAACCTGCTGCTCTCCAACGACGCCTTGATCAACACGAAGCCGCTCTTGGAAATTTTCGCCAACGACGTGAAATGCAACCACGGAGCCACGACCGGCCGTCTCGATCCCGACCAACTTTTCTATCTGCGCGCGCGCGGCATCCAGGAAGCCCAGGCGAAGAGCCTGCTGACGTATGCCTTCGCCGCGGAGCTTATCGAAAAAATCCGTCGCGAGCCTTTGAAGATCGCGCTCGAAAAAACCATTTTCCGCCGTCTCATGGCCGATGAATTGGGAGCGGGATTATGACTCAAGCGAATCACCGTGAGATTGCCGCTCCTTTCGCTTTCGACGTCGAACGCGTTCGTAAGGATTTTCCGATTTTGGCTCAAACCGTGCGCGGGAAACCCTTAGTCTATCTCGACAGTGCGGCGACGAGCCAAAAGCCCCGCGCCGTCATCGATGCCGTCCGCCGTTATTATGAAGAGGACAACGCTAATATCCACCGCGGCGTCCATTTCTTGAGCGAACGTGCGACGGACCAATACGAAAAGGCCCGTGAAACCGTCCGGTCTTTTTTAAACGCGAAGAAGACGCGGGAAATTATTTTCACGCGTGGCGCCACCGAATCCATCAACTTAGTCGCCCAGACGTTCGGCCGCTCGAAAGTCAAAGCGGGCGACGAAGTTTTGATCTCGCATATGGAGCACCACTCGAACATCGTGCCCTGGCAGATGCTCTGCGAAGAAAAAGGCGCGAAACTTAAAGTCATCCCCATTTCGAACGCCGGAGAACTCGATTTCGAAGCGTTCGAGAAACTTTTGACCGAACGCACGCGACTTTTGTCGCTGATCCATGTTTCGAATTCCTTGGGCACGGTCAATCCCGTGAAAAAAATGATCGCCGAAGCGCGCAAACGCGGCATCCCGGTGCTCCTCGACGGAGCCCAGGCCGTGCCGCATGTGCCGGTCGACATGCAGGACTTGGATTGCGATTTTTACGCGTTTTCCGGGCACAAACTTTTCGGCCCCACGGGCATCGGCGTGCTGTACGGAAAAGAAAACCTACTCGAAGCCATGCCTCCTTACCAAGGCGGCGGCGACATGATCCGTGCGGTCACGTTCGAGAAGACGCTCTATAATGAACTGCCGTATAAGTTCGAAGCCGGCACGCCGCATATCGAAGGCGCGATAGGTCTCGGCGCGGCGATCAAGTACGTGGAAGCTTTGGGATGGGACGGAATCGAAGCGTACGAACGGGAACTGCTGGATTACGGAACGAAAGCGTTGAGTGCGGTCGACGGCGTCCGCTTGATCGGCACCGCGCACGACAAGGTCCCGGTCCTGTCTTTTCTCTACGGCGACATCCATCCGCACGATTTGGGTACGATTTTAGATCAAGAAGGAATCGCGATCCGCACCGGCCATCATTGTACGATGCCGGTTATGGAACGGTATGGCATCGCCGCCACCGCGCGCGCGTCGCTTGCGTTTTACAATACGAAGGAAGAAATCGATGCTTTAGTCAAAGGGCTGGAGAAAGCGAAAAGTATTTTTGGGTAACGCCCCCTAACCCCCTCTTACTTTAAGAGGGGGAAATCTGAGTCCCTCCCCTTAAGATAAGGGGAGGTTAGGAGGAGTTATGAATCTATGTCTCAATTAAACGACCTCTATCAAGAAGTGATCTTGGACCATAACAAGCAGCCGCGGAATTTCCACGAGATGCCCGATGCGGACCGCAAGCTCGAGGGTTACAATCCTCTTTGCGGCGATCGCTGCACGGTATTTTTGAAGTTCGATGCCGACGATAAGGTTGCGGACGTCAGTTTCATCGGCTCCGGCTGTGCGATTTCGAAGGCCTCGATGTCGATCATGACGACGACGGTTAAGGGCAAGACGCCGCAAGAGGTCGAAAAATTATTCGATCAATTTCACCGCATGGTGACCGGCAAGATGACGCCGGAAGAGATCGAAGCGCAGGGGAAGCTGAAGATTTTTGCGGGCGTGTCCGAATTTCCCGCGCGCGTGAAGTGCGCAAGCTTGGCCTGGCACACGGTCAAGGGCGCGCTCGAAGGAAAGGCCGAACCCGTTTCGACGGAGAAAGAAGGGGATCATGGAACCACAAACGCTTAATTCGACTACGCCTGAGCCGGTCGTGGAGGACTTGCCGCTGAAGGATCGCATCGTGAAAATCCTGAAAGGCATTTATGACCCGGAAATTCCAGTGGACATCTACGAGCTTGGGTTGATCTACGACATCGCGATTTCGTCGGAAAACGACATCGCGATCAAAATGACTTTGACCACGCCTGCCTGCCCGGTTGCGGGGTCATTGCCGCCGGAAGTCGAAAAGCGCATCAAGACTTTACCGGACGTGAAAGACGTGAAAGTAGAAATTGTTTGGGAACCGCCGTGGAAAATGGACAAAATGTCCGACGCGGCGAAATTGAAACTAGGAATGCTTTAACAAGGAGATTTTATGGAAGACCTGAAGAAAAAAGTCGAAGACATCGTCAAAAACAACAAGATCGTGATCTTCATGAAGGGCACGCCGGAAGCGCCTCGTTGCGGGTTTTCGAACCGCGCCGTGCAGATCCTGCAGACCTTGAACCAACCCATCAAATCCGTCGACGTCCTCTCCGACGACGCGCTCTGGGGCGCCCTCGAAGAATACACGCAGTGGCCGACCGTTCCGCAGATCTTCTTGAACGGCGAATTTGTGGGCGGTTGCGATATCGTGACGGAGATGCAGGAGCGGGGTGAGTTGACGAAGATAGTCGCTTAACCCGTTTTCGAATAATTTTTCCGACAAACGTCATCCTCGTCGTTTTCCACGGGTTCTTCAGAAGCCAGCGCAGGAAGTGACTTTTTTCTTTTCAGTTTTCGCCGGAGCCGCCGCCATATTTCTTTCGCCTGGGCGAGGATTTCTTTTTTCGTCTCTTCGCTCGCCACGAGATGCAGCATTTTTTCCAACGCTTCGAGAAATAACTTTTCGGTTTTGCGCAAAAAAGTCCGCACGGACTTCATTATTTGCAGTGTCATTTGCCCCATCTCGGCGAGGGTGTTCTGGATCTTTTGAAGGGCTTTTTCGAGGGATGCGCCTAAACGTTGGAGACCGCGATCCAGGGCCGGGGACAGGGGGGGCGAAACGTCCTGAAGAAACTTGGTCGCGGTTTTAGAAAAAGCTGCCATCGCCGTCTTGATTTCAGGCTTGAAGCCTAAGGCTTGTGCCTGTGGTCTCATCGGGAGCGGAACGGTGTTTTTAAAGTCGGCCGCCATGCCAAACGCCAGGACCTTTGCAGAAATGGTTTTGGAGGCATCGGAAGGTGGATGGGGCAGGGGCGGCGTGCTGGCATTTTTTTGATCCGTCTGGGTCGCGGCGTTGCTTCCTTTAGGCTGTGATGGTTTTTGTGAAAAAAGAGTCGACCCTGACCATGGTCGCGCCGCCGTTTGATTTTCGTGCTCTTGTCCCTTCGCCCGCGAGTCGGGTGCCTGTGACGTTTTTCCGTTTTGAGAAGAGGGTAACGCGGTTTTTTTACCGGGATCTGCCGTCTTCGCTTCATTCGTCGTCGCGACCGTCTGCTTTTGAGGAACGGATGCCGAAGGCGAATGCGGTAAATTCTGAGCAAAAATGGCCTGAGATCTGCTGGAAGGAAAAAAATCCGAAAAGCGATTTGTAAAAAGTGGCGAAGAGGACCGCGGCAAAGATCGCGCGGAAGTTTGTTCGGAATCAGCCGGGCGGTTTGGCGTCCCAGCGGGACGCTCCGGCCGGGATTCGCGGAGTTTTGCAAATTCTAAAACGCGCCCTGCTGAATTTGGGGCCGATGAGGGGTGGAGCTGATTTCCGGCCTCACGGCGGAGACCTGTGTCGGATCTCGGGGAGGGTGTTTCCCTGCTCTCGTGTTGGGAAAGCCTAGGGCCTGAATCGTTTGGTCTGGATCCGGTCCTTGTGTCGGGAAGTTTGGGATTTGAAGAGGGAGTAGATCCGGACTGGTGCCCAACTTCTTGCTCCAGGGTCTGCAATTTATTCAAAGTGGCGGCAAACGCCTTGTTGCTGGAAAGCTCCGCGGCTTGTTTGCAGGAGGAGCAAAAGGATTTTGAAGATTGATTTAAGGAGGGTTCATTGCCTTTTGGAAGGTTAGCCAATGCGTCGGAATATTTATCCTTCGCCGTCTTGTTTGCTGATTCATTGGAAGGCTTGCTTGGTTCTGGGGATAAATCGTCCAACGCCGCCGCATAGGGGTCAACGTTCGATTTGGATTCAATACCTCCGGTAGAATCAGGCATGTCTCTCCACACCTCACATGCTACTGCAAGAGCCTTCGAGGGTGAAAGCTAGGGCTCCGCGATGCAGTCCAAAAAAAGGACAGGTTTGCCGTGTTTGATCGTAGATGAAATAACTGATGGAGCCCGTGGGTGAATTTAAGGCATCCAGCACTTGTACCAGATTGAGGTAAAGATCCGGCGAAGCTGGCCCCTCGGCATCGGTGGTCATGTCACAAATGGGTTTCGAGGTCCGGCACTCTCCGACGGTGGGTTGGAGGTCGAAGTCGCCCAATCTATTATAAAGTTCCGGCTGAGCGTCGATCCATTTTTTTACCGCGACCGTTTGCACCGCCATCGGGGGTTTTCCTGGAGCATTTTGAGTCATCCCTTTGACGATCTCTTGGAGGCCATCATTCGGGTCACTAGGATTTCCCAACATGACATCCACGACTAATTTTTTAAGCTCTGCGAACTTTCCACCTGCAACCGTTATCTTTTTAATGCCCGTGCACGAATCCCGATTAGACTGAGGCTCTATGCGTAGGCCTTCCTTGAAAGACGAATCCGTTGTTGAGGGAGTGGGGGATTTCGTAGGCCCTTCCGAATGACAGGTTGGTCCGGCTTCAGGTTTTTGCTTCGGGGATTCCTTCCCGCAAGAGGCTAAAGTCGCAGCGAGTGCAAGGGGCAGGGCGGGTTTGATTCGAGTCAATCCAGAAGGGGGTTGCATGAGTTTCTCCTAGGCGCTTCCTAGGATCCTCCATGACGTCGACGCAATTAGGTAAAAAGCCGCAGGGGTGAGGCAAAATGCCGCATAGGTTTCCTACTCGTCATTCCAATGAATGACCACGTTCGAGGAAATCTGCCCGGCGGTGATTTCGATAAAGGGTTGCCTTCGAAGGGGGGCGAAGAGGTCGTTTGCGTTTTCAAAATCGGGGACTTCATTTGGCGGAAAAGAAGCATAGGAAGCAGGCGACAAATCCAATCTTGCGAATGCGTCGCTGGTCTCCTCCACTTGCAGAGAATAAATTCCGGGAGGAAGCCCCTGGATTTCGAAATCTCCCGTGGCCGCGATCTCGCCGGTCTCTTGACGGCACTCCCCGCCGTAGAGGGCGTGGCTGGGCGTCGTGTTCTCAGGACAGGTTTTGCCGCTCACGGCGGAATAGGCTCGATAAATGGGATCGGTGATGTCCCGGGCCACGACATGAGCGTGATGCAAGGGTGCGCCGCTTCCCTGAAAAACCGTCCCCGAAATCCCTCCGGTCTGTGTCGATAAATTTTCTTCAGGATAAAGAACCGAAATCCCGGCTTCGTCATCGGGCCTTAGGGTCGACAAGGAATGGTTCACGGCGGGAGAGTCGTCGTCCGGTCCTGTGGCAAACATCACCGGCAGGACGCGTGCGTTTTCCAGAGGTTTTTGGGCATGCAAATTTTGATTTAAAGTGCTGTGCCCTAATCCCAGCAAATGACCCACTTCATGGACCATGACCCGGAAGATAAAAGCGGCCGCCTCTTTCCGGTTTTTGTTTTTTTGATCCAACGCGGAGCTGAAAACAGCCGCTCCCTGGACGATGGCCCTCGGCCGCTCGGCGGTGCCGCTGAACACTCCTGCAAAAGAGCCCGCCAGGCATTCGCCTCCCGGACAGACAGCCGTTTTCAAAATAGAGCCATCCGGATCGAAAAGAATAACGGTGCGCAGTTGTTTTTGAAACCGGCCTAAGCAACCGTTTAAGTTATGCTGCAAACAAGGCGTTGGGTTCAGATAACTTAAGATAGCGTCCTTTTTCATTTTTACGCCGAGATAGCCCGCGAATGTGAAGCTCGGCACTCGCACCCCCGGGGCGTCTCTCCACACCTGGACGGCCTTTTTAAAAAGCGAGTGGACTTCATCATTCGAAAAACGTCCCAAGGGCTGCGGGTCGAGATGATAAAAAATGACCGACGTTTCCCAACCGATGGGTTTTCCGGTTTCAGGATGGGTATACAAAAAATCGTAAGCTTGCAGAGGAATGCAAAAAAGAATCGCGGCCAAGGCCAGAAAAGCGCCCTGAATATGACGTGAGTTTTTATTTTCTACCAATGCGTGTTTCATGATCGGCAGTTGCGTGTTCCGGTCCGGAGATCAATGAGGCAAAACGTCGCAGCCGGTGCGGCAAAAGACCCCTTTTAGGAAGAGAGGTCCAATTTTTTAAGTCTGCGTTGCAAGGTGCGGCGGTGAAGTCCCAGGGATTTTGCGGCTTGGGAGATATTGCCGCCACATTCCTCGAGGACTTTTACGATGTGGTCGTTTTCGAGGTTCCAGAGAGACGCGGAGGTGCCATTCCGGGAAGAAGAAGCTGTCTCAAACGCACTCTCGATCGTTTCCGGTGTGATGGGCTTGCAAAGATAATGATCAGCGCCGTCTTTCATCGCCAGGACGGTGGAAGGGATTGTGCCAAATCCTGTTAGGATGACGAGGACCGATTTAGGCAGCACCCGGCGCAGCGGAGCGATGAGGTCTTGCGTCGTTTCGTCGCCCAAATTCAGGTCGATTAAGACATACCGCGGTTCCTGCCGCCGGGCGATCTCGAGGCCTTCCGCGCACGACGCCGCGAGGGAGCACGCATACCCGCGCCGGGAAAACGCCCGGACCAGTCCGGCTGCGAAAGTCGCGTCGTCTTCGATGATAAGAAGATTTTTCATCTCAAATAATCTCGGTTCAACCGCATCTCGATTTTTGTTCCTTCGCCAGGCGCCGATTTGATGCGTATCGAACCGCCCATTTTCTTGGCCAGTTGGTGCGCGATGTAAAGCCCTAAACCCGTCCCGGATTTCTTGGTCGTAAAAAGAGGCTCGGTAGCGCGCTCTAAAGTCGGCTGGTCCATGCCTAAACCGTTGTCGTTGACGGAGAGTGCGATGAGGCTTCGATCACCCGTGAGAGTGACTGCGATCTCCGGTCCGACGTTCGTCCTGCGGGCATCATACGCATTTTCCAATAATGCCTCGAGAGAGGCTCCGATCTCGCCCAAGGCATGGTCGGAAGCGGGAAGGGTGCCAATATCGGAACTAAAACCGACGCCGATGTCTCGTGCGGACGACCATCTCTGCACGCATGCCTCAAGGAAAACGGAAAAGTCTGTTTTCGAGGTCTTTTCCTCCGCTGTGGTGCTTTTGAAGTTGGAAAAAATACGTTCTATTTGGGAGAGCGCCTTTTGCATGTCCGAGAGCCAATGGTGCTTTTCGTTTTCGTTTAGGGCGTCGGACGGGCTGGATAATTCGCTGACGCCCAATTGGATGGTGGCCAAAGGCGTATTGAGCTGATGCGCGGCCGATGCGAGCAGCCGCCCCATCGATTCGACCCGTTCGATGCGGGATAAGATGCGTTCCGATTCCCGATGTTTCGAGGTGATTTTTTCGTTCTGGGTCTTCAAATGATGGATCCAAGACGCGACCACGATGACTCCGACGGAATTGGCGAGCCACATGCCCTTGAGATGGAAGAGATAGCCTCCGTCATCGACCGAGTGCAAAT
The DNA here is from genome assembly GCA_052033505.1 of Myxococcota bacterium. Taxonomy (GTDB): domain Bacteria; phylum UBA10199; class UBA10199; order JACPAL01; genus JBPOJN01. The sequence goes on along the minus strand of JBPOJN010000091.1, from coordinate 5,524 downwards.
GATGGCTCCGTCCGTAAATGTTCCACAAGCACGCCAAGCTGGCCGCGATCACAAGGAACAAGTATTGGCGGGATAAGGTGAACGCGGCGGTGGCGCTGATCGCGATGAACAAAATCGAAAAAGGATTATGAGCGCCTCCGTTACCCGAAATCAGGAGGGTCAAATAAACCAGATCGAAGAGAGCGAGGATCAAGACGGCTGCGTCCAGACGACGCTCGGGTATTTTTCGAGCCAGCAGGGAAGCCGCCGCATTGGTAAGGACGAACGCGGCCCACAGATACCAGCTCGACGTATCGATAGGATAAGCGCGTTTCGCAGAGACCAATGCGAGAATGATTAAAACACCCAGAGCGGCGAACCAGCGCAGCTGGATGACGGTCATTAGTTTTTTCGGGTACACGGGTTTCCTGGTAATCTCTGTGCTCCGACTGATCAATCACTTTGATCAAGGCGTCCGAACTGAATTCAAAATTTTCAGCAAACTTGAAGCGTCTTCATCGACGTCTTGGGCCCGTTGCGCCGTTGCCAAGGCGTGAGAGTGCTTAGCGGCGTCGCCGACGAATTCCCTTAATTTTTCATCGCCCGGAATGAAATCTCTGCCCCCGGACGAGTGATAATAGCCAATCCCAACCATATCTCCTTCGAGATGCTCGGAGACGCCGGTCAGCACGCCTGTTTGTTCGAGGGAGTGGAGTAAGAGAAACCATTCACGGTGTTCTTCCCGGAACGGAACGAAGCCGTTCATCTCTAAAGATCCCGCCAGTAAGGGTAAGATGGAGTCTTTTACGATCAAAAGATTGACGAGTGCCACAGCGGTCTCTTCGTCCACGCTGGGAAATTGATTAGGGATTTTGCGGATGATATTGATACGCGTCAATAATCCGCAGTCTTGCGCTGTGATGCGATCCCGGATTGGTGTTAAGGTCAAAATACCGCGGATGTGTTTCTGTAGAGCCGGCGCATAATTCTGCCGTTGATCGGCGAGCCTTCGTGCGGGACATCCGAATCCCTGTTCGGCGATCTTGCCTAGGAAGACATCAGTAAAAAACGACCGGCTGTATTCAGGTGTCAAAGCTCGTATCATCTGAAACACTTCTCGTCTTCCCATCTAAAACGTTGCTCAAATCCTCAAAAAAGCCCTAAAATTCGCCATTAGTTATACGGAGGCCTCATGAAAATTATTTCTTATTTAACTGTCGGGTTGATGTTCTTGGCGACGGTCGACGTCCAAGCTCGCAGCCCCCGCGGCAAAGTCCCGGCGCCCATCTCCGTCGAAGTCCTGAAAATGAAGCATCGCGGTGGCTGGACCGAGGTCACGGTCGCGATCGAGAATAAGAGCGACGAAGTCCTCTCGGTGGAATGCTGCACGGCTTATCTCGAAAACACGAAAGGCTTCGCCGTGCCGTCCCTCACGGGAGCGGAGATCAAGCGCCAAGTCCATAACAGTCTCGGCACGGGAGCTACGATCGGTCAGATCATCGGCGTGGGGCTCGGTATCGGAGGTCTCGCGAGCGGAAACGATGCTTTGGCTTACTCAGGATTGGGCGTCGGCTTGGGAAGCACGGTGGTGAGTGTGGCGGGAGAGGCTTCCGCCGATAGCCGCAAGCGTGGCATCCTCATGGACGACGTCTTGAGGAATCAGGCGTTTCCGCCGCGGGTCAAGGTCGCGGGCGTCGTTTATTTCCCGCCGAAGAAGAAATGGCCCGAGTCCAAAGAAGCCGAAAGCCTTCATATGATTTACGAGGACGAAGACGGACAGAAGCGAGATGTCTCGGTGCCGATTAAAGGAAAATCAACTCAGAAGAATGAAGATTCTCTCCCGTAAACATCGTTTCTAAAATTCACGCGGCCGTCGTCGCCGATCCAGACCGTGCGGTAGATGATGTAGACGGGGACGGGTTTCGAGAGGGAAACGCTTTGGTTTTTTCCCGTGCCGACCGCGCGTTCGATGCGGTCGCGCGGCCAGGATTCATTCTTTAAAAGATGCGTAGCGAGGTCGACGGGACGTTCGACGCGCACGCAGCCGTGGCTCAAAGCCCTCATGTTGCGTTTAAAGAAACTCTTCTGCGGCGTGTCGTGTAGGTAGACGGCGTAAGGGTTCGGAAACAGGAATTTCAAGCGCCCCAGAGAATTCCCCGAGCCTTCGGCCTGAACGACCTGCATGCCGGGATTCTTCGCGTTGACCTGGCTCCAGTCGATTTGGGCGGCGTCGACCGCCTGGACTTTCCCGTCCACCGCTTGCAGGACTTTCATACGGTTCTTTTCGAGATAATCCGGATCTTTCCTCAAATGATGGATCAATTCTTTTTCGAAAATACCTGAGGGGACGCTCCATTTCGGGTTCACGATGACGTTCTGGATCTTGCTGGAAAGCAGAGGCGTCTGCCATTGGCGCGCCTGGCCCAAGACGACTTTGATCTCGTCGACGACTTTGCCGTTTTCCAAAACTTTGAGCCGGAAGTCGGGCACGTTCACGATGACCGCGTCGTTCTCGAACGTCATGGGGTTCTTCTGCCGCTCGCTGATGTTCGCTTCGATCTGGCGGATGCGGGTTTCGACGGGGACGTTTAAGGCCGCCGCCGTGTCTTTGCCCACGGCGCCGTCGGGTTCCAAGCCATGGCGGATCTGGAAGCGTTTCACGCCTTCGACCAAGTCTTCGTCGTAAGTATCGTTCTTATTGTCTTTGGAGAGATCGCCCGTGATCGCGAGACGGTGCCTTAAGGTCGCGACGTCTTCTCCCTTGTCACCAAGAACGAGTTTACGTCCCTCGAAAACCCGCGGCCAGCCGCCTTTTTCGGCGATCGTCCGATACTCGGCTAAGGCCCGTTCCAGAGACGGGGCGGCTTTCGTCGTGGCGACGGTTTTGACGGAACCTTTTTTAGGGCTCGAAGCGCATCCACCGAAAAACGCGATCAGACACGCCAATGCACAGAGTCTTGAAAATTTCATGGTCGGCCTCATGCTATGATCCTTTTTTTATGTCAATGCGGGAGAGGCTTATTTTCTAGCACGAAACACGTCCAATCGTCATCTGTAATGGTGTGACGGAGATGGAGTGCTTCGTAAGCCGCGAGGATCGTAGCGGCTTCTTCGTTCGTGATGCCCGAGACGATCAAAAGCCCGCCGGGTGCCAGGCGTGCGAGGAGGGTGTCGCGGAGATGAAGCAGGGTAGGTGTGAGGAGATTGCCCAAAATAATATCAAAGGCGCCCGGTATACTTCCCAAGTTCGAGGTCAACCGGATATCGGAAGCATGGTTTAATGCGAAATTTTCTTGGGCGTTCAGGATCGACTCCGGTGAAATGTCGACCGCCGTGATGTCGCGCATGCCGGCTTTGCGGGCCAAAAGAGCCAGAATGCCGCTGCCGGTTCCCATGTCCAGCAACTTACGATGGTGCGTCGCATTGTAATTTTCAAAAAAAGCCCGAGCCACCAGACGCGTGGTCGTATGGCGTCCGGTTCCGAAAGCCGGGCCGGGGCGTATGAAAATTTTCGCCAAGTTTGGAATAGTTGCGGAAACGGCATCGACTTCAGTCACCAGATCGGGAGGCGGGAGGATTTCGAACTTTTCTAAGACGAAAGGCTCAAAACTCGCCGGACGAAAAGTCCAATCTCCCAACCCGATCGTCGTCGATCTGACAAGATGGGCATGGCTTGAAGTAAGCATGTCTTGGAAATGTGACTCTTCAACGCCTTCGTTGAAATAAGCTTTCAGTACGACGTACTCGCCTTCTTCTTGCTCCTCCAATCCCAGGCATCCGAGATCATAAAGCCGTCCGGTAAAAACGTCGACGTCTTCAGGAGGCAGGGAGAAAAGAAGCACCTTATAGGAAGGTGAAGACATGTAATTTTCGCAACTCTTTCCGACAGGCACCGAATCCGGTGCATGTCTCTGACGTTAACCCAGCAAGCTTCGATGTTCGCAACCGTGACGCTTCGTTCCGAAGCCGTTCGAACCGTCGCCGTAGGCACAAACATCCACGTCTTTAAGTCGGACCTGCAAAAAAGAGGAGAGCTTTTATCGGCTGCGGACGTTTCGGCGCGGCTTTCGCAGGACCATGACGACGGGCTTGTGGGGGAGTTTTTCCAGAGACTGGCGCGGGGCGGGTTTCATGGATGCTATTACCGTCTTGCGGACGGCGGCTACGGAGAGGCTGGGAATCAGCCTCAAAAGTTTTTCGCTAAAAGAGATGTGTTGAATCTACAGGACCCTGTGGATTTGAGTCTGAAGCTCACGCGTACCGATGCGGGAGGGGCCGTTTTGCTGACGGTTCCGGGTTTGTATTTGGACAATTTACCGCGGGTTGCCCGCGAGTATTTCGTCGAGGCGGCTTTTCGTGCTTTGGGATTTTGTGATCCCGTACGCCAAGACTCTTTGTGGTTATTCGCGGGTATCCATCCCATGGGCCAGCATGTTTTGGAGGGAGGGATCCAATTGAGCGTGAGTCTGCCAAAAGACTTTTCCGCTTCGGATTATGAAAAGCCGGGAGTCTTTCCCCCCACGTGTCTCGACTTCGGTGTGAAACATTGGAAACTCGACCCGCGTCGCATGATTGGATCGCCGGAAGCCCGTGAACGCGTTTCAGCCCCTCGGACTCGATCCCGGAAACACGCCTTAGAACCCGAGGCCGCCACCGCCGTTTTTCCCTCAGGTGATTGGCGCAGAGTCGTCGCCGATCTTTTCCTAGAGTCTTCTCCAGAACATCTGTTTCGAGGTGGACCCCGTCTGATCGCATTGACCAAGCCGAGTGTCCGCGTAGAGGATATTTCCCTCATTCCCCGTGAAATTTTTCATCGCGCCGTGGTTTATGGTCTGGGTGGAAAAGAAGCGCAGGAAGGGGATCGCGTCGTGTTCATGACGGGGAGGGGATTCGCGGCCAAGGGGAGGGTCGTCGACTGCCTGTTGCTGAGTCCGGCCGTGCCGGAATCCCGTAAAGTCAGTTTTTTCCCGAAAGTGTGGATGGAATACCGCTCGGGGCAGTGGGTCATTCTCCCGCAAGAAACTCAAGGTACTGGGGGACTTGAGCTGCAGCAAGCCGTTTTAAACGCGGGCTGGGGGATTCAAAGGAGCATAGCTTAGGGGGGTACGCAGGCAAGTGTTTGAAAAATAATTGAAATTAGTATTTTTAAGCTGTGGATAAGTCTCTAAGTTCAAGCGATCGTACAAAAAATATCCTTTGGGTCTAAAAGATGTTGTTCCCCCGAAATGACCATAGTATGGCCCGCCTACTTTAAAGGAGATTTGCGAATCCATGGCCCATAAAAAAGAGCTTCTGCAGCAGCCGATCGAGCACATCGACATCAAAAAACACGATCTTTCTCAGTACGTCGACGCCATGAAGGGATTGGCGTTCCAGGCGCGGAATCTTCACCGCGGCGCTTCTATTTTCGAGAAAATGGTCCGGGACGAGAACGGGACGGTGATCCTCTGCCTCGCCGGTTCGATCGTCAGCGCGGGACTGAAGCAAGTCATCGTCGATTTGATCGAGAATAATATGATCGACGCGATCGTCTCGACCGGCGCCA
>JBPOJN010000025.1:0-5462 GCA_052033505.1 Myxococcota bacterium | reverse complement strand
TTGATTGAAGTTGAAGTCGGAGAAAATTTTATTTTTTATTCCCGTTTAAAAATTCTTCTCCCAATTATTTCCATTTTTTCTATAGAAGTCGTCAAAGGTTGTTCGGACAGCGGACCACCGGGGCCGCAAAATAAAATGATGGGATGCGAACAGAGGCTTTCGGCGACTCTTCTATTATTTTTTCCGCAAAAACCGGATGCGGTGGTGAGGTTGCGTCGTTTTCGGCATCTCGTCTTTTCTCAGAACGCTGATCGAACCGTCGATTTCCAGCATCGCGAGGGCGACGTCGGCTACCTCCGAAACGCCGTGCGAGCGCAGAGCTTGGTGGATTTCCTCGGTTGTGACTTTTTCCAGCGAGAGGTTCGCCTGTAAAATTTTTCCGTCGCGTATCAAGAGCGTGGGTGTTCCTTCGACTAGATGCCGGACCTTGGTAAAACGCCACGTCATCCAAGAAAGGGCGGTATGCACCATGAGCAAAGTCCCGGCCGCGACCAAGCCGCCCGTGAGGGACGTATCCGGTCCGGTCATCGCATTTTGGACCGCGTTCGCGATCAAGAGCAGGAGCACCAGGTCGAAGAGGCTCATTTGGCCCACTTCTTTTTTGCCGGTGAGCCTCATCCCGATCAAAACCGCCGCGTAAATCAACGACGTCCGGAGCGCGATTTCCAATAAAGACCGATCAAAGATCCACATAAGGGAATCCCCCAGTTTAAAAACCGATTTCTCCCGATGGCTCAGACTTCCCGTTTTCAGATAGACTGTTTTGCAATCAATACGAGAAAATAAAATTTTTAAAGTTCAGGAGATTCTATGAAAAATCGATTTTTAGCCTTGGCCTTGACCTCCGTATTCATGGCCTTGATATTCGCGGCTCCGCAGGTTTTTGCTAAAGAAAAAGAAAACACGTCATCCTTTGCAAAAAAACTTCCCAGCTTTTCTCTCAAAGATCCTGCGGGAAAAACGTTTTCGGATAAGGAAGTGTCGAAAAACGGCTTGGTCTTGGTCGTGACGGCGCCTATTTTGAAAAATAAAGACGCGCAAGAAGGCTGGGAAAAATTCCTGAACAAGGACAAGGGCGGATCAAAAGCCAAACTCGTTTTCCTGGAAGATATGGGCCCCAGTGCTTTCAAGGGAAAAGCCAAGAAGGAAATGAAGAAGGAGTACAAAGCCGGCGGCGAACCGATTCTGTTGATTGACAACGATAGCAAGACCCGCAAATCTCTGAAGGTCCCGGAAAAGAAAACCGTCGTCTTGGTCTATGACGGGGACGGAAAGCTGGTGCACACGGAAGAGGGAAATCCCTCCGCCGAGGCCGCGAAAAAAATCTGGGATAAAGCGAAGGGGTAAATGTCCGAAAGGCCGTTGACGTTCCAGGAAAAAAACCGCGCGTTGAAGGTTTATTTGAAGGACCGGACGTGGTTCCGCGTCCTCAAATCCATCTATATCGGTGCTTGGGTGCTCTGTTCTCTCTTCGTCGCAGTGATCGCTCTGTATGATTATGAAAAGCACGACTACTTGATCCTGCTCGTGGGCAACGTCATGATTTGGATGGTCTTCTCGTTGATTGACCTGGGTTTCTATTTCTACATGCGGACTTTTTACCGCGAGTCTTCCTCTTAAACTGAGATCGCGGTCAACCACTCGCTCGTCTGCCGCGCGATGGCGATGAATTCGTCGTAATCGATCGGTTTCTGAATGAACAGGTTCGCGCCCATGAGTTTCGCTTCCAGCCTGTCTTTTTCCTCGCGCGAAGACGTGAGCAGCACGACGACCAAGTGTTTCAGGAGCGGGTCCGCCCTCAAGCATTTCAAGACTTCCAGCCCGCTGACCTTTGGCAATTTCATGTCGAGCAGCACCAGCATGGGCGTGTCTTGCTTTTGCCGGCGGAAATAAGAACCCGTCGCGAAAAGGAAATCCAGGGCCTGAGCCCCGTCCGAGACGTGCACGATCTTGTGGGAGAATTTGACTTCCCGGAAGGCGATCTTTGTCAGCTCCGCCTCGTCGGGATTGTCTTCGACCAATAAAATGAAACTTTCGTCGCTCATGAGGCGTGTCCAGGGCTGTTTTCTCCCAACGTGAAATAAAACGTGGCACCTTTATCCACGATGCCTTCCGCCCAGACGCGGCCGCCATGCCGCCGGATAATGCGTTGGACGGTCGCGAGCCCGATGCCCGTGCCCGGAAATTCGTCGACGTGGAGCCTCTCGAAAGGTTTGAAGAGTTTATCGACGTAGGCCATGTCGAAACCGACGCCGTCGTCGCGCACGAAATACGCGTCTTCGTGCTTGTTTTTGACGATCCCGAACTCGATCTTCGTCCGCGGGCGCTTGCCCGTGAATTTCCAGGCGTTCTCAAACAGGTTCGCGAGCAAGGACTGCAAAAGCCTCTCGTCGCCGACGGCTTTCAACTCCGGATGGATCATGACGTCGACCTGGCGTCCGGGCTCTGTCTTTTTCAGGTTTTGGAAGAAAGTCTCGGCTAAGAGGCTTAGGTTCACCGTCCTGAAATGTAGCTCGGTGCGCACGAGCTTGGCCAAGTCCAACAGGCCGTCGATGAGTTTGGCCATTTTTTCGCTGGAGGAGAGGATGCGATGGAAATATTCTCTTTCCTCGCTGTCCAGTTTGCCCGCGCATTTTTTCAGCAAAACCTGGCTGAAGCCGTTGATGCTCCGCAAAGGGGCGCGCAAGTCGTGTGCGATCGAATAGCAAAAAGCCTCCAGCTCGTCGTTCGAGGCGGTCAGCTCCTGCGTACGTTCGAGGACTTTCATCTCCAGCTTTTCATTCAATGTCTGCAGTGCTTCGTCCGCGCGTTTCCGGTCGGTGATGTCGCGCGCGATTTTCGAGGCGCCGATGATCTCACCCCGATCGTTGCGGATGGGTGAGATGGAGAGGGAGAGATCTAAGATCGTTCCGTTCTTACAGAGGCGTTTCGTCTCGTAGAGCTCGACGCGTTGACCGCTGCGGATTTTCCCCAAAATCTGGGATTCTTCTTTGTGACGCTCGGGGGGGATCAGCCGCGTGATCGGCTGACCCAGCATTTCTTCCGCCGAATAACCAAAAAGCCGTTCGGCGGAGTTGTTCCAAGCGGTGATGATGCCGTTCAAATCCTTCGCGATGATGGCGTCGTTGGAAGATTCGACGACGGCGGCCAAGCGGAACCTGGCGAGGTCCGTGTTCTGATTCCGTGGCAATTCCTGGTCCCGCCGCCGCTTCGCCCGCTCGGGAGCGGATTTTTTCGATTTACGTTTCAGAGGCTTCGCGGCGGTTTTCTGAATCATAACCGCGAAACGCTAGTGGGACGTACCCCGGAACACAACCCTTTAGTCGTCTGATCTGGAGTCGGCCCGTTTAATTGACAAGACCTTTCAGGTCCGCTACTTGGCCTCGCACCGTGAGCGAGAAACCCGTCGAAGGTGAAGACGAAAATACCGAAGCCTCTGAGATCGAGATCCTTCCCGAGAGTTTGTGGTCTCGATGTAAACACGCCATTTTGGGCCCCGCTCGCAATGTCAATGACCCCGGAATCGCCCAGCACATTTCGCTCGCGGCGTTTCTCGCCTGGATCGGCTTAGGCGCGGACGGAATGTCGTCGTCGGCTTACGGTCCGGACGAGGCTTTTCGCGCGTTGGGTCAATATGTGTATCTCGCGCCTTTTCTCGTCATCGCGACGGCGGTGACGATTTTCGTCATCTCCTATTCATATACGAAGATTATTGAGCATTTCCCCGAGGGCGGTGGCGGCTACCTGGTGGCGACGAAGCTTGTCGGGGATTGGGCCGGCGTCCTATCCGGGGCGGCTCTCTTGGTCGACTATGTATTGACGATCACCGTCTCCATCGCGGCCGGCGCGGATGCGGTCTTCAGTTTATTGCCGCTGGAGATGCACGTTTACAAAATGCCGGTCGCGGTCTGCGCTATTTTTCTTTTGGGCTTCCTGAATCTGCGCGGCGTGAAGGAGTCCGTCAAAGTTCTCGTGCCTATCTTCATGGTTTTTTTGGCGACGCATGTATTCATGATCCTTTACGGCGTGCTGTCGCATCTGGGTGATACGGGCGCGGTGGTGGCGGAGACGACGGAACATTTTCAGGGCGGCGTGTCCTCTCTCGGCGGCTGGGGACTTTTTCTGATTTTCCTGCGCGCGTATTCGATGGGCGGCGGCACTTACACCGGTATCGAAGCCGTCTCGAACGGGTTGGGTATTCTCCGCGAACCCAAAATCGCGACGGGCAAAAGGACCATGTTGTATATGGCGGTCTCTCTGGCCGTGATGGCCGGCGGATTATTGCTGTGCTACATGTTGCTCCGGCTACATCCGGTCGAAGGCCAAACCCTAAACGCGACGCTGGCCTCCGCTCTTTTCAGCTCGTGGACGTTAGGAGGCATCGCCATCGGCAAAGGCCTCGTGTGGGCCATCATGTTTTCGGCGGCTATGCTGCTGCTCGTGGCGGCTCAGACCGGTTTCATCGACGGTCCGCGAGTGATGGCCAATATGGCTTCCGATCTTTGGCTCCCTCGCCGATTTTCCACGCTTTCCGACCGCCTGACCATTCAAAAGGGCGTGATTCTGATGGGGCTGGCCGCCTTGCTGACTCTGGCCTACACGGGCGGCGACGTGCGGGTGTTGGTCGTCATGTATTCCATCAACGTCTTCGTGACGTTCGCTCTCTCCCAGCTAGGCATGTGCCGTTTTTGGATCGGAAATTTTTGGAAATCCTCTTTTCTGAAATCCGTGCGTAATCTGTTTTTGCACGGTGTCGGGTTCCTGCTCTGCGCGGCGATCCTGATCATCATGATATTCGAAAAAATCACCGAAGGGGGATGGATCACCGTGGTGGTGACGTCCGCCTTGGTCGCTCTGTGTGTGGCGATCCGGAGACATTATCGAGGGGTGGCGAAGTTGGTGCAGGAAATGGGCGAGACGTTCGGCGATATTCCCTTGGTGCCTGCGGGTTCCGGCATGTCCCTGAAACTGGATGAAACGAAGCCCACGGCGGTGATTTTGGTCGGAGGCGGACATAGCCGCACGGGCGTACATACGTTGCTGACCGTATTTCGCTTATTCCCCCATACGTTTCACAATGTCGTTTTCGTCTCCGTCGGTGTGATCAATTCGGAATTTTTCAAGAACGACCATGCGCTCGAGGATCTGCGGCGTCGAACGGAAAGCTCGTTGCAGTTTTATGTCGATATGGCGCGCGGTTTGGGGATTCCCGCGAAATCTGAATATCGGGTCGGGACCGACGTGGTACAGGAAGCGAGCCAGCTCTGCGTGCGTATCTCGCATGATTTTTCCCACTCCGTCATTTTCGGCAGCGAACTCGTCTTCCAAGAGCCGCGCTGGTATCATCGATTTTTGCATAACGAAACCGCCTACAGCATCCAGCAACGCCTGCGTTTCGCCGGTCTTTCCGTCGTCATCCTGCCGATTCTTTTATTTGATCATTCCGAAAGAGAGAAAAAAAC
>JBPOJN010000012.1:0-9007 GCA_052033505.1 Myxococcota bacterium | reverse complement strand
GCCCAACGTCGGCAAGTCCACCATCTTCAATGCGTTGACCGCCGCGGGAGCGGCCGCGGCGAATTATCCGTTCTGCACGATCGAGCCTAACATCGGCATCGTGGCCCTGCCCGATGAGCGCCTCGATCAAATCGCGGCCATTTTCAAACCGGAAAAAATACTCCCGACCTCCGTCGAATTCGTCGACATCGCGGGCTTGGTCAAGGGCGCCTCAAAAGGCGAGGGGTTGGGCAATCAATTCTTAGGCCACATCCGCAGCGTCGATGCGATCGCCCACGTCGTGAGATGCTTCGATGACCCGGACGTCGTCCACGTCCACGGCGACGTCGAGCCACTCCGCGACATCGAAGTCATCGACACGGAACTCGCGTTGGCGGACCTAGACGCCGTCACCAAGGCGATTTTGAAAGTCGAGAAAAAGGCCAAATCCGGCGACGCCAAGTCTCAAGAACTCCTGGCCCTCTATCAAAAAATCGAAAAGGGTTTGAACGAAGGCAAGACCGCGCGGGCGCAAGGCTTAACCCCCGAGGAAAAAGAAGCAGCCAAAGAACTTTTTCTCCTGACCCTGAAACCCGTACTTTACGTAGCCAACGTCGCGGAAAAGGAAATCAACTCCCCTCCCCCCGCCGTGCAGAAAGTCCGCGATCACGCGAAAAAAGAAGGCGCCGAAGTCGTGATCTTGAGCGGCAAGATCGAATCTGAAATTTCGGAACTGTCGCTAGAAGAACGCAAAACTTTCCTGCAGGATTTAGGTCTTAAAGAATCGGGTTTGGATCAACTCGCCCGCACCGGCTACAAGCTCCTAGGACTCGCGACTTATTTCACCGCGGGCCCCAAAGAAGTCCGCGCCTGGACGATCCCCCAGAACACCCGCGCCCCCCAAGCCGCAGGCGTCATTCACTCCGATTTCGAAAAGGGATTCATCCGGGCGGAATGCTATCATTATAACGACCTGCTGGCCTTAGGCTCCGAAGCCAAGGTCAAAGAAGCAGGCAAAATGCGCCTCGAAGGCAAAGACTACGTCGTTAAAGACGGTGACGTCCTCTTCTTCCGCTTCAACGTCTAATTTCCTGCCACTATACAACTTACCGTTATTAAATACTTTAAGTTCTATTCCTATATATTTTTATCTTTTTAATAAAAAATAGCTTATTATCTGTGTCTCACATTCCGTTAGTCCAAAAGTGACTACAGAACAGGAATGCGGGTGAAACATGGATAAACTCCTAACCATCGCCGAGGTATCCGAACTGCTCAGACTTACCCCCCAAACCATCTATAAAATGATCAAAAGCAGCAGCCTCCCGGCGGTCCGCGTGGGTTCTCAGTGGAGAATCCCCGAAGAGAGGATCCATGAGTGGATCCGGAATCAATCCCAAACGCCCGTCGGCTTCAACGCCGCTTCCGAAGGACGATAATTTTTATGATCCTGATGTTTCCCTTAAAATCCCCGAAAGGCTTCGATGCGTTGCTGAGGCACGGCCGAGGACACCGCCGTTCATCGACCGCGCCTTTGTCGTTTCTCGGAAAATGCATCGAGAAGGCGTTTTTTCTTTTTCTCGTCGTGCTCGTGACCTTCATGGCCTTCGTACTTTTCAGCATTCTACGCCCCGCGCAGATGACCGGGCTCAAAAACCTGCTCGAACAAGCGACGAGCTTCGAACGCGCCATGTCGGTCTCCGCCCGGGAAAGGAACCCCCTGTGAAAGCCATCGTGATCGACGACGAAGACGTCATGCGGCACCTGCTCACGGACATCATGGAAGAAGCGGGTTATGAAGTCGTGGTGGCCGATACCGGCAAAAAAGGCTGGAGCGCTCTGCAAAAAAACCCGGACTCCGTAGTCGCCTTGGTGGATTGGCGCATGCCTGAAATGAGCGGACTGGATTTCGTCAAAGCGGTCCACAAAGATCCTCAGTTCGGGGATCTGCGCGTGATCTTGGTGACGGGACGGCAGGACGTCGAGGACATGGCTCAGGCCTTCGCGAACGGCGCCCACGAATACCTGACGAAACCTTTCACTCCGGACATGGTGTTAGATAAGCTTAAGGTCTGCGGCCTAAACGTCCAAGTCCACCTTTAAAAAAACTACTTCTTTTCGTCGTCGAAAAAATCGAGGATTTTGGCGACCAAGACTGGACCTTGAAACGGCTTACGCAGAAACGCCGTCTTTTTTTCCTTTAATATTTCCTGAAGCTTCGGATCGTCTTCCCAGTAACCGCTCACGAAAACCACCGGGATCAGCGCGGCTTCTTTTCTAAGCGCTCCGAACACCTGCAGGCCGTCCATGCCCGGCATTAAGATATCCAAAACCACGACGTCGACTTCATCGCGATGCTCGCGGAAAATCTGAAGCGCTTCGTCGCCGCCCGCGGCGGTCCTGACCTTGGCACCTTCCGTATCCAAAAGATCCCGGGAAAAACTCGCCATGACAGCTTCGTCGTCTACGACTAAGATTTTCCGTCCTCTTAAAACCCCGTGCTCATTTCCGGGAACGGGTGGCACAAGACTGAGCGGAGAGACGAAAGAAGGTTTCGGAGCTTCTTCGTTTTTTGGCTGAATAGCCGGCACAGGCGTTTCCACGGGCTCAGACGCCGGCGGAACACTCTCTTGATCCGGCGACGGTTCCGTGGGCGTCGCGGGCAAGTAAATATGGAACGTCGTGCCTTTTCCAACTTCCGAATCGACGAGGATAACGCCGTGATGATCCTTGATGATGCCGTACGACATCGAGAGGCCCAATCCCGTTCCCTTGCCCGCTTCCTTCGTCGTGAAAAACGGATCGAAGATCTTCCTCAAATTTTCCGGAGCAATACCGGACCCTTCATCCGATACCGCGACGTGCACGTACGAATCAGGTTTCAGCGGCGCGCGTTGTTTGCAGTAGCTTTCATTGGCGATCAAGTTTTCAGTGAAGAAATAAACCTCCCCGCCGTTGGGCATCGCGTCTTTGGCGTTCAGGGAGAGATTTAACAGTACCTGTAGGATCTGATCGTAGTTCCCGACCACAGGCCAGAGCCCCAATCCCAGGTCCATGTCGATGCGTATCGCTTTAGAGAGGGAGTGGGTCAAAAATTCACGATTCTCCATGACGGCGCGGTTGATGTTGATCGGCATCTTACCCGCACCTTTGCGCTGACGTGCGAAATCTAAAAGCTGCCGCGTCAGCTGGGCGCCTCTCTCGGCCGACTTAATGATCATGTCGACCTTGGGCGCGTTCTTCGAGCCCGCCATGTCTTTTTGCAGGAGGGCCGCATAACCTAAGATCCCGCCCAGGAGATTATTAAAGTCATGGGCGATACCGCCCGCCAGTTTGCCGATGGCCTCGATTTTCTGGGATTGCTGGACCTGCAACTCCATCGCAACTTTTTGCGCCTGCATCTCCTGGCGTTCTTCACTTTCGCGTTTGAGCTGCTCCTTCGCCTGCGCAAGCTCGGCATTATGACCTTGGATTATTGTTTGGATTTGCACCGAACGACCGGTCAAAGCTTTCAGCAACAACGCCAGTGAAATGCAAAACACAGCTCCGATAACGAAGATTAAGAAAAAAGATTCTTGTTCGGAAGGCTGGAAATCCCCGCGCGGCACTGCGTCCAAAGTCCAAGACTGAGCCTGGGTTTCCAAGGGAAAAGAAACAACGGCGTCCGCATCGCTCCAATAATCCTCGGATTCTTCGCCCACGGTAAAAACCGCGCGACCATGCTCGTCGCGCACGCGGAGGTTCATGCCTTGAGGATCGAACCGGGACACGGCCGTCCGCACCGCATCTCCCAGGGCGGCGGCACTATTGCCGAGAAACGCCGCGTCCGGACGCGCGATGCGCTTGACGAATTCCGATTGGATTTCCTGCTGGATGGCTGCGGCCTGGTTTTGAAAATCGCCTTGGGTCTGCCCACGATTCCAGCGATGGGCCAAAAAGAAAAGAAAGGCCGCGAGGCACAAGGGCACCACAACCCAAGAGATCCGATAGAACTTTTGCGCCACACATCCCCCGAAAAATGAAGAATCCACATTCTAAAGAATAGCTGCTTTAAACGCGAGTGGATTCAGGTGGTTAGCTTAAGAAAAGCGTCTTTTCTCCGACTTGGCTAATTTATTAACCGATTTAAAACATTTAATTTGGAACTTTTAAGAAACTTTCCACCCTCGCCGACGATGAACACGCATGAGCGCAGGCATTCCCACATCGACTCTTTCGAGCGAATTCCACATCCGGTTTTTCACGACTCCTGACTCCGGTCGCTGGATCGCTCGCGCAACTCCTACAAACGAAGCCGCCACACCGCCCAAAGACGTCTATTTCGGCAGTGTTAACGGAAGGGATTTTTTTCGTTTGCCGGAAACCCCGCCGAAGACAACTCAGGCTTCGGAGCCCCCGCCCTCTTTTGAACCTGTTAGCAACCCTTTACAGGAAGGCCTTCTTTTTTATTTCGACGTAACACCACAGCAGTCGGACGAGGCTCTTTTTGAAGGAATTTTTCAAGCTCACGGCCTGGATCTCGATCTCAGAAAAAACCTGCAGGGGTTCATTGCGGAACTCTCGCGGGCGACCACCCTCTTCCTTCCGCTCCCCGAAGAACTGAAGACAGTCTCCACTCAAGACGATGATGAAATAGTTTCTAAGGAAGACGTCCAGGACGCTTTACAAGAAATGATCAAACTCCTGGAAGAGCTTCACACCCTCTCACCGGCAACGCCTGCTTTCGAGAAGGGGAAAAAAACTGAGTTAGCTCAGATTTACAGTCATCTCTCGGGAATGGAAATGTTCTCCGCCGAAAAGCTGACCTTCTGCGTTCAAAAGCTTGTTCACAAACTCAACAACTCCCTAAACGCTCCTTACATCTATTACACAGATCTGCACCCCGAAGCTAAGGGCGCCACTGCGGTGGAATCTTGGGTCTTTTTACTCAAAAAAATAAGCACTCTCTATCGCCAAGCTACCCTTAAGCCCGGAGTAAAGCTCTCTGAGATCGTCACTCAAAGCATCACAGACTTCGCATCCGCCAGCAAAATCAACCAAGACGACGCCTCTTTAGGAGTCATTGAGCTCGACGAACCTATCCTCGTGGTCGAAGACGATCCCATCGTCGCCAGATCTACTGTGGCTTTTCTTAAAAGGAGCGGATTCCGTAATGTATTGTTGGCTCACGATGCCGTGAGCGCTTCGGATCTCATCCGGAATCATAAACTCCGCTTCGTCCTCTCTGACTACAATCTCGACGCTTCGGACCCAAAGGCACCGACAGGTGTGGATTTAGCAGCGGATTTTAAAGGCTCGGACGTGACCTTTTTCTTCCGCAGCGGAAACGTAGAGGACCTGGAAGCGGCTTTAAAAACCTCCAGCCTGGGCCATTTCGGATACTTTTCAAAAATCGACTCCTTTAGACCGGCGGTCACCGCTCTCCAAAAGGCTGTTTTAAAAAAAATCCTCTCTGAAGCCTCCTCTTGAAAAATAAGTGGTTTCGGGAAGTTACGTCTTCATCTCGCGTAAAATCCTTAAATTTATGACTTAATATGAAACAATTCTGGAAACTTTTTATCCTGTAAAGCGATAAAGCTACCATGACGGTTGACCCTACTAAATTGGCGCTTGTTCCTCCTGCATTTAGCCCTTCTCCAGCACCCTTATGCAGCTCGGGCCTCGCCGCAAATAACGACGTAGAATTTCTCCATGCACCCACTCCGGCCCAAGCTTTAAGCGCCGTCAGAGAAGGTTCCGCCGCCAAAATCCCGTATAGTATCCTGGTTTTAGATGATGAAAGCGGAATTTTGCGGGCCTTGAAAAGAGCAGCCGGAGATATCTTCATAACCGTCCACACGGCCCAAACTCCCGAGGCGGCCGCTAAAATTTTGGAGGAACATCCAGAAATAACAATGGTCTTATCCGACTATAATATCGACCCCAGAAACATCACCACACCGTACCTTACGTGGCTCGACTTCGTAAAAGAAGTATTGGAACAAAGACCCAACCTTCGCATCGCCTTCAACTCGGGAAACGCACGTGACCTTCAACAGGCGTTGAATGAAGAAGGAAAGAGCTGGCCAGTCTTGGAAAAGCCCTACAACGCTGGCGATTTACGCACGTTTTTAAGGGCAGCCGCCAACGTTTAATATTAATACTCCTTCTCCAACACAAACTCCTGCCGCGACGCCGCGTTAAAATAACGGATCTCCCTGAAATAATCGAGGACGGCCGTCTTCGGCAGCATCAAATCAAACGTCACGCTGTAATTGATCGGGATGATTTCGGGATAATCGATCAACGAGCGCAATTTCGGCGGAAGCTGGCGCCAGAGCACGTGGTCTTTCACCTTCAACGTATTGAGAGCCTCGTACTTGTGTCCCTTTTCGCTGACGATCACCCAACGGTCTTTTTTCCAATCCATGACAACGTTTCCCAGCGACATGTTTTTGATCAGCACGGGCAGGAGCTTGTAGCCCGTGATGACCGTGTCGAGGCGCGGATCGTAATTCGCGTCGATCGAGAGCGAATGCGACGGGATCATGCGGCCGGCGTAGCCTTCGATCTTAGCCCCCTTCTTAGGCCTCGCAGATCTCGAGGGTACGCAGGCGACGAGCCCCAGACACACTAAAACTGAAAATCCCAAAAGACGTTTGTTCATTTTTTAGCCCCTTGAGACGCGACAATCTCCTCCACCAAATGGCACGCGGCGAAATGCCCCGGACGCCATTCTTTGAGCGGAGGTTCGGATTCACTGCAGATTTTTTCGGCGAACGGACAACGCGTGTGAAACGAACATCCGGCTGGTGGATTGATCGGCGACGGCACCTCTCCGGCCAAGACCAGCCGGTGGCGCTTCGCCTTCGTATCCGGCACCGGCACGGCCGCGACCAAGGCCTGCGTGTAGGGATGCAGGGGTTTTTGAAATTTCTCCCGCGGTCCGATCTCGACGATTTTTCCCAAGTACATGACCGCGATGCGATGACTTAAGTGATTCACCATCTTCAGGTCGTGCGAGATGAAGACGTATCCGATGCCGTATTTGTCCTGAAGGTCTTGCAAGAGATTCACGATCTGCGCCGCGACGGACACGTCGAGCGCCGACACGGGCTCGTCGGCGATGATGAGCTGGGGCTTGAGCGCGATCGCACGCGCGATGCCGACGCGCTGACGCTGGCCGCCGGAAAGCTCGTGGGGGTAACGGCCGTAGTATTCCGGATCCAAACCGACTTGGGTCAAAAGAGCTTTGACGCGTTCACGGCGCTCGGCGCGCGGGACTTCGTTGTGGATGATCAAAGGCTCCGCGATGATGTCACCCACCGTCATGCGCGGATTCAGCGACGAATACGGGTCCTGAAAAATCATCTGCACCTTGCGGCGGTGAGGCTTCATGGATTTTCCGCGCAGATGACCGATCTCCGTGCCGTTCAAAGAAATATTCCCGTCGTCCGGATCCATCAAGCGCGCGATCAAACGCGCGACCGTCGTTTTCCCGCAACCCGATTCGCCGACTAACCCCAACGTCTCTCCCGCACGCAATTCCAGCGACACGCCGGACACGGCATGCACCCAGGCCGAGACGCGCGAGAAAAATCCTTTTTTGACCGGAAAACGTTTCTTTAAGTTTCTGACTTTTAAAAGGTCGGCGGCGGGCTGGGTCATAAAACCGCTCCTTCCGGAAAAAAACAACGCACGGAGCGCGTATCGGTTTTAGTCTCGGTCTTTTCCAAAGACGGAGCCTCGTCGCGACAGAGATTCGCGACGCGCTCGCAACGGTCTTGAAACGCGCATCCCACCGGCAGACGCGCCAGACTCGGCACCGTCCCCGGGATCGTCCGCAGGCGCGCGGCGTTTTTCTCGAGCGTCGGCAAGGATTTCAAAAGCGCTTTCGTATACGGATGACGCGGGTTTTCGAAAAGCTCGTCGGTCGCCGCTTCTTCCACGACACGGCCCGCATACATCACAGCCGTCCGCGATACCGTCTCCGCGATGATGCCCAAATCGTGCGTGATTAATAACAACGACATTCCTAATGTCTCGCGCAATTCCTTCAAAAGCTCCAACACCTGGGCTTGCACCGTCACGTCGAGCGCCGTGGTCGGTTCGTCCGCGATCAAAATTTCAGGCCGGCACGACAGCGCCATGGCGATCATGATGCGCTGGCGCATACCGCCCGACAGCTCATGAGGATAGGCCCGCGCGACGCGCTCGGGATCCGGGATCTTCACCAACCGCAGCGACTCGATCACGGAGGCTTTGCGGTCGGCGCGCGTAAGACCTGCCTGATGCAATTGTACCGCTTCTTCGATTTGATCACCCACCGTGAAGACGGGGTTCAAACACGTCATCGGCTCCTGAAAAATCATCGCGATCTTCCCACCACGCACGGTCCGCATACGCTCCGGCGGCAACGTCAAAAGATCCGTCGCGGCCCCGTCTTCTTGCGCGCGGAAAAGAATTTTTCCGCCGACGATACGGCCCGGCTCCGTTATGAGGCGCAGCACCGACAAAGCCGTCACGGACTTTCCGCTACCCGACTCGCCCACAAGCCCCAAAGTCTCGCCTTTGAAAAGCTTGAGACTCACGCCGTCGACGGCCCGCACGACGCCGGAAGAGGTGAAAAAATGGGTCTGAAGATTCTGAATATCAAGAACCGGAGTCGTCATATGAATTAAGAAATTTAAGCCCGCGCACCCTAGCACGGCTTTTTTGCGAACCGAAAGGTTTTATAAACCCCAGCAAAAGCTGGTTTTACCCAAAAAAACGCCCGAAACACGCCCAAAAATCGAGTTTTCCAGACTTTTTCCGAACTCTTCCAGCGAGAAAATAAATTTTTAAAAGAAAATTTATCTACACAACTATTTAATTTTAAAAACGAAAATCAAAATACGTCCCGTTATGACGCAGATCTGGATAGATTTTGTATTAGTTCCACACATATCGGACACGAAGGTGAGTTGATCAAGCAGCGACGCGGTCGGGATAAAGCTTCAAGCGTTCGATAGCAAAGGCTCCCGGTCTGTTTTTGGCGATACCGGAGTGA
>JBPOJN010000032.1:0-18885 GCA_052033505.1 Myxococcota bacterium | reverse complement strand
CTCCAGCTGTGTTGGTTGCTCGGCGACTTGTCCGGTCGAGACCGGTTTTGAGTGCGTCGGCACGGCCCCTTCCGTTTGTACCAGCACCTGCGGTGACAATACCAAAGCCTCGGACAAAGCCTGCGACGACGGCGATACTTCCAGCGGTGACGGTTGCTCGGCGACTTGTACGGTCGAAACTGGATTTAACTGCGTCGGTAGCCCTTCCGAGTGTTCGGCAACCTGCGGCGACGGGACCAAGGCTTCGACCGAAGCCTGCGACGACGGTGATACCTCCAGCGGCGACGGTTGCTCGGCGACTTGTACGGTCGAGACCGGTTTTGGTTGCGTCGGCACGGCCCCTTCCGTTTGTACCAGCACCTGCGGTGACAATACCAAGGCCTCGGACGAAGCCTGCGACGACGGCGATACCTCTAGCGGTGACGGCTGCTCCGCGACGTGTACGGTCGACACTGGATTTAACTGCGCCGGCAATCCTTCCGTCTGTTCGAGCACCTGCGGTGACAGTACCAAAGCCTCGGACGAAGCCTGCGATGACGGCGATACTTCCAGCGGTGACGGTTGCTCGGCGACTTGTACAGCCGAGACCGGATTTAACTGCGTGGGCACGGCTCCTTCGGTCTGTTCCAGCACGTGCGGCGACGGAACCAAGGCCTCCAACGAAGCTTGCGATGACAGCAATACCACCAACGGCGACGGTTGCTCGGCGACTTGTACGGTCGAGACCGGTGTTGGTTGCGTCGGCACGGCCCCTTCCGTTTGTTCCAGCAGCTGCGGTGACGGGGTCAAAGCTTCGAATGAAGCCTGTGACGACGGAAACGGCGTCAATACGGATGCCTGTACCAATGCCTGTGCGGTCGCTTCCTGCGGCGATGGCATTATTCAAGCCGGCATCGAAGAATGCGACGACGGCAATCTCGTCAATACGGACGCCTGTACCGCTACCTGCCAGAACGCCGAATGTGGTGACGGTATCGTGCGCGCCGGCGTCGAAGCCTGTGATGATGGAAATGCCGTGAATACCGACGGATGTTTGAATTCCTGCGTCGTAGCCTCCTGCGGTGACGGCGTTGTCCGCGACGGCGTCGTTCAAGCGGGAGTTGAAGAGTGCGATGATGGAAACAGCATCAATACCGACGGATGCTTGAACTCTTGCCTCAGTGCAAGATGCGGGGACGGCGTGGTCTATACCGGCATTGAAGAATGCGATGACGCAAACAGTATTAATACCGACGCTTGCTTGAACTCCTGCGAAAACGCCAGCTGCGGCGACGGCATCGTCCAAACGGGAGTGGAAGCATGCGACGACGGCGGACCGACCCAAACATGCTCCGAAAATTGCGAAACCGTTCAACCTCCTTCGGATAACAGCGGCGGTGATACGAGCAATACCGGAGACACGGGTGGCGGCGGAGACACCGGAAATAATGGAGACGATGGAAATAATAATGACGACGGCAGTAGCTCTAGAAAATTCGGCAATACCGTCAACGGCGGATTCTTCAACGCCGGCGGCTGCAGCCTTTTGATATAGAGTTTTTCAAAAAGTTTGAGTCCTTTTCAAAGCCCTGTACCGAAAGTTACGGGGCTTTTTTTACCAAAATCTGTTTACAGCCCTCTTCACGACTTGCTATGCCCTCACCACTTTAAATTCCAAGGGAGCATAATTCTATGATCGAAAAAGGCACGAAGGTTCAACCCGCAGAAGGAAAACTGGGAATTTTACTCGTCGGATTGGGCGCCGTCTCCACGACGTTCATCGCGGGTGTTGAGGCTTTCAAGAAAGAAATCGCGAAACCCATCGGATCGCTCACGCAAATGGGCCGCATCCGCCTCGGAAAACGCACTGAAAACCGTAATCCCCTCATCAAAGACTTCGTGCCGCTGGCCAAACTCGAAGACATCGTTTTTGGCGCCTGGGATCTTTTCCCGGATAACGCCTACGAAGCGGCGGTCAAAGCCCAGGTCTTGAAAAAAGAGGATTTAGACGCCCTGAAATCCGAACTCGAAGCGATTAAGCCCTTTAAAGCCGTCTTCGACCGCAATTACGTGAAGAAACTCGACGGCCCGAACGTAAAAGTCGGCAAAACCAAGCGTGATCTTGCTGATCAATTGATCGCCGAGATCGCGAAGTTCAAGGCCGACAACAAACTCTCGCGCCTGGTCATGATTTGGTGCGGTTCCACCGAAGTCTTCCTCCAGCCTCAAGACGTCCACAAAGACGTCGCTAGCTTCGAAAAAGGCCTGGAAGCCAACGATCCGAACATCGCGCCCAGCATGATTTACGCGTACGCGGCGTTGAAATCGAAAATCGCTTATTGCAACGGCGCGCCGAACCTGACCGTCGACCTTCCCGTCATGCACCAGCTCGCGGCCGAAAATCAGGTCACGATTTCGGGCAAAGATTTCAAGACCGGCCAGACCTTGATGAAAACGATCCTGGCTCCGGGTCTCAAATCCCGCATGCTTGGAATCGCCGGCTGGTTCTCTTCGAATATCTTGGGCAATCGCGACGGCGAAGTTCTGGACGATCCGGATTCGTTCAAGACCAAAGAAGAATCCAAGCTCTCAGTGCTCGAAACCATGTTACAGCCGGAACTTTATCCGGACTTGTACGGAAAAATGTACCACAAAGTCCGCATTCACTATTACCCGCCGCGCGGCGACAATAAAGAAGGCTGGGACAACATCGATATCGTCGGCTGGATGGGCTATCCCATGCAGATCAAGGTCGATTTCCTCTGCCGTGATTCGATCTTGGCCGCCCCGCTCGTACTGGACTTGGTGCTGTTCACCGATTTGGCCCAACGCGCTGGCATGAAGGGCATCCAGGAATGGCTGTCGTTCTATTACAAGAGCCCCATGACCGCGCCGGGCCTCTATCCCGAGCACAATCTCTTCATCCAAGAAATGAAGCTTAAGAACACGCTTCGTTACATGATGGGAGAAGACCAGATCACGCACTTAGGTTTAGAATATTACGAATAGGCCATTTTATGCGGCCTATCGGATTCTATTTTTCATTCCTTGCAGCGTTGGTCCTATCGACGTCATGTATGGCTTCAGATCCCAAAAGTTCGAATCCTCACGAAGAGAATAAGCTCGCCCGTAACAATCAACTGGAACGTTCCTTAGATAAGATGTTTTGGACTTCGTTAGCGGACAGCTTAGGGGCCAAAGACACATTGAAATCCTGGAAATTTCGAGAGGAGTTGCCGAAGCTCGATCTTTGGGGAATGGCACGCGTCTATGACATCGAATGGTCCGAGAAAACCGGCACGCCCCTTCCTTTCGAAGTGACACTCATCCAAAACATCTCAATTCCAGGGCGTTTCGATTATGTAACAGCCGCCCGTATCGTTTCCCGCACCTCGATAAAAAACCCGACTCCCGCTCAAGTGTTTTCCCCGACTCTTTTGAATCTCGTCAACCACATCGCTAAAAAATGTTTCGAAGCCTCTCCCTTAGAAACACCGTCCATCCGCGAATCATTGACGGACGGAAAAGACCTCAAGCCTGCACGATTCCAATACGGAAATTTTATGGGTCACTCTTTTTTCAAAGAAGGCACTTTGGAAATCTTGATATCGCGCGGAGGTCGTCCTTTGGAGAGCCCGGGCTGGTATACCAGCTGTCGCATCGAACCCAAAGAAACCAGAATTCCGCCTCTTTCCCCAAAATAAATCTTCGTCCCTTCCGCGCGACCTGCTACTCTGCTTGGCATGCAAAAACCTTTTAAGACCACGCTTTCCAATGGACTTCGCGTTATTCTTCTTGAAAATCACGCCGCTCCCGTCGTTTCTTGGAATCTCTGGTGCAACGTCGGCAGCGCAGACGAAACCGACGCAGAAGCCGGCATCTGTCATCTCATCGAACACATGTTGTTCAAAGGCACCGGCCGACGCGCGGTCGGCGAAATCGCCAAGGAAGTCGAAGCCGCCGGCGGCGACATGAACGCGTACACGAGCTTCGACGAGACAGTTTTTTACATCAACATGTCTTCGCGGCGCCTCGAGGTGGGATTGGATATCTTGGCGGACGCGGCCTGTGATCCGACGTTCGACTTAGAAGAACTCACGCGCGAAAAAGAAGTCGTCGTCGAGGAAATCTCTCGCGCCGAGGACAACCCTTCCCAGATGGTCGGTCAGGATCTTTTCGCGAAAATTTTCACGACGCATACCTACGGACGCCCTATCGCCGGCAGCCGGGAAACCGTCCGCGCCATCTCGCGCGAGCATCTCATGAGCTTTTTCCGTAAATGGTACGTCGGTTCGAACCTGATTTTCATCGGCGCCGGAGACTTCAAGATCGCAGACGTATTGCCTAAAATCGAAGCCCTATATTCGAAGATTCCCGCGGGACAACCTCCTCGGCTCACGCTTCCGACGGAACCCAAGCAAGAAAGCCGCCGTATCATTACACGTGGTATGCCGGTCGAAGGGCGTTATTTCGAGCTCGGCATCCCGGCCCCCTCTCTCACCCATCCCGACATTCCCGTTTTGAACTTGCTTTCGGACATTTTGGGCGGAGGCGCCGGAAGCCGTTTGGAGCAGACTGTGAGACTTAAAAAATCCCTGGTGACGGGCATCGGATCCTATCCCTACACGCCGCGCCATCCGGGGGCTTTGATCATCAGCGGCGTTCTGCGTGAAAAAGCGTTGAAAGAAACTCTGTGCGCCGTTTGGCAGGAAGTCGAACACCTGCAAAAGGAAATCCCTTCCACCGTTGAATTCACGCGCGCACGCGAAAACCTGCGCAGCGCACGCGTCTATGGCCGCCAGACGGTGGAAGCCATGGCGCGCAAGCTTGGATATTATGAAGGACTCGCGGAAAACCTGGATTTTGAGGACGAATACTACCGGCGCCTCTCAGAAGCCACGCCCGAAGACGTTTTAAATGCCGCGCGCACCTACCTCGATCCCGAAAAACTGACCTTGGCCTTTTGCCATCCTCAGCGCGAAACCTGGGCGGTTTCGGATTTGGGTCATTGGCTCGACCAAGCCGTGCGCCCATCGCCGCCTGCGAAATCGTCGCCGAAACTTTCTGCGAAAAAATCCGATGGCATCGTGACGTTCCGCCTGCCTTCCGGAGTGCGTTTAATCGTGCGGGAAAATCATGCACTCCCCTTGATTTCGATCCGGTCGGCATCATTAGGCGGGCTTCGCAGCGAAACCAAAAAGAACAACGGCATCTCCCACTTGGTTTCCTCACTCTTGACCCAAGGCACGCACCATCGTTCCGCGCGTGAAATCGCCGAAGAAACGGAAAAACTTTCCGGACATATCCATGGTTACATGGGCCGGAACATTTTAGGCGTGTCGGGTACTTTCCTTTCGGAGCACGTGGTCGAAGGCTTGAACCTCTTTTTTGACGTCCTCTTGAATCCGTCTTTCCCCGAAGAGGAGATCCTCAAAGAAAAAGCCCAGACCCTGACCGCGATCCGCAACGAAGAAGACTCTCTCTCGACCGTTGCGATCCGGAAATTTCTGGCGGCGCTCTATCCGAATCATCCTTACGGCCTCCCGGGCATGGGCACGGCTGAAAGCCTCAAACGCCTGAAACGCGCCGATCTCTTACAGCATCACCGACGTTATTTGACGCCGGATAATTTAGTCATCGCGGTCTGCGGCGATGTCGACGCCGAAGATTTGAAAGAAAGAGTCCAAGCGAAATTGTCGGGTTTAAAAAAGGCCAAGATTCCGGCTGTGAAATTGTCCAAAGTTAAAGAACCATCCCGCCCCATCGAAATCCTTACGCGGCGTAAAAAACTCCAAGCCCACATCGTCTACGGATTTTTAGGTACGACGCTTCAACATAAAGACCGGCATGCTTTGGAGGTTTTGAATAATGTCTTAGCCGGTCAAGGCGGCCGCCTTTTCCTGGAGCTTCGCGACAAACAAGGTCTGGCTTATTCCGTTTCCAGCGGCACGAACGAAGGCATTGAGCCCGGATACGTGAACGTCTACATGGGCACCGACCCGGCCAAACGCGAAACCGCTCTCGAAGGCATCAAATTGGAATTAGCTAAGATCCGTGAAAACCTGATCAGCGAGGAAGAGTTGGAACGCTCAAAACGCTTTATCATCGGCAATTACGAGCTCGACCTCCAAAAGAACAGCACCATCGCGTCTTTGATGGCCTATCAGGAGATTTACGGCCTAGGAGCGCGTGAATTCCTACGCTACGCAACCGACATCGAGCGCGTGACGCGCCAGGACGTACTCCGGGTCGCTAAAAAATACCTGCGGCCTGAAGCCTCGATCTTGTCGATCGTGACCTCCTAAGCTATAATGACTCTGTGAATTGGCGTACCCATGCCGTCAGCTTAGTCGTACTGATCTTCTCCATCGGTGCGATCAAGCTCGTTTGGGACAATCCTAAAATCATCCTCTACTTAGTTTTGAGCGTCATCGCCCTTTTGGCTTACGGCGCAATTTACATCGTCGTTAAATCCCGTTTCGAGAGCCGTCGGGAATAGAAACGGCGAACTTCCCCTTCACAATCGCTTGACACCAAACCCAGCCTCCCTCACAAAGCCCCAAAAGGAATTTTATGAAACTTAAACTTTCACGTTCTCTTATTTTCATCTTGGTGATGAGCCTCTCCCTCGCCGCTTGTGGCAAAGGCTGTTTCCAAAAATCCGGACCTCGCGACAGTTTCGCGCTGATCCCTTCCGACACGAACGCGGTCATGGGCATGAACTGGAAAAAAGTCCAAACTTCACCTCTGGGACCCAAGATGCTCGAGGGAATGAAAGAAACGCGTAATCTGCTTCAGGATAAAGACATCGACGTCGTGATCGGATTTAAAGTGCAAGGCTCTAATCAACAGCCTGTCGCCGTAGGTGTCGCCACCGGAAACCTCGAACCCTCCGCTGTCATCGACGAGATGAAACGACAAGCCGAAAAGGCCAGTACGACCTTGGAGAATGAAACCTACGAAGACACGAAGATTTATTATACGGCCAAAGACCCGTCTTTCGGCTTGGCGATGCTGGGCAATCAAGCGATTTTCGGCACCAAAGACGTCGTCAAACGCTCCCTCGATTTGGACAAGAAAAAAGGCGAATCCTTACTGCAGAATAAACCCATGATGGATTTGGTCGGCACGATCGATCGCAATAAAATGCTCTGGGCCGTCGGCAAGGTTCCGGACGGACTGGCGCCCACCGCCCCGGCCGGCACGGCGAACCCCATGGAAGCCCTTTCTTCCGTCAAAGCCTTCGACCTCACGGTCGACTACCAACAAGACCTTGCAATCGACTTGGGCCTCACGACGCCTTCCGAGGAAGAAGCCAAAAAAATCGTCTCCGTCGTGGATGGTTTGAAGATGCTCTTTGGGGGCTTCATGTCGGCCCAAAAACCGGAGCTGGGTAAATTCGTCAGTACGCTTCCGATGACCGTGAAGGGCAATAAAGCGGTATTGGCGCTGAAGCTGGATAAGGCGACCATGGACAAACTGGAAGCCGAATCCAAGCAAGTCCCGGCGCCCGCCGCTCCGACCACGGAGCCCGCGCCCGCGACTCCTTAGATTTTTTCCTCTAAATATTCTTTCCAAGGACATTCCGCGCAATTCGGTTCGCGCGTCTTGCACCAGTTTTTACCGATATTTACGATCAAGGCGTGGAACTCATTGTACGTCTGCGGGTCGTCAGGCAAGTGCCTCGAGAAATGGTCTTGGATCGCGTGATAATCCGCCTCTTCTTCGAGTATGCGGTGCCGTGTAAAAATTCTTTTCGTATAGGCGTCGACGACGAATGCATTTTTGCCCAACGCATACAAAAGAATCGAATCGGCCGTTTCTGGTCCAATACCGCTTAAACCCAAGAGTTTTTCACGCAAACCATCCCGAGATTCCGCACCCATTTTTTCGAAATCCCCGTCGTAAGACTCGATGAGAAATTTTAAAAAATTTCTCAAGCGCTTTGTCTTCAAACGGAAATAACCCGCGGGCCGGATCAGGGAAGCCAAGACTTCGGGCTCCAAGGCGTACAGTCGGTGCGGGTCGAGAAGATCCCGGGACTTCAAATTCGCCAGGGCTTTTTCGACGTTCGTCCAATTCGTGTTTTGGGTCAGGATCGCGCCGACGCAGATCTCGAACGGAGTTTCGCCGGGCCACCATCCTTGAGGTCCCAATGTCTCCAGGGCCGTTTGAAAGTAATCCGAAGGCTTGGGTCTCATGAGCCTGTTTTTTCTTCGACTTCTTCTGCAACGATGCGCGCACCGACCACGTCGACCAACCACGATTTTTGGGCGCATCGGATCCTCACGACGCCGTGCCAGCGGGATTCCATTTCCGTGCGGCACCGATCGTTGACCAAATCCGGAAACTTAGCCTGAAGCGCCTCGAACGCGCGGCGCTCGTCGCCGTGGTCAAACCGCCCTTGCAAATAACTGAGAGAGAAAAATCCGAAGAGGATCAGGAGAGACGCAAAAAAAATGCGGAAGAAAACGGACACGGACCACCTATTTCTTTTTCAGGACGTCTTCGAGCTCTTGGCGATCCTTATCGTCGATTTTTTCCATGGGTTCTGCCGAAGAAGCAGGCCCATGGGGGTCTTTTTCGAGAAAACTCCCCAAAAAGTGGCCAAACGACTCGCGTCCTTGACGCACGGCTTCCTGGGCGAACGGAGAACTATAAAAGTTTTTAAATAACTCCTTCACGGGACGGCCGCCGACCTCGTAATTCATGACGAAGAAAACGATCGCAATGAGCACAGCCACGCCGATGATTTTTTTGATGAGCCAAATCATGGCGTGGGAATCTCGCTCTCCAGACGCAACGAGTCAAGGCCTTGTTTTCTTTCAAGATTCAGGCGTGACAATTCACAGAGAGGCCTGTAGAATGTCTCGCACATGCAACCTCCGAAAAGCCTCGTCGACGACGCCGTGCTCTCTCGTTTCGGCCGGAATCCTCGCATTTTGATCGTCGACGACAATGCGACGAACATAGAATTAATCCGCCGCCAGCTTCAGGCAAATTCCTACACGTTCGAAGAAGCCATGAACGGTCACGATGCCTTGGAAAAAATCCGTTCGTGGAAACCCGACCTCGTCCTCTTGGATTTGATGATGCCGGTTATGAGCGGTTACGAAGTCTGCAAGATCGTCAAAGCGGACAAGGAGCTCAGGTTCATTCCCGTCATCGTCATCACGGCGTTGAGCGAATTGGACGACAAGCTCAAGGCCATCGACATGGGCGCGGATGATTTTCTACTGAAACCTTTCAACAAACTCGAACTCGCCACGCGGATCCGTTCGTTATTGCGCCTCAAAGCCTTATACGACGATCTCGACAGCAGCGAAAATATCCTTTTCTCGCTCGCCCGTGCGTTAGAGGCAAAAGATCAATACACGCGCGGTCACTCCGAGCGCGTGGCACGTTACTCGCGGCTCCTCGCCAGGGCCGTCGGGCTCTCCCAGATCGAACAGGAACAGATCTGGCGCGGCGGACTCCTCCACGACATCGGCAAGATCGGCATCAAAGAAGCCGTCCTCCACAAGACCGGCCCGCTCACGCCCGAGGAAATGGAACACATCCGCACGCATCCTTTAAAAGGCTTCGAAATCTGCTCTTCCCTGAAGTCGCTCGTCCCCTCGCTGTCGGTCATCAAAAATCACCACGAACGTTACGACGGTTGCGGTCATCCCGACTGTTTCGAAGGCGAAACCATCCCCCTCTTCGCACGCATCGCTTCTATCGCCGACACCTTCGACGCCATGACGACGGATCGTCCTTACCGCCGCGGTATGCATTATGAGCAAGCCGTCATGATCTTGGATCGTGAAAAAGAATCGGGGCAATGGGATCCCCGTTTGATTTCCGAATTCGTCAAACTCGTACGTCTGGGAATCGACTAAGTCTTTAAGGACACCATGAATACGTCCCTTCTGATGACGACGTTTTCGCACCGGCCTTACGTCTTCGCTTTTTTGGCGGCGTTCCTCGTGATCGGCTTTTTGAACCGTGGCGTCGGCCGGACGATCCTCTTTTTGATCTTGGGATTCGGCATCGCCTTCCTCTCCGAAGTCTCTTCGATCCGGAACGGCTTCCCCTATGGGATGTATCACTATGTGTATGAAAACCTCGAAGGGGAATGGATCGCCTTGGGCGTGCCTGTGTGGGATTCGCTGTCGTATTCCTTCCTGGCTTATGCGGCCTATGAATACGCGGATTATTTCGACGGGGGAGAGAGATGGGTGCGCGGACGGAAGATTCTGGTCACCTCTCTTCTAATGCTGCTCTTGGACGTGGTGGTGGATCCTTTAGCCGTGCGCGGCGATCGTTGGTTTTTGGGGCGCATTTTTTATTACCCGAACGGAGGTGAGTATTTCGGAGTGCCGCTGACAAACTTCGCGGGCTGGCTCGTCGTCGCGCTCACGATCCTGGCTCTCTACGCACTGCTCGAAAGTTTTTTCGAAAACCCACCGCCGCGGCGCTGACCCGTGCTGGGACCTGTGTTCTATTGGGGGATCCTGCTATTTAATCTGGGTATCACGTTTTGGATCGGTGAAATTTTCTTAGGCGTCTTAGGTTTAGGCCTGCATCTGTTTACGGCGTTTGCTCTTTCCTCTCAGCACCGTCGTAGGAAAAGAGCCTTTCTTCCTCTTCCACCTTTGTCTTGAGGTGAACGGGACGCTTCCAGATCCTCTGAAGGTTTTGAAGCACTTCCCAAGCCCAGTCTCTCTTCAAGTCGGTGCCGTCGTGCAAGTGATGCAGCATCAATTCGCCTCGGTTATAGGCATTACCATCCGCGACTTCGATGCGAGGCTGCCCTACGTTCACGAGCTTTTCCAGGAGCTTCGCTTTTACTTTCTTAAAATCCCGGTCTACGATTTCATAGGCGCGCGTCTGGGGATTGTAGCCGTACATGAAGAGCTTGTGTTGATGGCAAAATTCTTCGTCCAGAAAGGCGTCGAGGAACGTCAGATCATTATAGAGTTTCCTGACTTCGAATATTTTCTGGCGGCCTTGACCCGTTTTTTTATCCCAAGCTATCTTCTCCTTCAGGTCATCGCAGCGATCGTACTCCGGACCGAAGCGGCCTTTGTTCCAGCGCTCCTCGATCGAGCGAAAAAGCTCCATGCCGAGTTTATAAGGGTTTAAGCGCCCCGGCTGCGCGGAAACCGTGCCGGAGTGATGGTCTGCGTAGTCAATGATTTCGGCGTCATTCAAAACTTTGCCCGTCATGATTTGCGAATGATGATAGGACGCCCAGCCTTCATTCATGATCTTGGTCATGGCCTGCGGCGCGAAATAATAAGCCTCTTCTTGAACGATCCAAAGAATGTCTTTCTCCCACTGCTCGAGCGGGGCGTATTCCCACAGGAAATTCAAGACGTCGCGTTCGGGTCTTTCGGGAAATTTATGAGCCTCTTCTTTTTTTTGCTTAGCCTTGTCGCGCTGAGACTGAAGGTATTCGGGGGGGTTCACGAACCGTTCCATGTAGTCCTTGCTGGGAAAACGGTGAATCGCGGCCTCAGTCCCCTCGCCCGGATTATTCTGGTCGGACGCCGGTTTTTCGGGCCTTACGCCCACACGGCGGCGGTCGATCAGGTTTTCGATCGAGAGGCAGACGTCGATGAAACCTTCGACGGTATCCAATCCGTGATCCGCCATGAGTGTCATAACCTTGGAGCGGTGATTGCCCATTTCGTCGATCATTTTACGATTCGTGCCGGAAAAATAGACGTTGTTCTTGAAAAAGTCGGAGTGGCCGTAGACGTGCGCCATGACCATTTTCTGGTCCACGATGGCGTTTGAGTGCAAAAGGTAAGCGTAAGACGGGTCGTTATTGATGACCATTTCGTAGATCTTCGAGAGTCCATAGGCGTAGGACTTGCTGATCTGCTCATACTCCATGCCGAAACGCCAATGCGGGTAACGGTTCGGGAAACCGCCGTAGGCGGCGACGGAATTCATTTGATTCCAATCCAGAACTTCGAAAATCACCTCGAAAAAATCCAATCCCGCCGCGCGCGCATGCTCGCGTATTTGGTCGCGGGCTTTAATCAATTCGAGCGATAACGACATCTAAAGTCCCTTTCCCAAAAAATCCTTGATCGATCCGTAGATCGCATCACGCGAGGAGATCTTCGAGGTCAGAACGCGGTCTTCGCCTTCGAAACGCCCCAGGAGATCGCCCAAGAATTGGCCGCTTCCGTACTCACTCTCGACCTGGCCGTAGCAAAAAACGTTGGCCACCGGCAGCAGCTCCTCAGCCAATAACCGCAGACATTCCTGGGTATCGCTCCCCGACCAATTGTCGCCGTCCGAGAAATGGAACGGATAAACGTTCCATTCTCCAGAATCGTAATCATTTTTGATCATGTCGAGACAGAGTTTGTAGGCCGAAGAGATGATCGTACCGCCGGACTCACGCGTGCGGTAGAACGTATCACGGTCGACTTCGCGCGCGACCGCATCGTGCACGATGTAACGCGTTTCGAGAGATTTATAATGCGCCCGGATCCACGTATCGATCCAAAACGTCTCGATGCGCACGATTTCCTTTTGTTCCGCGCCCATGGAACCGGAGACGTCCATCATGAGAATGATGACAGCCTTGCTCTCGGGCCGCGGCTGGACCTTGCGCACGCGGTAACGACGGTCTTCCTTGACGGGAATAATGCGCGGGTTGCGCGGATCGTAGGCGCCCGCCATAACCTGGCGCCGCAGTGCCTGTCGGTAGGTTCTTTTGAAATGTCTTAAGGATTCGGGGCCGGCGTTCGAGATGCCGACATAACGCCCTCGCTCGCTTTCGATTTGGTCGTTGCCGCGCGGTTTGATTTTCGGGAGCTCTAAGTCTTCTCCCAGGAGCTGGGCTAAGTCTTCGATCGGGACGTCGACTTCGAGCGCATGTTCCGAAGGGTCACTCCCGGCTTTTCCATGGCCGCCTTGTCCCTCTTCGTCACCATCGCGGCCGACCGGTGTCCCAACCTCGCCTTCACCTTGTCCCACGCCGCCGGCCTGGCGCGGATCGTGCACGAGGTGCGGAATGTCGATCTGCGGCAAGGGGATGCTGATCAAATCCTTGCCCTGCTTCCCGATCATTTCACCTTTAGTGACGAACTTCTTCAATTCTTGCTTAATTTTCCCGCGTACAATTTGCTTGAAACGAGAGTGATCCTTGTCAATTTTTACAAACATAAGGATTTAGGCGTGGCCTTTGACGTCTCCTCTCGCGAATATCGAAGCCACGAAGTTCAGCACGTCGGTCGCGCAGATATCGCAGTAATTGTTGTTTTTAATCAGGCGGCTTTTGACGATGTCGATTTTTTCCTGCGTCTGCTTGTCGATGACGCTGGTGACCAGGCTCGTGAGTTTGATCGTGTCTTTTTGATCTTCGAAGAGCTTCAGTTCGAGCGCTTTGTGAAGGCGTTCGTTCGTCTTGTAGCTGAACGTCTTGCCTTCGAGCGACAGCGCGCCGATGTAATTCATAATCTCGCGACGGAAGTCGTCTTTGCGGCTCTCCGGAATGTCGATCTTCTCTTCGATCGCGCGCATCAATCTTTCATCCGATTCTTCATATTGGCCGGTATATTTATTTTTTACTTTTTCCTTTTGTGTATAGGCCTTCACATTGTCGATGTAGTTGGAGCTTAAGCGGCTGATCGCTTCTTCGTCGGCGGAAATAGCCCGCTGGACTTCGTTTTTCACGATGTCTTCGTACTCTTCTTTGACGACCGTCAGCAATTCACGGAACCTCTTCTTCTGCTCGTCGCCCTTTAGAAGCGAATGGTGACGGAGACCGCTGTCGAGTTCGTTTAAGACCATGAAAGGATTGATGCAGCTGCTGGCGCGTTCAGAAACCAGAGAGTTGGAAATCTTATCCTGGATGTAGCGGGGGGAAATCCCGTCCATGCCTTCGTGCACGGACTCTTTCCGCAGTTCTTTGACGTTGTCTTCCGTGTAACCGGTCAGAGTTTTGCCGTCATAGAGTTTGAGCTTTTGAAGCAGGCTTAAATTCGCCTTCTTCGGGTCTTCGAGCCGCGTCAAGATCGCCCACATCGCCGCCATTTCGATCGTATGCGGGGCGATATGCTTGCCTAAAATTTTTCGGGAATTGAAATCGCGCTCATAGATGTTTTTTTCCTGCTCGAGCTTCGTGATGTACGGGATGTCGATCTTCATCGTGCGGTCGCGCAGGGCTTCCATGTATTCGTTGTTCTGGAGCTTGCGGTATTCGGCCTCATTCGTGTGACCTAAAATCACTTCGTCGATGTCGGTCTGGGCGAATTTCTTCGGTTTAATCTTATGTTCCTGCGAAGCGCCCAAGAGATCGTAGAGGAAGGCCACGTCGAGTTTCAGGATTTCGATGAACTCGATGATGCCCCGGTTCGCGATGTTGAATTCGCCGTCGAAATTGAAAGCCCGCGGATCGGAATCCGACCCGTATTCGGCGATCTTGCGATAGTTGATGTCACCCGTGAGCTCCGTCGAGTCTTGGTTCTTTTCGTCCTTCGGCTGGAAGGTCCCGATGCCGATACGGTCCTTTTCCGAAAGCACGAGGCGCTTCACCTGGATGTGCGAGACGACTTTTCCCCAGTCGCCGTCGTATTGCTTCATGAGGCCTTTGAAAATGAACCGGCACGGCGGGCAAAGATCTCCTGAAATATGAAACCGTTGATCCTCGGAAAGTTTGTCGTTCATGGTCTGAAGGATTTTCGAGCGGAACTCAACCGGGATCAGACGCAAAGGCTCCTCGTGCATCGGGCAAGGAATCTCTTCTTGGGAACCGAATAGCGGGCTCTCAAGGCCGTTCTTTTTCCAGACGAAGGTATAGAGCGCACCTTCCGAAGTTTTTGAATACGCCTCGATGCCTTTTTTAAGCAGGCGCGCGATCGTGCTCTTCGCGCTGCCGACGGGCCCGTGCAGGATCAACACGCGCTTTTCGGGGCCGTAGCCCTTGGCCGCGGCCTTGAACATATTGACCAATTTCATGAGTGGAATATCGAGACCGAAGACCGCGTCCTTGCCGTCCTCGAACGGGTCTTTGAAGAAGTGGTAGCGTGTGATGCGTTTTTTATATTCGGTGTATTCCTCGCTGCCGTGCGAGAGGATCATGTCGTAGATACGCTGAAAGGCCGTGCGTGCGATCGCGGGATTTTTTTGAACGAGCGAGACATAATCATCATAGCTTCCCTCCCAATGCAGCTCCTGATATCCCTTGATATCGTGAAGCTCGCGAACCAGGTGCATGATGTCTGTCTTCTCCATAGGACTTCCTCCCCTTTAGGTGACGATCGAAAAAATCTTTTAAGATGGCACGGGAATGAGAAAGAGCGAAGAAACGATATGTTATTGCTTTTTCATTATAGCAACGCCCCGCAGCACTGTCTATCTTCGTATCGCTTTCCATCAGTTTTTTATGACGCAAAGCGCTCAATCCAAATTGACAAACAAAAATCACGTTGCTAACTCCTCGACATGCAAGCCCCTCACATTCCCATCGCCTACACTTTTGACGACGTTTTATTGCTTCCCGCGGAAAGTTCCGTGCTCCCGCATCAAGTCGACACCAGCGTCAGGCTCACCGAAACGATCGAACTTAAAATCCCGCTGATCTCTTCGGCCATGGACTCCGTCACCGAATCCCGGACGGCGATCGCCATGGCTCGGGCAGGTGGCATGGGTATCCTGCACCGGAATTTCACGCCGGAAGAACAGGCCCTCGAAGTCGAAAAGGTCAAACGTGCCCAATCGGGTATGATCTTGGAACCGATCACGTTAAGCCCTCATCAAAAATTGGGCGAGGCCGACCACATCATGAAGACGCACAATATTTCGGGCGTTCCGATCACGGTCGACAAGAAACTCGTGGGCATCCTCACGCATCGCGACCTACGCTTTCACAAAAACCTGAACCTCAAAATCTCGGAAGTCATGACCCAAAAAGTCATCACGGTCCGTGAAGGCGTGACGCTAGAGAAAGCCAAAGAGATATTGCAGAAAAACCGCATCGAAAAGCTGCCGGTTGTGGACGCCCAGGGCCGATTGAAAGGGCTCATCACCATCAAGGACATCGAGCAGGCCATGCGTCATCCGAATTCCTGCAAAGACGACTTGGGCCGTCTCCGCGTCGGCGCGGCCATCGGCGTCGGGGCGGCGGCGATTGAGCGCGCGGAACTTCTGATCAAAGAAGACGTTGACGTGATCGCGATCGACACGGCGCACGGCCACTCGAAGAGCGTCCTCGATACGGTCAGAGAATTCCGGAAGAAATTCAAAAACACGGCCTTGATCGCCGGAAACGTCGCGACGGCCGAAGGCACCGAGGCCTTAATCCGCGCGGGCGTCGACGGGATTAAAGTCGGCGTCGGCCCCGGATCGATCTGCACCACGCGCATGGTTTCCGGCGTGGGCGTCCCGCAGCTCTCGGCGATCATGAATTGCGCCGCCGTCGCCTCCAAACACGGCATTCCCCTCATCGCGGACGGAGGCATCAAGTTTTCGGGCGACATGACCAAAGCTTTGGCCGCCGGGGCGAGCTGCATCATGATCGGAAGCTTATTCGCCGGTACCGACGAGGCGCCCGGTGAAACCATCCTCTATCAAGGACGTTCCTTCAAAACCTATCGCGGCATGGGATCTTTAGGCGCCATGAAACGCGGCGGACGCGACCGTTATTTCCAAGATGAGACCAAAGAAAGCTCGAAGCTCGTCCCGGAAGGCATCGAAGGCATGGTGCCGCATCGGGGCCCCCTCTCCGACCAAATCCATCAATTAGTCGGCGGTCTCTGCTCCGGCATGGGTTATTTGGGCGCGGCGAATTTAAACGAGCTCCGCAAAAAAGCCAAATTCGTACAGATCACGTCCGCAGGCTTGAAAGAAAGTCACGTGCACGACGTCGTCATCACCAAGGAAGCCCCCAACTACCGACATGACTAACCACGCCTTGAACCATAAAGTTTTGATTCTGGATTTCGGCTCCCAATACACCCAGCTCATCGCGCGCCGGATCCGCGAGGAGCACGTCTACTGCGAAATCCACCCCTGCAATGAAAGCTGGGAGAAAATCCGCGACTTCGCCCCGTCCGCCATCATCCTCTCCGGCGGCCCTTCAAGCGTTTATCAAAAAGATCCGCCTACGGCGGACAAGCGGATATTAGATTTGAACGTCCCGATTTTGGGCATCTGCTATGGCATGCAGTGGCTTTCCCAGGCGCTCGGCGGCCAAGTCGAAGCCGGCAGGGTCCGTGAATACGGCCCGGCCAAGATCCGCATCCTAAAGAAATACTCCCTTTTCGACGGCTTCCAAGAAGATGAAACCTCGGTCTGGATGAGCCACGGCGATCACGTGACCACCCTACCCGAAGGCTTCGAAAGTTATGCACAGAGCGGAAACGGCCTACAAGCCGCCATCGGTGATCCTCAGCGCAAGATCTACGGACTTCAATTCCATCCGGAAGTCGTGCACTCCGCGCGCGGTCGCGACCTGCTTAAAAATTTTCTCTTCAAAGTCTGCGGCTTAACTGGAGATTGGTCGATGGCCTCGTTCGTCGAACAGAAGATCCAAGAGATCCGCGATCAAGTCGGAAGCGGACGCGTGATTTGTGCGGTCTCCGGCGGCGTCGATTCGTCCGTCATGGCGGCCTTGCTCCATAAAGCCATCGGCGACCAGCTCGACGCCCTCTTCATCGACAACGGCCTCTTGCGAAAAAACGAAGGCGAACGCGTGCTTGAGCTTTTCCAGAAGCACATGAACGTGAAGCTGAAGAAAATCGACGCCTCCGAGCGGTTTTTGGAAAAGCTAAAAGACGTCGTCGATCCCGAGAAGAAACGCAAAATCATCGGCAATGAATTCATCTCCGTCTTCGAAGAGGAGGCCAAACGGCATTCGGACGCGAAGTTTCTGGCCCAAGGGACTCTTTATCCCGACGTGATCGAAAGCGTGTCCTTCCGCGGTCCTTCGGTCACGATCAAGAGCCACCACAACGTCGGCGGCCTGCCCGAAAAAATGAATTTGAAACTGGTCGAACCCTTCCGCGAACTGTTTAAAGACGAAGTCCGCGCGATCGGCCGCTTAATTGGCGTGCCCGATGAGATCATCGACCGGCAACCCTTCCCGGGCCCGGGACTTGCCGTGCGAATTTTAGGGGAAATCACGAAAGAGCGCTTGGAGATTCTAAAGAACGCCGACGACGTCGTCATGGCCGAGATCAAAAAAGCCCGGCTTTACACGAAAATCTGGCAATCTTTCGCCGTACTTCTGCCGGTCAAAACCGTCGGCGTCATGGGCGACAACCGTACTTACGAAAACGTCATCGCGGTCCGCGCGGTCGAAAGCCAGGACGGCATGACCGCCGACTGGGTACGCCTGCCCTACGAACTGCTGGCGGTCATTTCGAGCAGGATCATCAACGAAGTCCGCGGCGTCAATCGCGTCGTCTACGACATCTCCTCGAAACCGCCCGCGACCATCGAGTGGGAATAGCTTTTTCTCCTAAGCACTTTTTGGAAAAGGCCCTTTTCTATAAAAAGGATGATTTTTTAGTTCGTTACCTTTTTCCGGTATGCTCAAAGACGAAAAATCTTTCTTCCGCACCGCCTCGCTGATCAAATGAAGCAAGACATTGGTCTCTTCGTCATTCCAAGCGTTATCCGAATAGTCGGGATGGCAAGAATCGTAATCCTGTCCGAAAACTTCTTGGTCATCTTTTGAGATCGTCAGAAAACCGCTTCGAAAACGGATATAATACTCATGCCCTTCGTAGCGCGCCGTGTATTGCACCGGGTGTGACCCACCGCCGTAACGCTCAAAATCCAATAAAAAATCCATGAGGGAGCATTATAACACTTAAATCTTCCTGAAAAGAGCGCCGAAGCTAAGGATTATAGTTGATCGCACCGAAAACCCTGGCTATCACCAACCGTTCCGAAGTC
>JBPOJN010000028.1:0-35517 GCA_052033505.1 Myxococcota bacterium | reverse complement strand
TTTGCCGGATCGACGGTCGTTCACTCGATGGGCGGTTGGGCGGCGTTGGCGGGCGTTCTGCTCTTGGGAGCACGCCACGGCAAATACCGTGATGGAAAGATTTATCCGGTTCCCGGCCATAATATGTCGACCGCGACCTTGGGCGCTTTGATCCTCTGGCTCGGTTGGTTCGGTTTCAACCCCGGTTCCACCATGGCCGCGGATCCGATGATGATCGGGCATATCGCGGTGACAACCAACATGGCCGGTGCCACGGCGACGTTGACCGCGACCATCACGGCTTGGATCCTCTTAGGCAAACCCGACATCGGCATGATCTTAAACGGCACCTTGGCGGGCTTGGTCGCCATTACAGCACCTTGCGCGTGGGTCACCCCCATGGGTGCCTTCATTATCGGCGCGATCGCAGGCGTTCTCGTCGTCTTGGCGGTTATCTTCTTCGATAAGGTTAAAATCGACGATCCCGTCGGAGCTACGTCCGTACACTTGGTCAATGGTGTTTTTGGCACCCTTTGCGTCGGTCTTTTCGCGGCACCCGGTTTGGCCGGCGGTAACGCCCAGCCGAAGGTCGGTCTTTTTTACGGCGGTGGAGCGGAGCAACTCCTCATCCAATTGACCGGCGTGGCCGCGGTGGGTGCGTTCACCTTCATCCTCAGTCTCATCGTATGGGCCATCATTAAATACACGGTTGGCATGCGCGTGAGTCTCGAAGAAGAAGTCGAAGGTTTGGACTTTGGCGAGCACGGGAACCGGGCTTATCCGGATTTTCAAGTCGTCTCGGCGCAGGGTCGGGGCTAAGGGGGATATATGAAAAAAATAGAAGCCATCATCAAACCTTTCAAATTGGACGAAGTGAAGGAAGCTCTTCAGAAAGCCGGGATCCAGGGCATGACGGTCTCCGAAGTTAAAGGTTTCGGTCGTCAGAAAGGTCATACCGAACTGTATCGCGGTGCCGAGTACATCGTAGATTTTCTGCCGAAGGTGAAGCTGGAAATCGTGGTGGATGAGGCCATGCTGAAAACGGCGGTGGAGACCATCGTTAATGCGGCGAAAACGGGTAAGATCGGAGATGGAAAGATTTTTATCTCCAATCTGGAAGAAGTGATCCGTATCCGCACCGGCGAGACCGGGAAAACGGCCGTCTAAAAAAACGGTCTTTACTGTAACTGCGAGCGAGAGGCTTCTTTAGCGAGTGGCTCTCTCAGAACGGGCCTCACAATGGTGTGAGGCCCGTTTCATTTTTAAGCACTGCTTAAAAAATAAGCTTCGACTTTATAAAATATTTTTAAAAATCAGCCCCATTTTATTTTTTGTTTTGGCACCTTCATTGCACCTGCGCAGACGCAATCAAAAGGAGATTTACATGCGTTCTTCATGTCTACGGCTTGTAGCCGTCGCTTTTCTGGCCCTTGCGGCTTCTTTATTTTTTTCGACCGTTACGCCGGTACAGGCGCAGGAAAAGGTCGACCCGAGTTGGGAGCAACGCGTGATGGACCTCGAAGCATACGTGAATAATACTGGCCGCGGTGCAGACACCGCAGGTGCTACCATGTCTTCTAAGGTTCCGGGCGCTGGTCCGGGCCATAACGCCTGGATGATGGTGTCGGCCGCTTTGGTCCTTTTCATGACATTGCCCGGATTGGCGCTTTTTTACGGCGGCCTGGTACGTTCCAAAAACGTCCTGTCCGTCCTTGCTCAATGTTTGGGAATCACCGGTTTGGTGACCATCATGTGGTGGGCTTTCGGTTACAGCTGGGTTTTTTCTTCGGGTAAACCTTACCTTGGAGATTTGAGCTTCGCCTTCTTCAAGGGCGTCGACGGCAATCCGAACACGAATTATTCCTACTGGGTTTCTCAGAATCTTTTCGCCATTTATCAAATGATGTTCGCGATCATCACACCGGCCCTGATCGTCGGTGCGATCGCGGAACGCATGAAGTTTTCCGCCATTTTACTATTCACGGCCCTGTGGATGGTCATCATTTACTTCCCCTTAGCCCACATGGTTTGGGGTATCGACGGTCTGATGAACGGCGTCTGGAACGCGAATGCCTCGATCAAAGCCATCGACTTCGCCGGCGGCACGGTCGTTCACATGTCGTCCGGTTGGTCCGCTTTGGTCCTGTGTTTGATGCTGGGCAAGCGCTTAGGCTTCGGCAAAGAACCCATGCTGCCTCATAGCATGGTGCTCTGCATGGTCGGTACGGGCATGCTCTGGGTCGGGTGGTACGGATTCAACGCGGGAAGCGCGGTCGGCGCCGACGGTGTCGCGACGAACGCCTTTGTTACAACGACACTCGCCGCTGCGGTTGCGGCTTTCGTGTGGGGTCTGATGGAATGGATCACACGCGGCAAGCCCAGTGTTTTAGGTTTCTGCTCCGGCGCGGTCGGCGGCTTGGTCGTGATCACGCCGGCTTGCGGTTTCGTTTCCACTTCGAGCGCGGTCATCATCGGTATTTTGGCCGGCATCCTTCTGTTCTTGGCTGTGTCTAAGTTGAAACCTTGGCTGGGATACGACGACGCTTTGGATACCTTC
Source organism: Myxococcota bacterium (assembly GCA_052033505.1). GTDB lineage: Bacteria > UBA10199 > UBA10199 > JACPAL01 > JBPOJN01. Next base: position 32,981 of record JBPOJN010000028.1, on the reverse strand, counting down.
GGCGTTCATGCCGTCGGCGGAACCTTAGGCGCATTGCTGACTGGATTTTTCGCCTCTGCCGACGTCAACGGCAACCTCAATACCAACCTCAAAGACATCGTCGGTAACACGCTCTGGATCGAGCAGTTGAAGGCCATGGGCCTCACGCTCGCTCTCTCGATTATCGGTACGATGGTGATCGGTTCCATCGTGAAAATCGTCATCGGCTTGCGTCCTTCCGAAGAAGCCGAACGTCAGGGATTAGACCTTGCAGAGCATGGAGAAGAGGGCTACCTGCTCCATTAATTCGACAAACCATAAGGAGATCGATCCATGAAAAAAATCGAAGCGATCATTAAACCTTTTAAGCTGGACGAAGTGAAAGAAGCGCTTCAAAAAGCGGGTATCCAAGGGATGACCGTGTCTGAAGTGAAGGGTTTCGGGCGCCAAAAGGGTCATACCGAGCTGTACCGGGGCGCGGAATATATCGTGGATTTTCTGCCGAAGGTGAAGCTGGAAATCGTCGTGGAAGAGTCCATGGCGAAGATCGCGGTCGAGACAATCGTGAACGCGGCTAAGACCGGTAAGATCGGGGACGGAAAGATTTTCATTTCGAACCTCGAAGAAGTCATTCGCATCCGCACCGGTGAGACCGGCAAAACGGCTGTCTAAGACCGTCATTATGAAAAACCTTGCTACGCATCATTAACTTTATAGGAGGAGTGACCCATGACACCCAAAGAAGTATTGGCTTTCGCCAAAGAAAATAAGACCGCGATGGTGGACATCAAGTTCACCGACCTTCCCGGCACGTGGCAGCATTGGACTTGCCCGATCTCCCAATTATCCGAAGAAACGTTCACCAGTGGCTACGCCTTCGACGGATCCTCGATCCGCGGCTGGCAGCCGATCAACGCTTCCGACATGGGAATGATCCCGGATCCGAAAACCGCCAAGATGGATCCTTTCACCAAGATTCCGACCTTGTCTTTGATCGCCGACATCGTGGATCCGATCACCAAACAGCCGTACACGCGCGATCCCCGTTTCGTGGCTAGAAAAGCCGAGAATTACGTGAAGTCGACCGGCATCGGAGACACGATCAACTTCGGTCCCGAGGCCGAGTTCTTCATTTTCGATTCCGTGGCTTTCGATCAGACCGTGAACGCCTCTTGGCACAAAGTGGATTCCATCGAAGGCCGTTGGAATTCCGGCAAAGACATCCTTCCCGATGGATCCCGGAACTTAGGTTATCAGCCCGGCTACAAGGGTGGTTACTATCCCGTGGCCCCGAACGATACCTTGGTCGATATCCGCGCGGAAATGTGTCTGGAAATGCAAAAAGTCGGCATGATCGTCGAGGCACAGCATCATGAAGTGGCGACCGGCGGACAATGCGAAATTGACTTTCAGTTTTCCACGCTGACGGCCACGGCCGACAACCTGATGTGGTTCAAATACATCGTCAAGAACGTCGCCCGCCGCTACGGAAAAACGGTCACGTTCATGCCGAAGCCTCTTTTCGGCGACAACGGCTCCGGCATGCATTGCCATCAGTCGATCTGGAAGGGCGGCACGCCGCTTTTCGCCGGAGACAAGTATGGTGGAATGTCCGAAATGGCCCTGCATTACATCGGCGGTATTCTGAAGCACGCCCAGACGATCGCGGCCTTCACGAATCCGACCACGAATTCTTACCGTCGCTTGGTCCCGGGCTTCGAAGCCCCCGTGAATCTCGCGTATTCCGCGCGTAACCGTTCGGCCGCGATCCGTCTTCCGATCGTGAGCTCGCCGAAAGCCAAGCGCATCGAAGTGCGTTTCCCCGATCCGTCTTGCAACGGCTACTTAGCCTTTGCATGTATGTTGATGGCCGGTTTGGACGGTATCCAGAACCGCATCGATCCGGGTCTCGCCTTGGAAAAAGACATCTATTCTCTCTCTTCCGAAGAGTTGAGAAACGTTCCGCAGATGCCGGGCGGACTAGATCAGTCTTTGAACGCCTTGGAAAACGATCATGCTTTCTTGCTCAAGGGCGACGTCTTCACCGAAGACTTGATCAAGAAGTGGATCGAGTACAAGACCGACAACGAGCTCAATCCGGTGCGTCTGCGCCCGGTGCCGCACGAGTTTGCTTTGTACTTCGACATCTAAGAAGTCTTCGAACGTCTCGAAAAAACCCCTGCCCCGTTCATTCGGTGCAGGGGTTTTTTATTGATCTCCGTCTTCTTTGACTTTGTTTCCCCGTTCTTTTAGCGTCGTGACTCTGAAATCTGAGCACTTAAGGAGAGACGTATGAAGCTGAGATCTTATTTAGGGTGTTCTGCGTTCGTGGTTGGACTCGGGGTTTTTGCCTTGGGTTGCGATGGTCCGAAGCCTCAAGCGCCCGTCTCTGAATCCGCTACCGCCGTTTGCGAGCCTACCTCGCCGACTGCCGTGGCGACTTTGAATGGTGCCGACATCATGGACGAAGAGCTGCGCAAGGCCGCGGGCCCGAAAATCATCCAAGCCGAAGCCGACCTCTACGACGCCCGCAAGGAGGCCGCCGACCAGATCATCGAAAACCGCCTGCTGACTGCCGCCGCCGAAAAGGTAGGTATTTCCCAAGAAGACTACGTGAAAAAAAACGTCTTCGAAAAGGTCACGATCGAAGATAAAGACATCAAAGATTATTACGACAAGAATCAGGCGCAGATGCAGGGGCGGAAATTCGAGGACATCCAGGCGAATCTCAAGGTCTATCTTCTGCGTGAGAAACAGCAGAAGCTGTATGGCGACGTCGTCGCGGGCCTAAAGAAGAACGCCAAAATCGCCTACCATATCAAGGCTCCTAAAATTCCGGTCGAAGAAGGCGACAATCCTTCGATTGGCCCTAAAGACGCTCCTGTGACGATCGTCGAGTTCACCGATTACGAATGCCCCTTCTGCGGTCGCGCGCGGCCGGTCGTGAACCAAGTGTTGAAAGAATACAAAGGCAAGGTCCGCTACGTCCTGCGCGACTTCCCCTTGTCGTTCCACAAAAATTCCACCAAAGCGCACGAAGCGGCGCGATGCGCGGGAGAGCAAGGCAAGTTCTGGGAAATGAACAAAATGTTTTTTGAAAACCAAAAGGCTTTAGGTTTGGACGACTTGAGGAAATACGCCGGCGATCTCAAACTCAATAAAGACAAGTTTAACGCGTGCTTGGATTCCGGAAAATACCTGAAGGCGATCCAGGCGAACCAAGAATACGGCGAAAAAGTTGGCGTCAACGGCACGCCCGCCTTCTTCATCAACGGACGCATGATTTCGGGAGCGAGGCCGTTCGCGTCGTTCCAGGAAATCATCGAAGAAGAATTGGCCTCTCAAGGACGCTAATCCGTGCTCGATCTCAAACTCATCACCGAAAACCCCGAAAAAGTGCGTCAGGGCCTCCAGTCGCGGACCGGCGGCGAGGTTTCCTCCGAGCTCGCGGAAGTCGAAGCCTTAAACGTCCGCCGCCGCGCGCTTCAAAAAGAATACGACGACCTGCGTTTCCAGCAGAACCAGATCTCGGACGAGATCGCGCTCGCCAAAAAAGAAAAGCGTCCGGCCGACGAATTTTTCCTGAAAACCAAGGCGATGTCGGAGCGGGGGAAAGCGCTTGCCGAAAGCATGACGGACATCCAGCAGAAGATGGAAGCGATCTTGCTGCGGATCCCGAATCTCCCGCACGCGTCCGTGCCTGTAGGCGCCGGTCCCGAAGACAACGTCGAAATCCGCCGTTGGGGCGACGAGATCAAGATTTCGCAAGCCTCCCGGAAATACAAAGACCATTGGGAAGTCGGCGAAGCTTTAAAAATACTCGATTTCGAACGCGCGACCAAGATCAGCGGCGCGCGCTTCACCGTCTACCGCAGCACGGGCGCCGCTCTCGAACGCGCCCTGATCAGTTTCATGCTCGACGTCCATACGCGCGATCGCGGCTACACCGAAATCCTGCCGCCTTACATGGTGAACGACCGCAGTCTTTTGAGTACGGGGCAATTGCCGAAATTCGAGGAAGATCTTTTCAAGACTACGACAGGCCATTATTTAATTCCCACGGCCGAAGTTCCCGTCACGAACCTGCATCGCGATGAAATCTTGACGGTCGAAGAATTGCCGATCTCCTACGCCGCCTTCAGCCCGTGTTTCCGCAGCGAAGCGGGCGCTTCGGGGAAAGACACGCGCGGCTTGATCCGCCAGCACCAAGTCCACCAGGTCGAGTTGGTGAAATTCACGAAGCCGGAAGATTCGCACGCAGAGCTCGAGAAGCTGACGTCGGACGCGGAAGAAATCCTGAAACGACTGAAACTCCCTTACCGGGTGCTTGCCCTGTGTACCGGCGACATGGGATTTTCGTCGGCGAAGACTTACGACATCGAAGTCTGGTTTCCGGCCCAAGGCGTTTATCGCGAAATTTCTTCCTGCTCTAACTTCGAAGACTTCCAAGCACGTCGCGCGAACATCCGTTTCCGCCGCAGTCCGCAGGACAAAAAATCGAAGCCTGAATTCGTGCACACCCTGAATGGCTCCGGTCTCGCGGTCGGTCGTACTCTAGCGGCGGTCCTCGAAAACTACCAACAAGAAGACGGCAGTGTCGTCATCCCCGAAGTTTTAAAGTCGTATTTAAATCTAGACCGCATCGCTTCCTGAATCCCGTCTCAGGAATTCCCCGATAGCGTATTGAGGCAATCCCCTAGACCATAAGCAGGTTGTGCGTTTCTTCGAACGCACCTATTTTTCCCTTCCACAGGAGAATATATGACTCGAAGAATATCATCGTTGAGCGGTTTAGCAGTCCTGAATCTTTTATTTTGGAGTTTGAGTTTCGGCGGATCTTCAGGCTGCTCCGGCAGCGATGTTACGCAGACGGCAACGGCGGAAGACGCCGAGGAAAGCACAGACGTCATGACCTTGGTCGTGACCCAAGCCATCAACCAGATCACCATCGATTCGGGCGCGTTGTCTTTGTCCGGGCTCGTGGCCTCTTCGTTCAAACCCCAGATCACCGCGACCTCGAGTTCCTCCTGTGATAGCGAAGACGTGCCGAGCTTAGCCTCGAACGCGGATACGACTTCGTTGAGCGGCGGAGATTTCAGCTGTGGAAGCTTGGTCGGCAGCGGAAGCTGCACGGTCCGTTCGGAAGACGGCGATACCGCGGACAGTCTACGGGGAGTCATCGATTGCAACACTCTCGTGGTGCCGACCCAGGGTGCGGGCGCGGGCGACGGATGCGAGAATGTCGGCGTGGACGGGCGTATCGGTTTCGAAGTCGATATTTCCAACTCAGCCACTACGGTGACTTATAACATCACCACCATTTCTGCCGAAGACCTGACTCTGAGCCTGAACAGCGGCAACGTCTGCTCGGTGACGTCGGACCTCGCGAACGTCATCGTCGTGGACTCGACTTCCGGTGAAGGCAGCTCGAGCGCTTCGGGCTGTTTGAGTGTTTGCGGCGAGACTTTCAACGTCAGCGGTACGGACGACTTATAAAATGGGAGAATTTATGAAATTCAAAAAATTCCTGAACATCGTCCCGATCGTGATGATGTTGGTCGCCGCGGGCTGTGATAAAGATGAGAAGCAAACGCCGCCGGTTCCCGTGAATCATGTCGCTCCGCCGGCGTCCCGGGCCGCGGAAGAGAAGCCACATGCGTCCGCGTCCACGGACCGCGCCAAGATTCTTCAGTCTTGTTTGCGGGAGCATTCGGAATCGGATCGCAAATATTGTGAATGTTTCGCCGAGCAAATGGACAAAGACCGGGGAGCCCCGGCGTCTGCTATGGCGTGCAAGAAATTGCGCGTCGAAAACCGTTAGATCGTCCTCAAAAGAGATAAATTTGTTCCTCAAAGAGCAGTGGCCGTAAAATAGTGAAACATTCAATAATCCTCGAAAATCCCTCAAAATCATTAATAATCCAAATTCTCTTTATTAATTGAATAGTTGATTTGTATTTGTGAAAAATATCTTCTAAAATCATTTAATTACATGATTTTAAAAGACTATTCACGCGGCGCAGTTACTTTGGCGCCAAAATCAAAAAACCCTGATATTTCAATGCATTAGCTAAGTTTTTTTGGACATTCTCGTTGACACGCCGGGACAAGTTCCATAATATCCCACGCCTTACCATAAAGGGGTATAACTTGTTTCGAGGCCGCTACGAACATACGATCGACAATAAGGGCCGGCTCTCTATCCCCTCGAAATTCCGAGAGATTCTCGTCACTAATTACGACGAGCGCCTGATTTTGACTAACTTCGACCAAGGGCTTTGGGCCTATCCCATGAAAGAATGGAAGGCTGTCGAGGATAAAGTCGCGGCGCTTCCGCAATTCAAGCCGGAGGTTAAGGCCCTCCAAAGGTTCTTCATTTCCGCGGCTTCCGAATGTCCTGTCGATCCGAACGGTCGCATCATTGTTCCTTCTACTTTACGCAAATACGCCGATCTTCAGCAGGACGTCGTGATCGTCGGCATGACGAATCGTTTTGAAATCTGGTCGCGCGAGCGTTGGGTCAAGATCTTCGACGAAGCCGAGCAGGACCTGGCTTCGATGGGGGAAAAGCTCGCCGATCTGGGAATCTAGTTTTGAAAAATTCAACCGTCCGAGGGACCGTCTATGAACACGCCGAATATCATCGCCAACGTCTCCGTCTTCCAACCCATGGGAGAGCTTGACTGCGCCGACGGCGGCATACTCCTCGATAAGATCCGCGACACGCTGACCTCCGACTTCAATCGCGTCGTCCTGGATTTGGGCCAAGTCCATCACATCCATTACCGCCTGGTCACCGAGCTCTTAGAGCTTTCGGTCATCGCGTCCGAAACGTCCCAGGAACCCGTCGGCGGCTTGAAGCTCGCAAACATTCATCCCCAAGCGCAGCAAATCCTGAAGGTCGCGGGCGTCGAAGGTTATTTCGAGACGTATGATTCGGTCGGGGAAGCGGTACTCAGTTTTCAAGACCTGCTCGTCGAGGGCGCGAGCCTTCAGTGACCGAGGTTTTTCCCGAATCGCCGCACCGTCCCGTGATGGTGAGAGAAGTCGTAGAGCATTTAGTAGGTCCTGAAAAAAACGGGACTTACCTCGATGGCACGGTAGGCGCTGGCGGGCATACGGCGGCGGTGTGGGAGGCCCTGGGAGGCGCCACGGCGAAGTCGACAGCGGAGATTTTAGGCGTCGACCGGGACGAAGAGATTTTGGAATTCACGCGCCGGCGGTTTCAGGATTGTCCACGGATTCACTTGATGAAGGGCGTCTACGACGGCTGGAAGGCGATAGAAAAAGCCGCGGAGGGGAAGAAGTTCCGGGGAGTGTTGCTGGATTTAGGTGTTTCGTCCCTTCAGTTTGACCGCGCCGAGAGGGGATTCAGTTTTTCGGAGGACGCGCCGCTGGACATGCGCATGGATACGACTGCCGGAGAAACGGCCGCAGACGTGGTGGAAACGGCGGACGCGGGAGAGCTTGAAGAGATTTTGAAGGAATACGGAGAAGAGCCTTTTGCGCGGCGGATCGCGCGGCGTCTGGTGGAAGAGCGGCGGCGCACGGCGATCGCGACCACGCGGGACTTGGCGAAGTTGATTGAGGCCGCGATTCCGCGAGGGGCTTGGCCTAAGAGGATCCATCCGGCCACGCGCACGTTTCAGGCGTTGCGGATCCGGGTCAACGACGAGTTGGGACACCTGGACCGTTTTTTGGAAGGCGTCGCAGAGCATTTGGCCCCGGCCGGGCGGGTCGCGGTGATTTCGTATCATTCGTTGGAAGACCGGCGGGTCAAGCGGGCTTTTTTGGAAGGCGAAAAAATGGGACGTCTTCTGCGGGTCACGAAGAAGCCTCTCGTGCCCGCCGAAGAGGAGATGGCCTCTAACCCCCGGTCGCGTTCGGCGAAACTGCGGGTCGCCCAAAGGGCCGGTGAATAAGGGAGTTCGAACATGCGACGTACCGATGCCAGCGCCGTTTATAATCATCGCACCAAAATCCGCCGTCGCGGCATGGCTACTACGCGAAGCCTCAAGATGCGGGGCTTGGTAAAAAAATCCGCTCTCTACGTCGGTCTGCTGTTCGCGTTTTGCTTGGGGTACGTCTGGACGCGCGTTCAAGTCGTCGAGACCGGTTACCGCCTGCGCACGCTCGAGGTCGAAAAAGAAAAACTAAAAGAGACCAACCGTTCGCTCATGGTCGAGGCGGCGACGTTGCGTTCTCCCCAGAGATTGGAAGCTTTAGCAGCCTCCATGGGACTGAAACGTCCCACGGAAAATCAAATCGTATACTTGCGGCAAAGCCCTAAAACGGAATTAACGCTGACCGAAAATCACAAGCGTCCATGAAACAACGGAAAAAAGCCTACGCGAAAGACAGCGATTTCCAGGCGGTTCGCGCCAAACGGCAGAGAATCGCGGTCGTTTTCTGTTTCTTTTCCTTGGGCTTCGTAACGCTGGTCGCGCGCGCCGTTTACCTCCATACGAACCAAGGTACGCAGATCCAAAAAATCGCCAAGAGCCAATACAAGACGAAGATCGAGGAATCCCCGCCGCGTGGCAACATTTACGACGCGTCCGAACAGGAACTTGCCGTCAGCGTGCCTGCGTATTCGGTCGCCGTGCGTCCGGGTCGTTTGAACGAAAAGCCGGAGGCCGCCGCGAAGTTGCGCGCGCTCTTGGGAATGTCGGAAAAAGATTTCAGCGCAAAGCTCGATCCCGCGAAAAAATACGTTTGGCTGAAGCGTTACATCACACCCCGCGAAAAAGAGGACATTAGCACTCTGATCGAATCGACGTCTTTGGGCGCCCGTGACGCCGTCGAAATCGTCAAAGGGTCGAAGCGTTTTTACCCGAACCGCGAGTTCGCCAGCCAGATCCTGGGTGCGGTCGGCCGTGACAGCGAAGGTCTGAGCGGTCTCGAACTTTTCTACGATCGCATTCTCCAAGGCTCCGCGGAAAGCGGGACGGCGTACCGCGACGCGCGCGGTAAGATGTTCGAGACCGTGGAAACGATGGAGCAAGGCAAGGACGTCCGCGAGGCGAACGATCTTCATCTGACCATCCACAAAAACATTCAATACTCCGCGGAAAAAGAACTGTCGTCGGCCTGCCAGAAAAACCACGCTAAATCCTGCACCGCGATCGTGATCGAGCCCAAGAGCGGCGCCGTGCTCGCGATGGCGTCCTACCCGAGCTTCAATCCTAATTCCTACAGCGACTATGAAATGTCCCGCTGGAGGAACATCGCTGTGACCGACTCATTCGAGCCGGGATCGACGTTCAAGACCATCATGGCGGCCGCTGCGATCGAAAACGGGGTCGTTTCACCCAACGACCAATTTTTCTGCGAAGGCGGCGACCTGAAGATCGGCGATCACACGATCCACGACCACGAAAAATACGGCATGATGTCGGTACGTGACATCATCAAGGTCTCTTCCAACATCGGTATTTATAAAGTTGGTAAGAAACTCGGTAAGGAGAAATTCGCCGATATCGTTGCCAAATTCGGATTCGGTAAAAAAATGGGAATCGACTATCCGGGCGAGATCTCGGGTTTCTTACGCCCCTCGAAATCTTGGCAGGAGATCGATTTCGCGAACATTTCCTTCGGTCAAGGTATACTGACCACGCCCCTGCAAATGGCCTCGAGCTATGCCACGATCGCGAACGGAGGCTTGCGCATGAAACCTTACATGGTCGCGAGCATTACCGACCACGAAGGACGCGTGCTCCAGAAAAATGGGCCTTCGGAAGTGGGGCGCGTGCTGAAGCCGCAGACCGCGCGGCTCATGATCGACATCATGAAGGAAGTCACACGCGAGGGTGGCACCGCGGTGCGCGCGGCGTTGCCCGGATATTCTGTCGCGGGCAAGACGGGAACGGCGCAGAAAGTCGTCGGCGGAAAGTATTCACACGATAAATTCGTCGCGTCGTTCGTGGGTATCGTGCCCGCCGAAGAACCGCGGTTGGTGGTCTTGGTCACCGTCGACGAGCCCAAGGGCGACATCTACGGCGGCTTGGTCGCAACGCCGATCTTCCGCGAGATCGCCTGGGCGGCTTTGACCGATCTGGGAGTGCCTTCGAATGCCCCCATGCCCAAAGCCGAACCCATCATGAAAACGGCCGAACAAAAACCCGGAGCGATTTCCACCGCCTTGAAGACCGCGAACGTGGCTTTGAAGAACGTAGCGCAAAATTCCCTGCGCGGCACCACGCAAGCCTCTCTCATAGCGCCCGCAATGTTTTCGTCCCAGGAAAACCGTGGGGGAAAAGAAACGATTCCCGATTTCCGCGGTCTCTCGAAGCGCAGCGTCTTGGCGATCTTGGACCGCAGAAGTTTGCGTTGCGAGCTGGTGGGGTCGGGAGTGGCGCGATCGCAGACGCCGTCACCGGGAAGTTCCGGTGAGCAGGCGTGCCGCGTTTATTTCGGGGTGGAGTGAGAGACGGTTTGAACATGAAACTTTCCGTGTTGATGAAGGATTTGGAGACGGCGACTAAAAACATGACGTTTACGGATACCGAAATTTTAGGCCTGACCCCCGACTCGCGTCGCGTGCGCGACGGATGGCTCTTCGTAGCGATTCCGGGAGAGAAGAATGACGGCCATGATTTCTTGCGGAACGCCGAGGCTGCAGGTGCGCGCGCGGCCGTTATTTCGCGTGACGTCGACGGGACGTACGCGATGCCGCTTTGGAAGGTCCGCGATTCCCGGAAGGCTCTGTCCGATCTGGCGGCGCGATACTACGGCGAACCATCGCTGAAAATGCGGGTCGCGGGCGTGACCGGCACCAACGGCAAAACCAGCGTGACCTATCTACTCGAGGCGATTTTAAAGGCCGCGGGCCGGACTCCCGCGGTGCTGGGCACGATCGGTTACCGTTTCGGGGGCCGCGAGATACCGGCTTCTCACACGACGCCCGAATCCGTCGACCTGCAGGAACTTTTCGCGCAGATGCTCGCCTCCGGCGTCACCGACGTCGTCATGGAAGTCTCGTCGCACGCGATCGCGATGCAGAGGGCGCGCGGAGTTCACTTCGACGTCGTGGGATTCACGAACCTGACGCAGGATCATTTGGATTTCCACGGAGACCTTAAGTCTTATTTCGAAACCAAGAAAAAATTATTCTCCGAACTCTTATCCGCGAGCGCCAAAAAAAACAAAACAGCCGTGGCGAATCTTTGCGATGCGCGCGGCGGGGAAATGCTGGCGGCGGCCGCACCGTATCGCCGGATGGGCGTCGGAGCGGGTGGTGACCTCACGGCTTCGAATGTCGTCTGCGACGAAAACGGCCTCTCGGCCGATCTCGCATACGCCGGCGAGCGCGTATCGATACGTTCGCCTTTGATCGGCCTCCACAATTTAGAAAACATATTGGTCGCAGCGGGAATGGCACTGGGGTTGGGCGCGTCCTTGGTCGACGTGGCGCAAGGTATTCAGACGTTCCGAAACGTGCCCGGCCGTCTGGAGCGAATCGAAAACAAACGCGGATTGAACGTCTTCGTTGATTACGCGCACACGCCTGACGGGCTCAAGCGCGTCGCGGGGACGCTCAAAGCCTTCGCACGCGCGAAAGGTTCGCGCCTCATCACGATCTTCGGCTGCGGGGGCGACCGTGATACGTCGAAGCGGCCTTTGATGGCGCGCGAAGCCGCGGGTTTCAGCGACGTCGTGATCGTGACTTCGGATAACCCGCGCACCGAAGACCCCGAAAAAATCATCGACGGCATCTTCACGGGACTTTCTGGATTCCCCACGGAAAATTTGTATCGCATCGTCGCTCGCGAAGCGGCCCTTGAAAAAGCGGTTTCTTTGGCCAAGCCCGGAGACTTTTTGCTCGTCGCGGGCAAAGGTCACGAGGATTATCAAATTATCGGAACGAAAAAATTCCCGTTCAGCGACCGGGAGCTGTTGAAACGGTTCGTGTCATGAATCTTATGTTGAATGAAATCGCCGAAGCGGTCGGTGGCCGTCTGAGTTGCAAAAAAGAGAGCCTGCGCGCGCGTGGCGTCTCGACCGACTCTCGCACGATCGCGAAAGGCAATCTCTTCGTGGCCTTGGTGGGAGAAACGCATGACGGCCACGATCACATCGCGGACGTCGCTCGCAAAGGTGCCGTGGCGGCGATCGTGCAAAAAGACGTCCGCGTCCCCGAAGGCTTCGGCGTGATCCGCGTGAAAGACACGTTGCGCGCGTTAGGCGACCTGGCTTTTTTCTGGAGGCGCCGGTTCCCGGAAACCCCGATGGTCGCGGTCACGGGGTCGAACGGAAAGACAACGACGAAAGATTTGATCGCGCACATTTTGGCATCCAAATACCGCGTGCTCAAAACCCAAGGAAACTTAAACAACCTGATCGGCCTGCCGCTGACTTTGCTGAGATTGACTGCGCGCGACGAGATCGGTGTGATCGAAATGGGTATGAACCGCTTGGGGGAGATCGACCGGTTAGCCGAGATCACGGGACCGCAGGCGGGCGTCATCACAAACATCGCGCGCGCGCATCTGGAAGGTTTGAAAACCTTGGACAACATCGCCAAAGCCAAAGGGGAACTTCTGGGTCACATCGTTCCGGGAGGCCTAAGCGTCTTGCCGCGCGCGAGCGCTTACTACGCGCGTTTCCAAAAAACCGCAAAACGTCGCAAATTGAAAGTCGCTTCGTTCGGGCCCGCCGGCGATTACCGCGCTCTGGGTCATTCGGTCGAAGGCCTGGACGGTCTGTCGTTCCGGGCTTCCCTCGCCGGCCGTAAAGCGTCTTTCACGATGCCGGTTCTGGGCGATCACAACGTCTCGAACGCATTGGCGGCCCTGGCCATCGCCGATTTTTTCAAAGTGCCTGTGGCGAAATCACGCACCGCGCTCCGGAGTTTCCGTTTAAGCGGTAAGAGGATGGAAAAGGAAATTTTGAAAGTCGCCGGTGGCGGGGTGGACGTCATCAACGATTGTTACAATGCAAATCCCGATTCGACGTTGGCGTCGCTCTCCTTCTTGAAAACCTCGGCGCAGAGCCGCCGCCGCATCGCGGTCTTGGGCGAAATGTTGGAATTGGGCCCAAAATCCTCCGGTCTGCATCGCGAAGTCGGACGCGCGGCCGCCAAGAGCGGGGTTCATGCGCTTTTCGCCGTGGGCCCGCACGCATCCGCCATGGTCGCCGGTGCGCGCGCCGAAAAATTAAAAAACGCCTGGGCGTTTCCGACGGTCGAAGAAACCTTGCCGCGTCTTAAATCTTCGCTGCAAGCGGGCGATCTCATGCTCGTGAAAGGGTCCCGCGGCATGAAGATGGAAAAAGTCGTCCAGGGTCTGAAGGGAGGAGGCGCCTAAATGCTTTATTATTTCCTCTATCCGCTGGCGGATGAAGTGATCCTTTTCAACGTCTTCAAATACATTACGTTCCGGACTTTCGGAGCCCTCGTGACCGCATTGGCCCTGTATTTCTTGCTGGGACGGCGCTGGATCATCTTTCTTCAAAAACTCCAGATCACGCAGGCGATCCGCAAAGACGGCCCGCAGTCGCATCAAGCGAAGGCCGGGACACCCACGATGGGCGGCGTCTTGATCCTTTTTTGTTGTCTGACTTCGGTCCTGCTTTGGATGGATTTTGCGAACCTCTCCGTCTGGCTCGTGATGTGGCTTTTCTTCGCGTTCGCGGGCATCGGCTTCTACGACGACTTCCGGAAATTGCGCTACGGATCGCGCGGTCTTCCGGGGCGCTATAAATTCCTGCTCCAATGTGTCTTCGCCGGGGTGGCCGCTTGGACCATCGTCTCCCAGTTCAATCCCGACACGCGGCTCGCGTTTCCCTTCTTCAAGACCTTCCGTCCCGATTTGGGATGGTTCTATGTGCCGTTTGCGATTTTCTTAATCGTCGGCGCCTCCAACGCGGTCAATCTGACCGACGGGCTCGACGGGCTGGCCACCGGTCCGTCCATCACGTCGTTCCTGACGTTTGCGATTTTGGCCTATGCGGCGGGCAACGCGAAGATTGCTACGTACCTCCAGATCCCGTCGATTCCCGGCAGTGGCGAGTTGGCGATTTTCTGCGGCGCCATCGTCGGCGCCTTGATGGGATTTTTGTGGTTCAATACCTATCCGGCGGAAATTTTCATGGGGGACACGGGGTCGCTGTCCTTGGGCGCGGCGCTGGGATTTTTGGCCTTGGTCACGAAGAACGAAATCCTGCTCTCGGTCATCGGCGGCATCTTCGTGCTCGAGACGCTCTCAGTCATGACGCAGGTGTTATCGTTCAAACTCACCGGGAAACGAATTTTCCTGATGGCGCCGATCCATCATCATTTCGAATTGAAGGGATGGGACGAACCCAAGGTGATCGTGCGGTTTTGGATCATCTCTTTCGTGCTCGCTTTGGCGGCGCTGTCGACTTTGAAATTGCGGTAAAAAGATGAATGTTAAGGGTAAAAAAATCTTAATCGTCGGTTTCGGCCTCTCTGGCCGCGCGGCCGCGCGCTATTTGATGGAAGCCGGCGCCAAGGTCGAGATCAACGACGCCGGTCCCGCCCCGGACGATGCGGTCTTGGCGGAATTCCGGAAAATCCCGATGCATTGGGGCGGACATCCCGAAGAAGTTTTCGAGGGCCGCGATCTGATCGTGCTCTCGCCCGGCGTCTCGGCGTCGCTTCCCGCGATCAAAAAAGCCCTGCGCAAATCTCGGAAGACCCGCGTCGTCGGCGAATTTGGATTGGCCGCCGAATGTTTGAAAGATTTGAAGATCCCCATGATTGCAGTCACCGGAACGAATGGAAAGTCCACGACGGTGACGCTCATCCACCGCATGCTTCAGGCCTCCGGGCAGAAATCCGTCCTCGCGGGTAACATCGGCAAACCCCTGATCGAAGCGGTCTCCGAAATTGAGTCCTCGCCCAAGAAAAAACGGCCCGATTGGGTCGTAGCCGAGGTTTCGAGTTACCAGCTGGAGACCGTGATATCGCCGTTCCAGCCGGAGATTTCGGTGCTGCTCAACGTCACTCCCGACCACCTGGACCGGTACGAGTCTTTCGAGGATTACGCGCGCGCGAAGTTCCGGATCTTCTCCGAACAGTCGCGGTCAGGTACGGTGATTTACCGCGACATCCTGCAGGGCAATGATTCGCTTCTGCGCAAAAACGTCGCGAAGTCGAAGGCGCGCCGCATTCCGTTTCCCGCCGACCGACTTTACCTCGAATCCGGGATGATTTTTTTCGGCAAGGAATCCTATCCGCTCGCGAAGACGAAATTGATCGGCGTTCATAACCGCGAAAACCTCATGGCCGCCGTCGCCGCGGCGCGGACGGCCGAGGCCAAACCCCAAGCGATCCAAAAAGTCATCGAGACCTTCGAAGGTCTGCCGCACCGCACGCAGTTCGTGCGTGACCGCGGCGGTATCCGTTTTTACGACGATTCGAAAGGCACCAACGTCGACGCAGCCGTGAAGTCGCTCGCGGGTTTTCCAGACCGCCGCGTCGTCCTGATCTTGGGAGGCCGCGAAAAGGGCGGCAGTTACGAACCGCTGAAGCAAATGGCGCAGCAAAAAGTCAAACTCGCCATCTGCATCGGCGAATCGCGTGCACGCCTGGCCCAAGTTTTGAAAGACGCGGTCGACGTCGCAGTCATCGAAGGCTTGAAAGACGCCGTACCCGCCGCGTTCGCGCAGGCGACTGCGGGGGATGTGGTCTTGCTGTCGCCGGCCTGTTCGAGTTTCGATCAATTCCGCGACTACAAGCATCGTGGGGATTATTTCCAGGAACTGGTGAGAAAACTGTGAAGAAGCACATCGACTACACGCTTTTGTTGGTGACGTTGCTGCTCGTGGCCCTGGGCCTCACGATGATTTATTCGGCCTCCGGAGTGCTTGCGCGCGAACGGTTCCAAGACTCGACGTTTTTCCTGAAAAAAGAATTGCTGGCCGTTTTCTTAGGCTTGATCGGCATGGTGGTCGCGAAGGTCGTCCCCCTCGAATACTACCGCAAACTCGCTTATCCGCTTTTTGCAGCGGCTTTGGTGATGCTCATCATCGTATTGATCCCTGGCATCGGCACCAAGGCCGGCGGCGCGCAGCGGTGGCTCAAGCTCGGGCCTTTTTCATTTCAGCCTTCCGAATTCGCCAAACTCGCCATCATCGTCTTCATGGCCTACGTGCTCACGAAGAAAAAAGAAAAGATCCAGATCTTTCTAGTCGGTTTCGTGCCGCCCATGGTGCTTTCGGGGATTCTGATTCTTTTAATCCTCGCGGGCGACGATCTCGGAAACGCGGTCGTGCTCGGGGCCACGGTTCTTTTCCTGATGTTCTTGGGCGGGGCGAAGCTGACGTATCTGGTCTCGGAAGTCTTACTCGCACTCCCCGCGTTTTACTTTTTGATCTTCAACGTCTCCTACCGCAAGCAGCGCATCATGGCGTTCTTGGATCCCTGGAGCCATAAGCAGGGCGCGGGGTTTCAGATCATCCAATCCTATCTGGCTTTCCACGCAGGCGGGTTGTTCGGACAGGGATTGGGCGAGGGAAAACAAAAACTTTTTTATCTGCCGGAAGCGCATACGGATTTCATTTTTTCCGTCGTGGGCGAAGAACTGGGTCTCTTGGGTGTTCTCTTCGTCATTTCGCTCTTCGCCGTGTGGTTATTCCGCGCATTTACCATCGCGTGGAAGGCCCCGGACTCTTTTTCGTCGTACCTGGCGTTAGGCGTGGCGGTGCTGTTCGGTTTCCAGATCGTGTTTAATATCGCCGTCGTGATGGGGCTCTTGCCGACGAAAGGCTTGGCCCTGCCTTTCTTGAGTTACGGCGGCACGATGATGATCGTGTCGCTGACGTGCGTGGGGATGCTGCTGAACGTCTCTTCGAGGATCGAAGTATGAACGGGGCGAAACTCTTGATAGCTGCCGGCGGAACCGGCGGGCATTTATTTCCGGGCATTGCGGTCGCCCAAGTTTGGAAGGGTGAGACCGTATTCGTGGGCTCGGATCGCGGCTTGGAACGCGACATTTTAAAAGACCACGGACTGCCGCATCGCGCGCTGTCCGTCGGTCGCATCAAAGGAGAAGGCGTTTTGCAGAAGCTGAAAACATTCGCAGGTTTGCCGAAAAGCTTTTTCCAAGCGTGCGATATCTTGCGCGAGGAAAAGCCCGACATGGTTTTGGGCATCGGAGGCTACAGCTCCGGCCCGATGATCCTGGCCGCGTGGTCGCTTAAACTTCCGCGCGCGATACTGGAGCCGAACGCGATCCCGGGATTCACGAACAAACGCCTCGCGCCTTTCGCGCAGAGGGTCTTCGTGGCTTTTCCGGAGGCCAAGCAATTTTTCTCTTCGGGAAAAACACGCGTGACCGGCACCCCGGTGCGCTCCGAGCTTCATGCGGTCGGTGAAGCTCGAAAATCGCACGGAGACGTTTTCACCATCGCGGTTTTGGGCGGCAGCCAAGGCGCCCAGGCCTTGAATCGCGCGATGGTGGATTTGTTGCCCGATTTGAAGGTTGCGGGCCGCAAATTTTACGTGATCCACCAGACCGGGGGCAAAGACGAAACGTGGGTGCGCGAAGCGTATGCGGCTTCCGGCATTCCTCACCAAGTGGGGGCTTTCTTGCGCGATATGACGTCGGTCTACGCCAAAGCGGACCTGGTCGTCTGCCGCGCGGGCGCGTCGACGATCGCGGAGTTGGAAGCCACGCGCACGCCGGCGATCTTGGTGCCGTATCCGTTCGCCGCCGACGATCATCAAAGATACAACGCGGAATCCTTAGCGAAGACCGGCGCCGCTGAATTTTTGGACAATCGCGAATTGGGAACGAAACTCAAAAATCGCATCTTGGCCTTGGCGGGAGATCCGAAGGCCTTGGAAAGTTTTTCCGAAAAATTGAAAGAACGCCGCGCGACGCCCGCGGCTTTGGAAGTCACAAAGGAATGTTGGGAGCTATGTACCCGTCACTGAAACACATTCATTTCGTCGGCATTGGGGGCATCGGCATGAGCGGCTTGGCCGAAATCCTGCTCACGCTCGGATGCCGCGTGACGGGCTCCGACCTGAAACGCACGCCGGTCACCGAGCGCCTGCGCCGCCGGGGTGCGAAGATCACGTTGGGCCACCGTGCGGAAAACATCTCGGATCCGCGCGTCGTCGTCGTCTCGTCCGCCGTCGCGAAAACGAATCCGGAAATCGCCCAGGCCGTGCGCTTGGGGATTCCCGTGATCAGCCGCGGCGAGATGCTGGCCGAGCTTATGCGTCTCAAATACGGCATTGCGGTCGCGGGCAGCCACGGGAAAACCACGACGACTTCGATGACGGCGGCGGCCTTGGACGCGGGGCACTTCGATCCCACCGTCGTGATCGGCGGCCGCGTGAAAAGTTTGAGGACGAACGCGCGTCTGGGCCGCGGGGATTTCTTGGTCGCCGAAGCCGACGAGTCCGACGGGTCTTTTCTGCATTTGAACCCGACCATCGCGGTCGTGACCAATATCGACCGCGAGCATATGGATCATTATAAGGACTTCGAAATACTCAAGAAAACCTTCGCGGAATTCGTCTCGAAGATCCCTTTTTACGGGCTCGCGGTGTTTTGCGCCGACCATCCCGAAACGGCGGCGTTGGCGAAGGATTTCACGAAGAGGGGCGTCACTTACGGCCTACGCGAAAAAGCCGATTATCAAGCGGCACACATCAAGGACAAGGCTTGGGGCAGCGAATACGAAGTCCGTTTCCGCGGCGAGGTTTTGGGGAAAATCGCTCTTCAGGTCCCTGGACGTCACAACGTCCTGAATAGCCTCGCGGCCGTCGCGATCGGCCGGGAGCTCGGCATGAAATTTAGCGACATCCGAAAAGCCTTGGGCGGTTTCAAGGGCATCGGTCGCCGGTTGGAGATCATCCATAAAGGCGATGTGACCATCGTAGACGATTACGGTCATCACCCCGTCGAAATCGAGGCGACGTTGGGCGCTTTAAAAGACGCTTCCAAAAAAAGCCGACTATGGGCCGTGTTTCAGCCTCATCGCTACACGCGCACGAAAGACCTCTTCGACGAATTCACCGAGAGTTTCGGTCAGGCCGACGAATTGGTCTTAACCAACATCTACGCCGCTAGCGAAGAGCCGATTCACGGAGTGACCGGCGAGGCCTTGGCGGACGCGATCCGCGAGAAAAAGAAGCGCGCGGTGACGTTCGTGCCGCAGGTTGATCAGGTCGCGGCCGCGATCCGCGGGAAACTCAAAAAAGGCGATGTGGTGCTGACGTTGGGCGCCGGAGATATCTGGAAAGCAGGAAGGGAATTGGCCAAAACGTTTTGATGGATGAAAAAATGAAACAAGATCTTCAGACTCTTTTCAACGACGCCCCGGGCAAGGTCTTCTTTGACGAGCCTTTGTCACGGCACACCTCCATCCGTATCGGGGGACCCGCCGACGCCTTCGTCTATCCGCGTACGGTCGAGGAATTGGCCGCCGTCGTCGCTTGGGGCAAAAAAGAAAAGACGCCGGTTTTCGTCTTGGGCGCTGGCAGCAACCTGCTCGTGCGCGAAAAAGGCATCCGCGGCGTGGTCGTGAACCTCTCTCAAGGATTTTCCAAGATCGAAGTCGAAGGCGAAAACCGTATTTATGCGGAGGCCGGCGTAGGACTTCCCCGACTCGTGGATTTTTCGGCGGAAGAGGGATTGTCGGGCCTCGAAGTTGTCTCCGGCATCCCGGGCAATGTCGGCGGTGGTCTCGTTATGAACGCGGGCACGCGCGACGGCGACATTTCACAGTCGGTCGTTTCCGTGACTTTTTTGGACAAAGACGGCCGCATCCAGACCTGGCCCAAGGAGAAAATCCGTTACGCCTACCGCGAGAGTCATTTTCCGCGCGGTGCGATCGTTTTATCCGCTCGGTTCGAGCTGACCCGCATGGCTTCCGAGCTCGTGCGGGGCAAGATCCAAAAATACCGCGCTTACCGCCTGGAGACCCAGCCTTTGAACGTTCCGAACCTTGGTTCCGTCTTCAAGAATTACGAAGAAAAGAAGAAAAAGATTTTTGCCGCCGAAGCGATCGAGAGCGCGGGACTTAAAAACGTGCGTGTCGGCGGTGCTCGCATCTCTCCCAAGCACGCCAACTGGATCGTGAACGAAGGTGGGGCGACGTCGAAGGATGTCTTGGCGTTGATCGGGCTCGCAAAGGATAAGGTGAAGGAAAAATTCGGCGTCGCATTGGAAATGGAAGTGCGCGTGGTGGGAGAAGAATGAGTTTTTTGCATAAGAAAATAGCCGTCTTGATGGGCGGACTTTCGAAAGAGCGGGACGTGTCGCTCCGCAGCGGTGCGGCCGTCGCGAAGGCTTTACGCACGCGTGGTTATAATATCGTCGAGATCGACGTCGATCGCGAGGTCGCGGCGCGTTTGAAGAATGAGAACATCGAAGTCGTCTTTCTGGTGCTTCACGGCCGTTACGGCGAGGACGGGACTTTACAGGGGTTATTGGAAATTTTGGGAATTCCCTACACCGGCTCCGGAGTGCTTCCCTCCGCGATCGGTATGGATAAAGATCTGACGAAACGCCTGCTCGCGCCGCACGGGGTGCAAGTCGCCGAATGGACCGCGGTCCGCCGCGGCGCGGTCGAGCTCCGTTCACCGATTCCCCTCCCCGTGGTCATCAAACCGAATCACGAAGGTTCGACGATCGGCATTTCCATCGTGCGCGAAGAAAAAGATTTCGTAGCTGCGCTTACGGAGGCGGCGAAGTTAGACGACGTCGTCGTGATCGAAAAATTTATCTCCGGCACTGAAGTCACGGTCGCCGTCATCGATGGACGCGCGTTTCCGATCGTCGAGATCGCACCAAAGGGCGGTTTTTACGATTACACGTCGAAATACACCAAGGGCATGACGGATTATATCGTTCCAGCACGCCTTACCCACGCCGTGCGCGATCGTTTGCAAAAAAATTCGGAAAAAATCTGGAATCTTTTGAACCTCGAAGGCTACGCGCGTATGGATTACATCGTCGACGGCGAGCGTGATTATTTCCTCGAGGTGAATACGACGCCCGGCATGACCGAAACGAGCCTCGTGCCCAAGGCCGCGGCCGCGGCGGGCTTAAGCTTCGAGGACGTTTGCGAGAAAATCTTGAATACGGCGTCGCTTAAAATCGGGGCCCGGTAAAAAGCATGAGAATTTTTAATTTCAAGGAAGAGAAAAAAGAGAAGATCAAGGCCTTCTCTCGCCGTTTTTTCGCCGCCGCCTTCGTCCTAGCGGCGGTGGGAGGGACTGTACGGGTGCTTTACCGCGCTCCGTCTTTCTTGAGGGTGAAGGAAGTCGCGGTCATGTCGCCGCTGAAAAATTTGAACGAGTTCGACGTCGTGCGTTTGTCCGGCGTGCGCAAAGGCGATCCGCTGTTGACGCTTAGGCTTTCGAAAGTCCGCGCGGACCTGCTGCGCTATCCTTGGATCAAGGACGTGCACCTCTCGAAGAAAATACCGGCGCGCGTGCTGATCTGGGTCGAAGAGCAGAAACCGGCGGCGTTAATCGACCTGCCGAAGGCCGGAAAAGCCGGCGCTTCTGTGCTGTACTTGGTGAACGACGAAGGCCGCGTTTTCAAGGAAGTCGAGGCGCACGATCCCAAGAATCTCCCCATCATCACGGGGCTTCAGGGTTTGGGCGACGCGGAGATGCGAGAGCGTTTGCCGCTCGTCGTGCAATTGATCGGGAAGATGGAAGAGACGCCGGGACTGAGCACTTTGGGCGTTTCCGAGTTTCATTGGGACGCGAAAAAAGGATTTTCCGTGTTCACGCAGGAGCCTTGCGTGAGGTTGGATCTGGGAGATTTTCGCGAGGATGGAATCGCGAACTGGACGGAGAAGTTGAAGGCGTTCGGCGACAGCTGGGACGACATCCGCAGGACCGGGATCTCGCCCAAGGTCGTCGATCTGTCGGTGGACCGAAAAATGATCGTCAAACGGGAATTGTGATTTTTCAACATTCTATAAGGAGGATGTAAGATGGGTAAGAAAGAGAATATCGTCGTCGGACTCGACATCGGAACAACGAAGATCGCGGCCATCGTGGGAGAAATCGTCGAGGACGGCGTCGACATCATCGGCGTCGGTACGGCTCCGTCGAAAGGTTTGCGCAAAGGGGTCGTCGTCAATATCGAAAGCACCGTCGAATCCATCCGGCGCGCGATCGAAGAAGCGGAAGCCATCGCCGGCACCTCCATTACCTCCGTCTACGCGGGCATCGCGGGCGGGCACATTCGCGGCTTGAATAGCCACGGCATCTGCGCGTTGAAGGATAAGGAAGTCCGCGCGACCGACGTCGAGAAGGCGATCGACGCGGCCCAGGCCGTCGCGATCCCCCTCGACCGCGAAGTCATTCACGTGATTCCCCAGGAATTCGTCGTCGACGAGCAGGACGGTATCAAAGACCCGGTCGGAATGTCGGGCGTGCGCTTAGAGGCGAAGGTCCACATCGTTACCGCGGCCGTCACCTCCGCGCAGAACATCGTTAAGTGCTGTAACCGCGCGGGGCTCAATGTTAACGACATCATCTTAGAACAACTCGGCGCCGCGGAATCCACGCTGACGCAGGAAGAAAAAGACTTGGGCGTCGCCTTGATCGACATCGGCGGCGGCACGGCCGATCTCGCGGTCTTCTCCGGCGGCAGCTTGGTTCACACCTCCGTGCTCTCCATCGGCGGCAACCACATCTCGAACGACATCGCCGTGGGTCTCCGGACGCCTCTCATCGAAGCTGAGAAAATCAAGCAGCGCCACGGCTGCGCTCTCTCTTCCCTCGTCGGACGCGAAGAGACTATCGAAGTTCCGTCCGTCGGCGGACGCTCCGACCGCATCCTGTCGCGGCAGATCTTGGCCGAAATCATTGAGCCGCGCATCGAGGAGATCTTCACGCTCTTGAAACTGGAGATCCAAAAATCCGGTTATGAAGACATGACCGCTTCCGGCATCGTGCTCACGGGCGGCAGCACGCTCTTGGACGGTATGCCCGAAATGGCCGAACAGATTTTCAATCTCCCGGTCCGCCGCGGTATTCCAAAAGGCATCGGTGGCATGGTCGACGTCGTGAAGAGCCCGCTCTACGCGACCGGAGTCGGCCTCGTGCTCTACGGTGCGCGGAATCTCGGCCATAAGATTTTTCGGAACCGCGAAGACAACGTCTATCATCGCGTGAAGGAACGCATGAGAGAATGGCTCGGGGAAATTTTTTAATCGTCAACGGGGAGACAAAATATGTTTGAACTCATCGAAGAAGAAACGCTTCAAGGCGCGAAGATCAAGGTCATCGGCGTCGGCGGGGCCGGCGGAAACGCGGTCAGCACGATGCTCGAGCGCTGGAGCGTCTCGGGTCTGGAGCGGTTCAATCAAGGCGACGGACAGATCGGAGGCATCGATTTCATCGCGGCCAATACCGACATCCAGGCGCTCAAAGTCAATCGCGCCCCGATCAAACTTCAATTAGGCCAAGGCTT
Organism: Myxococcota bacterium; assembly: GCA_052033505.1. Lineage (GTDB taxonomy): Bacteria > UBA10199 > UBA10199 > JACPAL01 > JBPOJN01. The sequence continues at coordinate 9,588 of JBPOJN010000028.1, read as the reverse complement.
GACCCGCGGACTGGGTGCCGGCGCGGACCCGGAAGTGGGCCGTAAGGCCGCCATCGAAAGTGAAGCTGAAATCACACGGCTGCTTTCTGGCGCCGACATGGTCTTCATCACGGCCGGCATGGGCGGCGGCACGGGCACGGGCGCCGCTCCTGTCATCGCGCGCATCGCGAAAGATTTGGGCGCGCTCACCATCGGCGTCGTGACCAAGCCTTTTAGCTTTGAAGGCAAGCGCCGCTCGCGTTTCGCCGAGCAGGGATTGGACGGATTGCAGGACTCCGTCGACAGCTTGATCACGATCCCGAACGAACGCCTCTTGATCGTTGCTGGAAAAAACATGCCGCTCACCGACGCGTTCAAGACCGCCGACGAAGTGCTCTTGCACGCGGTCCGCGGGATTTCCGACCTGATCCTCGTGGAAGGTTTGATTAATCTCGACTTCGCCGACGTGCGCGCCGTCATGAGCCGCACAGGCATGACGCTCATGGGTAGCGGGGTGGCTGCCGGCGAACACCGCTCGAACGAAGCTGCCACGCGCGCGATTTCGTCGCCGTTACTGGAAAACATTTCGATCCGCGGAGCCACCGGCATCCTGCTCAACGTCACGGGCGGACACGAGCTCACGCTTCATGAAGTCAACGAAGCCGCGAAATTGATCCAGGAAGAAGCGCACGAAGACGCGAACATCATCTTCGGTGCTGTCGTCGATCCCAGCATGGGAGACAACGTGCGTGTGACCGTCATCGCGACGGGTTTCGAGCGCGTCTCGAAACGCACGTCCGATTACGTACCCTACCAACGCATGCCCGTGGCACCCGCGGCGCCCGCGCGTGAGATGCCGCAGCAGGAATTCTCAAAACCTTCGATCACGATGCCGACCTTGGGCCATAGGCCCGATGCGATGTCCCGTGAGCCCGCTTTGTTCGATATGGGTGATGTCGAAGAAGCGCGTTCGTCGGAACGTTCGGGTCCGCGCGCCAAGATTCCTCTCTCGACCGATCTCAAACGCTTGGTCGGAGAATTCCGCGCCCAGGATTACACGAGCCGGGACGCCGATGCGGACGAGTACGACATCCCGACGTTCCTCCGGAAACATGCGGATTGATCGAAATTAAGTTTCGACACGGCGCGTCTTTAAAGCTGTTTTCCGCCGTTTAAAAACGGCAAAAGCGCTTTACTTAAACCGCCTAAGACGGGTACTCTCGCGAAAATCCAAAGACTTTCAGCCTATTTCGCGAGACTCCTTAATTCCTGATCGGAGAGAGACATGAAAAGAACTTCGAAATTATTCCCGCTGGCTTTCGTCGTCGGCTTAGCCTCTTTTTATGCCGCTTGCGCCACGGCCCCGAAGCACGTCGATAGACCGATCGTGCAGGACCATTTAGCCGAGATTCAGCGCCCCGACATCCCGCTCGTCATGAACGACCAGGTGCAAAACTGGCTGGACTATTTTCAAGGTAGAGGCCGGCCTCATTTCGAAAGATACCTTCGCCGTTCGGGCCGTTACGTTCCGATGATTCGCCGCGTTCTGCGCGAACAAGGTCTCCCTCAGGACTTGGTTTATCTCGCGATGATCGAAAGTGGTTTCAATCCTCACGCTTATTCGCACGCGCGCGCGAGTGGAACGTGGCAGTTCATTTATCAGACTGGCGTCCGTTATGGGCTCAACGCCGATCAATGGGTTGATGAGCGCCGCGACCCCGAAAAATCAACGGTCGCCGCCGCAAAATATTTGAAGGACCTCTACGACCGCTACAACAACTGGTACCTCGCCGCCGCCGGTTACAACGCCGGAGAGGGTAAGATCGACCGTGCGATCAAGAAATACGACACCGACGACTTCTGGCAGTTGACCAAGGGCAAGTACCTGAAGAACGAAACTAAGGACTACGTACCTAAATTGATCGCCGCCGCAACGATCGCGAGGAATCCGAAAAAATACGGGTTTAACGACATCGTGTATGAAGAACCTGTCGCATTTGAAGAAGTCACACTATCATCACCGGTTGATTTAAGAATTGCTGCCAAGCTAGCCGGCACCTCTTATGAAGATGTCAAAGCTTTGAATCCAGAACTGCTCCATTGGGTTACGCCTCCCAGCCATCAAAACTATCAGCTCAAAGTTCCTTCGGGTCATGGGGCCCGTTTTCGTTCGGGTTATAGCGTGCTCTCGACTGCTGAAAGGATGGGAGAAGAAAAAGTTAAAATTGATGAGTCGACTTCTGTTGAAAGTTTAGCTCGAGAACATGGTGTTCCTTCTGTTTTATTAGCGGCGGCCAATGGTTTAGACGCTGGAGAAACAGTCAAAGCCGGAAAAACTATTATCTTGCCTCTGTCTCCACCCGATGGAGAAAGTTTTTATTTCAAAGATTATCAGCGTCGTGGTCGTACCACGATGATTGCGTATCGTGTTCGCCCAGGAGATACGGCTCAAAGCATTAGTCGTCGTACTGGCATGAGTGTCGCTCAACTGAAACAAAATAACCCCCATGTTCAGTGGGGTAAAGTGCGTCCAGGTCAAAAAATTAATCTTTACGCTCAAAAGTCTGGACGCAAAAAATCTCATATCGCTCGTCGATCCGGTAAGGGTGGTAAGCAAATCGCCATGCGTGAAAAGAAATCAAAAAAATCAAAACGGCCAGCAGTTCGATCCAAACATAAATAGATGCGTTCTTGTTTTCGCAGATTCATTCTTATTTTTGTCGGGAGCTTTTGCCTCTTCGCATCCCAAGTTTTTTCGGATCCGGCTTCACCGAAAGGGACCTACGAGGAGAGTCTTCTTCGTAAGGGAGAAGCGATTACCGATGGGGGGTACTTAACCCAAGGCGTCTGGGGGAAACTCGAGGGGGTTGTGGATGTCCCTCCTGTGATTGTGTGGAGGCTTTTTCAACAATCCAATGATTGGAAGCGCTATGGACTTCCGCAACTAATGGACAGTCGCTCTATTTCTCCCGAACTCGCTGAGACGAGCAAGTCTCTTAAAAAAGTGGAAGATGTTTATCATGTGATTGGAAATCAGGTCTTCAATCCTCTTCAAAATCAAAAGTCTCAGTCCATGTGGACCAACCAAGTTTTTCAATATTATGATGTTCCTTGGCCAGTTGCCAATCGTTGGATGACGCTTAAAAATACTTTTGATGAAACCCAAAGTGACAATTTATTTTATCGGTGCCAATGGGAAAAGATTTCTGGAAATATCGTCTCAATGACGGGGCATATGACGCTCGAAATTTTCGAAGGAAATCCGAACCGCACGCTCATGAAATACTACGTTGAGGCCAACCCCGGTGCTTCCGTTCCAAAATTCCTTTTGAAATGGGGTGTGAAGCACTCTTTGCCTGGCGCGCTGCAAGCCATCCAGCGCGAGGCGAAACGCGTCGCCAACAAACCCTTGCCGCTTTTGAAAACCCAATGACTTTTATTTTTTGATTTTTCCCGACTTCAAATACTCAACCGCGGCTTGTTTCTGCCGGTCTTCGGGCTGCGTTTCCGGCTGCGATTCGGGGGACTTGCGGGCGTTCTTTTTCGAGGATTTCTTGGCCGCTATGACGACGTCCGGTTTGATGCCCTGAGATTGGATTGAGCGGCCCTTCGGTGTGAAATATTTGGCGACCGTCAATTTCAACGCTGAACCGTCTTCGAGGTCGAAGATCGTCTGGACCGTGCCTTTTCCGAAGGACGTCGTACCGAGGATCGTCGCGCGCTTTTGGTCTTGCAAAGCCCCCGCGACGATTTCCGCCGCGGACGCGCTGCCGCCGTTGACCATCACGACGATGGGATAGGCGGGTTCTTTGCCGCTCTTGGTCGCGGTTTTGCGGTCGATTTCGTGGTTACGGTTCGCGGTCGTCACGATCGTGCCATCGACCAAGAACTCGTCGCAGACGTCCACGGCCTCATCCAGTAAACCGCCGGGATTGTTGCGCAAGTCGAGGATCAAACCGCGCAAGGACTTTTTCTTTCCCAGATCGCCCAGGGCTCGTCTTAAATCCTCGTCGGTATTTTCCTGGAAAGAAGAAATCTTCACGTAACCCAAATCGTCCGGCAGGCTCTCCCAGCGCACGCTTTTCAAGCGGATGATGTCGCGCTCCAAAGGGATTTCCAAAAACTCTTTCATGCCTTCGCGTAAGATCGTGAGATGGATCTTGCTCTTCCGGGACCCGCGCATCTTCTGCACCGTGTCGCTTAACGACATTTCCTTGGTGGAGACGTTGTCGATCTTCACGATCCGGTCACCGGATTGGATGCCGGCTTTCGCGGCCGGGCTGTCCTCTATCGCGGTCACCACGGTCGGGACGCCGTTTTTCAGGGCGACTTCGATCCCGACGCCGCCGAAGCGGCCTTCGGTATCGACCCTCAATTCGCGATAAGCATCGGATGTCAGGTACATCGAGTGAGGATCGAGACGCGAGAGCATGCCGTGCACTGCGCCTGTGATGATCTCATGTTCGTCGGGCTCTTCGACGTAATCGCTTCGGATCAGAGACAGCACTTTGGTGAAAAGATCCAGCTCGCGGTAGAGAGAGGTTTCGTTCTGGGTAGTCCTCTTGTCTGTTTTTTTCGCTGCGGCGGGGGATACCGTAAAAAGTAGAGAAAGTGAGCAAAGAGAGAAGATCAGGATTATCGTTCTGCGGTACGTGCGGATCATTGAAGAGATATGGTGTCATTTTCACGCGAGAAAGTACACGTCCTACTTTTTTACTCTAAGGGGACGCGTTTCCGGGATTTACAAAAAGCGGTTGACGAATTCTCACGAGATCCCTGATATTGGACGCACTCATGCCTTCTTCGAGTTTTCAGTTTGTTACTTCTCACAAGATCAGCCTCTGCGGCTGTTGTCGGTCGATGTGTATTCGGCCGGCGGCGCGGCGCTAGGTTTGATCGGGTCTTGCTTCTTCTTCTGTCTTAAGTTGATCCCCTGAAAAAACCAGCGACGCGGGCGTCGGCCCTTACGGGCCCGATCCTTTGCGGCGTGGTGTCTTAAAGGTCCCTCGGGTTTTCTTGAAAATCTCAAAAAATTTAACGGAGTTTAAAGTGAAAAATAAAAAAATACCTTTTCTCATCGCATCCATTGTTTCTCTGGCGGCCTTAGGAGCCGTTTCCGCTCATGCGGATTCCCTCTCGGAGAAAGTGAACGCGATCGAACAAAAACAAAAAGTTATCGAGCGTCAGTGGGAGCTGCAAGAAGAAGCGCAAAAGGACAAAGCCACGGTCAGCGCGGGAAAAGAAGGCTTCCAGATCAAGTCCAATGACGGAAAATCCTGGTTTAAACTGCGCGGATTGATCCAGGCGGACGGACGTTTCTTCATCGATCTGCCGCAGAACTTGGGCAACAACACCTTCGTCGCCCGACGCGTGCGCCCGATTTTCGAAGGTCAGCTCTTGGATCGTTTCGGATTCCGCATCGTTCCTGATTTCGGCGGTGGTAACGTCGTATTGCAAGACGCTTATGCGGACGTGAAGATCCTTCCGGAGATTCGGTTGCGCGGCGGGAAGTTTAAAGAGCCCGTCGGTTTGGAAAGACTTCAGTCCGGCAATAACCTTCTTTTCGTCGAGCGCGCGCTCCCGACAAGCCTTGCGCCGAATCGCGACGTGGGCTTCCAAATCTTCGGCGATATCGCGGGCGGTTTAGTCAGCTATGCGGTCGGCGCATTCAACGGCGTGTTGGACGGAGGCGTCAATGACGTCGACAATAACGACGGCAAAGACATCGCGGGCAGGATCTTCGTGCAGCCGTTTTTGAAGACCTCGATCGACGCTTTAAAAGGTCTCGGAGTCGGAGTGGCCGGCACGTACGGAAAACAAAAGGGCACCGCGGCGGCTCCGAATCTGCCGAGTTATCGAACGGCCGGTCAGTCGGTTTTTTTCCGGTATCTCAATGATACGACCACGCCGAACGTGACCGTCGCTTCCGGCAAGCTCTATCGGTTCTCCCCGCAGGCGTATTATTCTTGGGGACCGTTCGGATTCTTGGGCGAATACATCAGCTCCACGCAGCAGGTCACGAACACCTCCGGTACGCAAAGCTTCACGCATCGTGCTTGGCAGACGGCCGCTTCTTACGTGCTCACCGGGGAGAAAGCTTCCTTCAAAGGTGTCAAACCCAAGAACAGCTTCAAACCTTCCGAAGGCAAATGGGGCGCGGTGGAAGTGGCGGCTCGTTACAATGAATTGCGCGTCGACACCGATGCCTTCCCGTTGTTCGCGAGCGCTACGCAATCCGCACGCCGCGCGCGCGCGTTCGGAGGCGGGGTGAATTGGTACTTGAACGACAACGTCAAAGCGGTCGTCGGCTATGAGCACACGCTCTTCGCGGGCGGAGCCGCCGCGGGCGCGAACCGTCCCAGCGAAAAAGTCGTTCAGACAAGGCTGGAATTAGCTTTCTAAAACTTATATAGGGCGTCGCTTCGACGCTTTAGACTTAAAAAGGAAAAAATTATGAAAAAGTTCAAAAAATACATTCAAAATATTCTGTGGGTCGTGGGCTCGGTCTTCGTGCTCGCGCTCAATGTAGTCCCTAGTGCGAACGCCGCGGATCCCGTGACGCTCTTCAACGTCTCGTACGATCCGACGCGCGAACTGTATCAGGATTATAACGCCGCGTTCGCGAAGTATTGGAAGGCCAAGACCGGCGTCGACGTGACGGTCAAACAATCCCACGGCGGTTCGGGCAAGCAGGCCCGCGCCGTGATCGATGGTCTCGAAGCGGACGTGGTCACGCTCGCTTTAGCCTATGACATCGATGCGATCGCGGAGAAAGCGGGACTGTTCCCGAAGGACTGGCAGGCGCGGCTGACCCAGAACAGCTCTCCCTACACCTCCACGATCGTATTCCTCGTGCGAAAGGGAAATCCCAAAGGCATCCACGATTGGAGCGATCTCGTGAAGCCCGGCATCAGCGTTATCACGCCGAATCCGAAAACTTCCGGCGGCGCACGCTGGAATTATCTCGCGGCTTGGGGTTATGCGCTGAAACAAAACGGCACCGACCCAACGATCGCCGAAGCGAAGGCCAAGGAATTCGTCAAAGCCCTCTTCAAAAACGTGCCGGTGCTGGATTCGGGCGCACGCGGCTCGACGACGACGTTCGTGGAACGCGAAATCGGGGACGTGCTGATCGCTTGGGAAAACGAAGCGTTTTTGGCCGTCAACGAGTTGGGCGGGGGTACCAAAGATAAGTTCGAGATCGTGATTCCGTCCGTCAGTATCCTGGCCGAACCGCCGGTTACGCTGGTCGACAAGGTCGCGGCGAAGCATAAGACGACCGAAGTCGCGAAGGCTTACCTCGAATATCTGTATTCCCCCGAAGGCCAGGAGATCGCGGCGAAGCATTATTATCGTCCACGGCTTGCGGAAATCGCCGCGAAGTATTCGGCGAAATTCCCGAAACTCAATCTCTTAACTATCGACTCCGACTTCGGCGGATGGCAGAAGGCGCAGGGTAAGCATTTTGCCGATGGAGGAGTGTTTGACCAGATTTACGCCCAGTAAAAGCGTGATCCCCGGCTTCGGCCTGACGATGGGATTCACGCTGGTCTATTTAAGCCTGATCGTATTGATCCCGCTCGCCATGTTGTTTGTGAAGGCGTCGGGTCTGACTTGGGCCGGATTTGTAGGGGCCGTCACCAGTGACCGGGTGGCGGCCTCTTTCCGCTTGAGCTTCGGTGCGTCGCTGATCGCGGCGCTGATCAATGGCGTCTTCGGTCTGCTCGTCGCGTGGGTCTTGGTCCGCTACCGGTTTCCCGGAAAAGGCCTAGTCGACATGTTGGTCGATCTGCCGTTCGCGCTTCCGACGGCGGTTGCGGGCATCGCGATGACGACGATCTACGCGCCGAACGGTCTCATCGGTAAGCCGTTAAACCAATTGGGAATCAAAGCCGCGTTTACACCGCTGGGGATCGTGATCGTCCTCACGTTCATTGGGTTGCCTTTTGTGGTACGGACGGTGCAGCCGGTCTTGCAGTCTCTCGATCGCGACGTGGAAGAAGCCGCCGTCTGCCTGGGCGCCACGCGGTTGCAGACGTTCACGAAAGTTATTTTTCCGGCTTTGTTTCCCTCGCTTTTGACCGGCGTGACTTCGGCCTTTGCACGCGCCGTGGGCGAGTACGGGTCGGTCGTTTTCATCTCCGGTAACATGCCGATGAAGACCGAAATCACGCCTCTCTTGATCGTGACCAAGCTCGAACAATACGACTATGCGGGCGCCGCGGCGCTGGCGGCTGTGATGCTGGTCGTGTCGTTCGTGTTGCTTTCTTTGATCAGCATTTTCCAGAAAATGGAGCGCGTATGAGTAGCCGGGATACGTCCGCCAGCGTCGAGATCACCGAGAGCGGTCCCGTGCGCTTTTTGTTGATCGCCGTGGCTTTGGCGTTCTTAGCGCTCTTTTTGATATTGCCTCTGGCGACGATCCTTACGAGCGCTTTGGCGAAGGGGCTCCATGCCTATTGGGATGCGGTCCGCGAGCCGGATGCCGTGTCGGCGATCAAATTGACGGTGTTGGCGGCCGCCATTGCCGTCCCTCTCAACGTCGTCTTCGGTCTCTGCGCGTCTTGGGTGATCGCGAAGTTTGATTTCTTCGGGAAAAAATTCCTGCTGAGCTTGATCGATTTGCCGTTCACGGTGTCGCCCGTCATTTCAGGCTTGGTCTTCGTCCTGCTCTTCGGAGCCCAGGGGCTTTTCGGGCCTCTGCTCGCTAAGTACGACATCAAAATTTTATTCGCCGTACCCGGCATCGTGCTCGCCACGATCTTCGTGACGTTTCCCTATGTCGCGCGTTCGTTGATCCCTCTCATGCAGGCGCAGGGCAACGACCAAGAAGAAGCCGCTCTGACTTTGGGTGCGGGTGGATGGAAGACGTTCTGGTATGTCACTCTCCCGAACATCAAATGGGGTCTGCTCTATGGTGTGATCTTGCTCAACGCCCGCGCGATGGGTGAGTTTGGCGCGGTGTCGGTAGTGTCGGGGCATATCCGAGGGCTAACGAATACGATCCCGTTGCACGTGGAAATTCTGTACAACGAATATAATTTCGTGGGCGCGTTCGCGATGTCGTCGATCCTGGCGATTTTGGCGATCATTACACTCATCGTGAAAACTTATGTGGGCTGGCGTCAGAAGTCGAAGGAGGTCGCTTGAGCATCAAAGTCGAAGGTCTGAAGAAAAAATTCAACGCCTATAACGCCGTGGACGACGTGAGTTTCGAGGTGCGCGATGGAGAATTCGTGACGCTCCTGGGTCCGTCAGGTTCGGGAAAATCGACGATCCTGCGTTGCATCGCCGGCCTCGAGCATCCGAGCGAGGGCTCAATCGAGATCAAGGGCGAAAACGTCACTTATGTGCCCGTGCAGCAGCGCAAAATCGGTTTCGTGTTTCAACATTATGCGCTCTTCCGTCACATGACGATCTTAGAAAACGTCGCCTTCGGCCCGCGCGTGCGCGGTGTTGCCAAAGCGGCGCGCGAGAAAAAAGCGAAAGACCTGCTGCATTTGGTCGGTCTCTCGGGCCTTGAAAAACGTTTTCCCTCGCAGCTCTCCGGAGGCCAGCGCCAGCGCGTGGCCCTGGCGCGCGCCTTGGCGCCGGAGCCGGAGCTATTGT
>JBPOJN010000090.1:0-15502 GCA_052033505.1 Myxococcota bacterium | reverse complement strand
GTACGGGACGTTCACCTGACGGGCGAGCAACACGTGCTCACGCGTCTGAGGCATCGGGCCGTCGGCCGCGGACACGACCAAGATCGCTCCGTCCATCTGGGCCGCACCCGTAATCATGTTCTTCACGTAGTCCGCGTGACCCGGACAGTCGACGTGCGCGTAGTGGCGGTTATCCGATTCGTATTCGACGTGCGCCGTCGCGATCGTAATACCACGCTCTCTCTCTTCGGGCGCCTTGTCGATTTGATCGTAGGCCAAAAATTTAGCAAAACCCTTCTTCTCCAACACTTTCGTCAACGCCGCCGTCAACGTCGTCTTTCCGTGATCGACGTGCCCAATCGTTCCTACGTTTAAGTGCGGCTTCTTTCGCTCGAATTTCTCTTTAGACATAAGGCCTCCTCAAAAAAAGTTATAACTCTTAAATTATCTTCCCTGAATGCGCGCAATGATTTCTTCCGCGACATTTTTCGGCACCTGATCATAGTGCACGAATTCCATCGTAAATACGGCCCGGCCCTGCGTCATCGATCTCAAGTCCGTGGCATACCCGAACATGCGCGCCAAAGGCACTTGGGCGCTTACCACCTGAGCGCCGATACGAACCTCAGAACCCATGATTTTACCGCGACGGGAATTCAAATCGCCGGTCACTACCCCGACATGTTCTTCCGGAACCGTAATTTCGACCTTCATGACAGGTTCTAGTAGTACTACGCCAGCTTTTTTCGCAGCATCTTTAAAAGCCAGTGCCGCCGCGAGCCGGAACGCGATCTCGGACGAGTCAACTTCATGAAAAGAACCGTCCGTGAGCGCCGCCTGCACGTCGACCATGGGGTAACCCGCGAGCACGCCGGTCTCCATGACTTCTTCGATTCCCTTGCGCACAGCGGGAATGAACTCCTTAGGAATCACCCCACCCACAATTTCATCGCGAAATTCAAAACCTTCACCGCGCTTCAAAGGAGCGATTTTCAGCCACACATGACCATACTGGCCGCGTCCGCCCGCTTGACGGATATACTTGTGCTCCATAACGGCCGAACCCAAAATCGCTTCCCGATAGGCCACCTGCGGCTTACCGACGTTCGCACCGACCTTAAACTCACGCATCAAACGATCGACGATGATTTCCAGGTGTAACTCGCCCATACCTGAAATGATCGTCTGGGCCGTTTCCGGATCGATCTTCACGCAGAACGAAGGGTCTTCTTGGGCAAGCTTCGCCAAAGAACCCGAAAGCTTGTCTTGGTCCGCCTTCGTCTTAGGCTCGATCGCGACGGACACAACCGGAGTCGGAAACTCCATGGACTCCAGCACGATGGGTTTTTCCTGATCGCAAAGCGTCTCGCCGGTCACCGTAAATTTAAGACCTACGATCGCAACGATATCGCCGGCGCTGATTTTTTGAACTTCCTCACGCTTGTTCGCATGCATACGGAGCATGCGCCCGATACGCTCTTTGCGGTCCTTGTTCGAATTATAAACCTGGCTTCCCGCCTCCAACTCGCCCGAATAGACGCGAATGTAGGTCAAGGTGCCTACAAAAGGATCCGTAATGATCTTGAAAGCCAGCGCTGCAAAAGGTTCGGCGACGCCGGACTTACGCACCAAAGTTTTAGGCTTGTCCTTGGAAGTCTCCTGCAACGGCCAACCTTCGACGGCCGGCACTTCCAAGGGAGACGGTAAATACCTCACAACTCCGTCCAAGAGTGGCTGAACACCTTTGTTCTTGAACGAAGAACCGCAAAAAACGGGGGTCACCTTCATCTCGATCGTGGCTCGGCGGACAGCCAAGATCAACTCTTCAGGAGCGATCTCACGACCCTCGAGATATTTCGTCATGACCGATTCGTCATGAGAACTAATTTCCTCGACCAGCTTTTCCCGATATTCCCGCGCCAGCTCAGCCATATCGGCGGGAATACTTTCGACGCGAAACTTCAAACCTTGAGATTCCTCGTCGAAAAAAACGGCCTTCATCGCGATCAAGTCAACCACTCCGGCGAAATTTTCCTCGCGGCCGATCGGTAACGCCATCGCGACCGGATTCGCCCCAAGACGCTCGCGCATCGAAGTCAGACAACGAAAAAAATCCGCTCCGATACGGTCCATCTTATTCACGAATGCGATACGCGGAACGTGATAGCGGTTCGCCTGACGCCAAACAGTTTCAGACTGGGGCTGAACTCCCGCCACACCGCAAAACACACCCACCGCACCATCCAACACCCGCAAAGACCGCTCGACTTCGATTGTGAAATCTACATGACCGGGCGTATCAATGATATTGATACAGTGCTGGTCCCAATAACAGGTCGTGGCAGCGGACGTGATTGTGATGCCGCGCTCCTGCTCCTGAGGCATCCAATCCATCGTCGCGGTTCCTTCATCCACTTCACCGAGCTTATGCGTAATGCCGGTATAGAAAAGAATGCGTTCGGTTGTCGTCGTCTTACCCGCATCGATATGCGCAATAATCCCGATGTTCCGTGTCTTTTCGAGTTGTGAAGGCTCTGCCGCCATAAAAATGTTCTAGTCCGAAAATGACCGCGCTACGCCTTTAGGCGTAGCGCCAATACAAAAATTTTCTTTAGAGGGAGAGACAGCCCCGTACCGTACGGCACAGGGCGAGTTCACTACCACCTATAATGAGCAAAGGCCCGGTTCGCCTCGGCCATGCGATGCACGTCTTCGCGTTTCTTGATCGAACCGCCACGCTTCTGATGCGCATCCAGAATCTCGCCCGCTAAACGATCTTCCATCGATTTTTCACCGCGCTCGCGGGAGTAAAGCACCAACCAACGCAGACCCAACGAGACGCGACGGTCCGAACGCACTTCCATCGGAACCTGATACGTCGCACCACCCACACGCCTGGAACGCACTTCCAAGACGGGCTTGATATGCTCCAGGGCTTCTTTGAAAATCTTTAAAGGATCGTCTTTCAACTTATCGCTGATCGCCCCGAACGCGCCGTACACGATGGATTCAGCGGTCGACTTCTTCCCATCCAACATGACTTTATTGATGAGCTTCGAAACGAGCTTATCTTTGTATTTCGGATCGGGGATAACTTCACGTCTGGAGGGAGGGCCTTTTCTTGACATAGTATATTCCTACTTAGGTTTTTTCGCCCCGTACTTGGAGCGGCTTTTACGACGTTTTTCGACACCATTGGAATCCAACGTACCGCGCACCAAATGGTAGCGCACGCCCGGAAGATCCTTCACGCGTCCGCCGCGCACGAGAACGACGGAGTGTTCCTGCAAGTTATGGCCTTCGCCCGGGATGTAGGCAGAAACTTCCACGCCGTTGGTCAACCGGACGCGGGCGACTTTTCTCAAAGCGGAATTCGGCTTCTTCGGCGTCGTCGTATAGACGCGCGTGCAGACGCCGCGGCGCTGAGGGCAATTCATCAAGGCGGGAGCCTTCGTTTGATGCGTCGGCTTCTCTCTTCCGTCTCGAACTAGCTGATTAATGGTCGGCATTTTTTATTACCTTATATCTCTCTTTACCCAAAAAGGCGGCCCTTCTATCAGAGCTGGCTTTCCAGTGTCAACGAAATGCACAATAAAATCTGCTTTTTAGGCCGTCGCCTCGCTGACGCTTTCCATTTCCTGTTCCTCGTCCTGAGAAGCTTCCCCGACGATTTCGATCTTCAGGTCTTTATAGCGTGCCAGACCGGTGCCCGACGGGACCAAGCGACCCATGATGACGTTTTCTTTCAAGCCCCGCAGATAATCGACTTTTCCGGAGACCGCCGCTTCGGTAAGGACGCGCGTGGTTTCCTGGAAGGAGGCCGCAGAGATGAAGCTTTCCGTAGAAAGGGAGGCTTTCGTGATGCCCAGGAGTAGGGATTCGCCGGTCGCCGGCTGATCGCCCTTCTTCTGGATGCGGTCGTTTTCTTCCTCGAAGACGTGCTTATCGACGTTTTCATCGGCCAAGAACGTCGTGTCACCGGCGTCTACAACCTTCACCTTGCGCAGCATCTGCCGCACGATGATTTCAATGTGCTTGTCGTTAATTTTGACGCCTTGCAGACGGTAAACTTCCTGGATTTCGTCGACTAAATACTTCGCCAGCGCCTTCACGCCCAGGACCTTCAAAATATCATGGGGATTCGCAGCGCCATCCATGAGAGGTTCGCCGGCGCGCACGAAGTCACCTTCATGCACCGCGATATGCTTGCCTCTGGGGATCAAGTACTCGAGGGCCTCGCCCACTTCGGGTTTGACCAAGACTTTACGCTTACCCTTTGTGTCTTTGCCGAACGTCACATGACCGTCGATTTCGCTGATGATGGCGCATTCTTTGGGCTTGCGCGCTTCGAAGAGCTCGGCGACGCGAGGGAGACCGCCGGTGATATCCTTGGTCTTCGTCGTTTCGCGCGGGATCTTCGCGATAATGTCACCTGCCACCACTTCCTGACCTTCGGAAATCGTGATGTTGGCGCCGACGGGCAAGAGATAGCGGGCTTCGCGTTCGGAACCGGGAATTTTAAGCGTCTTACCTTGCGTGTCTTTGATGGAAACGCGCGGACGGAGGTTTTGATCTTTCGAGACGATGATGACTTTACGGGAGAGGCCGGTCACTTCGTCGACTTGCTCCTGCATGGACACACCTTCGGTCACGTCGCCGAACTTGATCACGCCGCTGACTTCGGTCAGGATCGGCGTCGTGTAAGGATCCCATTCCGCGAGGAAAGCACCCTTCTTCACCGTCTGTCCGTCCTTCACTAAAAGTTTCGCTCCGTAAATGACTTGGTATTTTTCGCGTTCGCGGCCTTCATTGTCCATGATGGCGATTTCGCCGTTACGGTTCATGACGGTTAAGGCCTTGTCTTTGTTTAAGACAGTCTTCAAATTATGGAACTTGATCACGCCTTCACTGCGGGCCTCAACTGAACTTTGTTCGACGCGACGGGAGGCCGTACCACCGACGTGGAAGGTACGCATCGTGAGCTGAGTACCCGGCTCACCGATGGATTGCGCCGCGATGACGCCGACCGCTTCGCCGATGTTGACCATGTGTCCGCGAGCCAAATCGCGTCCGTAACACTTCACGCAGACGCCGCGGCGGCTGGCGCAGGTCAGTCCCGAACGGATGCGCACTTTTTCGAGGCCTGAATTTTCAATGCGGGGAATGAAGGCTTCCGTGATCTCTTCGCCGGCCGCCAAGATCAATTCACCCGTGAAAGGATCGGTGATATCATCCAACGACACGCGACCTAAGATGCGCGTGCCCATGGGTTCGATGATTTCACCACCTTCGACCAAGGCCGAAACTTCGATACCGTCCACGGTGCCGCAATTACGTTCGTAAATAGAAACGTCCTGCGCCACGTCGACCAAGCGCCGTGTGAGATAACCGGAATTCGCGGTCTTAAGAGCCGTATCGGCCAGACCTTTACGCGCGCCGTGAGTGGAAATGAAATATTGCAGAACCGTCAGACCTTCGCGGAAATTCGCGGTGATCGGCGTCTCGATGATTTCGCCGGAAGGCTTTGCCATCAGACCGCGCATACCGGCCAACTGCCTCATCTGCTGCGCCGAACCTCTGGCGCCGGAATCGGCCATGATGAAGATCGGGTTGAAACTCATGATTTCTTTTTTCTCGCTCTTATCGCCGGCGTCGCCGACGACGACTTCGCGGGACATTTCATGTAACATCTCGCGCGCGACTTCTTCCGTCGTCTGCGCCCAGATATCGATGACCTTGTTGTATTTTTCGCCCGAAGTAATCAGACCGTCTTGATACTGGCTTTCGATGTCGCGGACTTCTTTATAGGCGCCATCCAACAGTTTTTGTTTGTTGGTCGGGATTTTCATGTCTCCGATGGAAACGGAAATACCGGCCTTCATTGCGAACTTGTAACCGATGTCTTTGATGTGATCGGCGAGCAGGACGGTCTCTTTATTGCCCGTCTTGCGGTAGCATTCTTCAATCAGGTCCGCGATGGACTTCTTGTCCATGACACGGTTGACGGCGTCGAAACGGATCGCTTGCGGCAGGATATCGAACAGCAGCACGCGGCCCACCGTCGTATCATAACGCTTGCCCTGGATACGGACTTTAATACGGGCCTGGAGATCCACTTCGCCGGCGTCGTACGCCATACGCACTTCGTCGGGAGAAGAGAACAACTTGCCTTCGCCGCGCGCGAACGGGACCTCGCGTGTCATGTAATAAATGCCCAAGACCATGTCCTGCGACGGCACGATGATCGGCTTGCCGCTCGCGGGAGACAGGATGTTGTTCGTGCTCATCATCAAAACGCGCGCTTCGATCTGGGCTTCCACCGAGAGAGGCACGTGAACGGCCATCTGGTCACCGTCGAAGTCGGCGTTGAAGGCGGTGCAAACCAAGGGGTGCAACTGAATGGCTTTTCCTTCGATCAATACGGGCTCGAACGCCTGAATGCCCAAACGGTGAAGCGTGGGGGCACGGTTGAGCATGATGGGATGTTCTTTGATGACTTCTTCGAGGACGTCCCAAACTTCAGGACGCTCTTTTTCGACCATTTTCTTGGCGCCTTTGATCGTAGAGACGAACCCCTTCTCTTCGAGCTTTTGGTAAATGAAGGGCTTGAAGAGTTCCAAGGCCATGATCTTCGGCAGACCCGCTTGGTGCAATCTCAATTCGGGACCGACGACGATGACGGAACGGCCGGAGTAATCGACACGCTTACCCAAAAGATTTTGACGGAAACGGCCTTGTTTGCCCTTCAGCATGTCGGAGAGCGAACGCAAGGGACGCTTGTTCGGACCCGTGAACACCTTGCCACGGCGGCCGTTGTCGAAGAGCGCGTCGACGGCTTCCTGCAGCATGCGTTTTTCGTTGCGGATAATGATGTCAGGGGCCGAAAGCTCCATGAGGCGCTTCAAGCGGTTATTGCGGTTGATCACGCGGCGGTAGAGATCGTTCAGATCGGACGTCGCGAAACGGCCACCGTCGAGCGGAACCAAGGGGCGCAGATCCGGCGGCAGTACCGGGATCATTTCTAACATCATGTACTCGGGTCGATTACCGGATTCTAAGAAGGCCTCGACGAGCTTCAACCGGCGCGCGAGTTTTTTGCGCGTCGCTTCGGACTTGGTGGTCGACAGATCCTTACGGATCTTGCGCGTCAAGTCGTTCAAGTCGATCTTTTTCAAAAGCTCGCGGATGACTTCCCCGCCGATACCGGCCGTGAATTTATTGTTAAAATCGGAGCGTAATTTTTGGTAACGCGACTCGGGGATGATCTCACCTTCCTTGAGGTCGGTGTTGCCCGGATCGGTGACGACATAGGCTTCGCAATACAGGATTTTTTCCAGATCCTTCAGCATCATGTCGAGGATGATGCCCAAACGCGACGGGAGGCTCTTCAAAAACCAAATGTGGGCGACGGGCGTGGCCAAGGTGATATGGCCCATGCGCTCGCGGCGGACGCGAGAGGAGATAACTTCGACGCCGCACTTTTCGCAGACGATGCCGCGATGTTTCATGCGCTTGTACTTGCCGCAGTTGCACTCGTAGTCTTTGACGGGACCGAAAATCTTCGCACAAAAAAGTCCGTCACGTTCCGGCTTGAAGGTGCGGTAGTTGATCGTCTCGGGCTTCTTGACTTCGCCGTGGCTCCATTCCTTGATCTTTTCGGTCGAGGCGATGGTGACGCGGACCCCTTTGTAAACGAAGGGGTCTTTCGGCTTTTCGAAGAAACTAAAAATATCACTCATGAGATATTCCCTCTATTTTTAATTAAAATCCCGGGACTCTTACTCCGTCGCCTCTTCCAAGAGATCGACGCTCAAGCCTAAGGCCTGTAATTCCTTGGTCAGGACCTTGAAGGATTCGGGGAGTCCGGGCTCAAAGCCCTTTTCGCCCTTCACGATCATTTCGTACATGCGCGTGCGGCCGATGACGTCGTCGGATTTCACGGTCAGGAATTCCTGCAACGTGTAAGCGGCGCCGTAAGCTTCCATGGCCCACACTTCCATCTCTCCCAATCTCTGGCCGCCGAACTGGGCTTTTCCACCCAGAGGCTGCTGCGTGACCAAGGAATAAGGACCGATGGAACGCGCGTGGATCTTGTCGTCGACCAAGTGATGCAACTTCAGCATGTACATAACGCCCACGGTGACCGGATGGTCAAAGGCGTCGCCGGTCTTGCCGTCGAAAAGCACGGTTTGGCCGGACTCGGGCAGTTCCGCGATATTCAAGGCTTCGCGGATTTCTTCTTCTTTGGAACCGTCGAAGACTGGAGTCGAAGTGCGCACACCGCCTTTAAGCAGAGTCGCAAAACGCTTCAGGTCCTTTTCGGTCATGTCTTCCAAAAGTTCGTCGAATTTCTTCGAAGAGTAGACTTTCTTAAGCACGGCCTTCAACGCGTCCTTGCCGGCAGACTTCTCCAGCATTTCGCCGATCTTCTCACCCATACCCCGGGCGGCCCAACCTAAATGGGCCTCGAGAATCTGACCGACGTTCATGCGCGAAGGAACGCCCAAAGGATTCAAGACCAGGTCCACGGGCGTACCGTCCGAAAGATACGGCATGTCTTCCTGTGGGAGTATCCTGGAAATAACACCCTTGTTTCCGTGGCGGCCGGCGACCTTGTCGCCGACGGAGATCTTACGTTTGATGGCGACGTAGACTTTGATGATCTTGATAACGCCCGGAGGGAGCTCGTCGCCCTTGTGGAGCTTGGAGACCTTTTGGTCGAAAACCATCTTGACCAACTCTTCCTGCTCGTCCAAGGCCTCGACCATTTCCGCGACCTGCTCTTCTAGATCTTCGTCACCGACGCTGATCTCGGACCATTTTTCGAACGGGATGGATTCGAGTACGCTGTCGGTGATGTTCTTGCCTTTGGCGAGCAACACCTTCTCGGTCTCTTCATCCATGACTTTGGACGTCGCGACCTTGCCGATCAGCATGGCCTTTACTTTTTTCTTCATGCCCTCGCGGATCGCTTTGACTTCTTCTTCGCGGTCCTTGAGGAATTTCTGTGTTTCTTTGTCTTGGATTTCCTTGGAACGTTCGTCCAAATCCATGCCTTCGCGGGAGAAAACCTGGGTATTGATGATGGTTCCGAAAACTCCCGGCGGGACGCGCTGGGACGTATCCTTCACGTTTCCGGCCTTTTCACCGAAGATCGCGCGCAGAAGTTTTTCTTCGGGAGAGAGCTGGGTCTCGCCTTGCGGCGTGATCTTGCCGACCAGAATGTCACCTGGTTTGACTTCGGCACCGATGCGCACGATGCCGCCTTCATCCAGGTTCGCCAAGGCTTCATCGCCCAGGTTCGGGATGTCGCGGGTCATTTCTTCTTTGCCGAGCTTCGTGTCGCGCGCGACGCATTCGAACTCTTCGATATGGATCGAGGTGAACGTGTCTTCCTTCACCAGGCGCTCGGAGATCAGGATGGAATCTTCGAAGTTATATCCGTTCCACGGCATGAACGCGACCAAGACGTTCTGACCCAAGGCCAATTCGCCCAAGTGGGTCGCAGGTCCGTCGGCCAAAACATCACCGGCGGAGACTTTATCGCCTTTGCGGACGATGGGCTTCTGGTTCAAGCACGTGTTCTGATTGGAGCGCTGATATTTCGTCAAATCGTAAACGTCGATTTCGGTCTCGCCGGCTTTGCGGTTGACCTTGTCCGGCTTCACGACGATGCGGAGGCAATCCACCGAGGCGATCGTTCCATCGCGGCGCGCGACGATGGTCACGCCGGAATCTTTCGCGACGATTCGCTCCAAGCCCGTACCAACCAACGGCGCGGACGTGCGAATCAAGGGAACGGCCTGGCGCTGCATGTTCGAACCCATCAAGGCGCGGTTCGCGTCGTCATGCTCCAAGAACGGAATCAGGCCGGCGGCCACACTGACCAACTGGTTCGGCGAGACGTCCATGAACTGGATCTCCGTCGGACCGACGGTAATAAACTCACCCGCCTTGCGGCAGGAAATCAGGTCAGAGGTAAAATGACCCTTTTTATCCATTGGGGCATTTGCCTGAGCGATCGTGTATTTCTCTTCTTCGAGAGCCGAGAGGTACATCACGTTCTGAGTGACTCGGCCGTCTTCGACCTTGCGATACGGGGTTTCGATGAAACCGTAATCATTCACCGCCGCATAAGACGAAAGAGACGCGATCAGACCAATATTCGGACCTTCCGGCGTTTCGATCGGACAGATTCGTCCGTAGTGGGTGGCATGAACGTCGCGGACTTCGAATCCGGCGCGCTCGCGCGTCAAACCGCCGGGACCCAAAGCAGACAGCCGGCGTTTGTGCGTGATTTCAGACAGAGGGTTCGTCTGGTCCATGAACTGGGACAACTGTGAAGAGCCGAAGAATTCTTTAATGACCGCTGAAACCGGCTTCGGATTAATCAAATCATGCGGCATGAGAGTTTCAACATCCTGCAAGCTCATGCGCTCTTTGACGGCGCGCTCCATGCGGACCAAGCCGATGCGATATTGGTTTTCCAACAACTCACCGACCGAACGCACGCGGCGATTACCCAAGTGATCGATGTCGTCGATCTGGCCTTTGCCGTCCTTCAAATTGCAAAGATAACGAACGGCTTCCAAGATATCTTCTTTGCGAAGCGTCGTGACTTCGACGGGGACTTCGAAATTGAATTTGTGATTGATCTTCAAACGGCCGACACGTGACAGGTCGTACTTTTCGGGAACGAAAAAGAGACCTTCGAAAAACTTGCGTGAAGATTCGGGAGTCGGCGGATCGCCCGGACGCAGGCGCTTATAGATTTCCATCAACGCTTCTTCTTGCGTGAAAATCTTGTCCATCGCGATCGTGTTCTTGATGTAAGGACCAACGTTCAAATGATCGATATAGAGAAGATCCAGTTCTTGGATTTTTCTTTTTTGGATTTCGTCCAACTTTTCCTGGGTCAGCGTATCGCCGCATGACAGAACGACTTCGCCCGTCGTAACGTCGACGACGTCGTGAGCCGCGACGCGACCGACGATTTCTTCCGCTTCAATGGGAATTTCTTTGATCTTTGCGGCTACGATTTTTTCGACGATGGCGCGGTTAAACTTCTTACCGCCCTTGACCAACACGTCGCCGGTCTTGGGATGCTTCACGTCTTTGTAAGCGCGCTGATAGCGCAGGAGCTCGGGAACGACGGATTTGAAGAGCTTGCCGCCTTCGATGGTGACTGATTCGGATTGGTAGAAGAAATTCAACAAATCTTCGACGGAGTAACCGAGCGCCTTCAGCAGTACGCTCGCCGGAATTTTGCGGCGGCGGTCGATGCGGACGTACAGAATATCTTTGGGCTCGAATTCGAAATCCAGCCAAGATCCGCGGTAAGGAATGATGCGGCAAGAATAGAGGAGTTTTCCGGAAGCATGAGTCTTACCCTTGTCATGCTCGAAGAAAACGCCCGGAGAACGATGCAGCTGAGCGACGACGACGCGTTCCGTACCGTTGATGATAAACGTACCCGTCTCGGTCATGATCGGAATTTCGCCGAAATAGACTTCCTGCTCTTTGACGTCGCGGATCGTCTGCACGCCCTTTTCAGCGTCGGTATCCCAGACGACCAGGCGGACAACCACACGCATCGGCGCGGCGTATGTCATGCCGCGCTGACGACACTCACCGACTTCGTATTTCGGTTTATCCAGGTGGTAGTGGACGAATTCCAGGGAAGCCGTGTTGTTGAAGTCACGGATAGGGAAAACCCCCTTGAATACACCCTGAAGCCCCGTGGCGCCGCGCTTCTCGGCCTCCGTCAGGGTTTGCAGAAAATCCCTGTAGGATTTTTTCTGCATCTCGATGAGATTTGGAATCGGAATGATCTCGTCGATCTTGGCGAAGCTCCGGCGTAAGACTCGATCCTCAATGGTGATCGTCACAAAGGGCCTCCTCAAAAAACAGGAATGCGGAGCAGGCCAAAAAGGCCTCTCCGTCATCCCATAATGAAACGAAATCTTCGAAAACGGGGAAAAACGGGCTTACTTCACTTCGACCTTGCCACCCGCTTTTTCGAGGGAATCCTTGATCTTCGCCGCGTCTTCCTTGGACACGCCTTCTTTCACACTCTTCGGGGCGCCTTCGACCAGATCCTTGGCTTCCTTCAAGCCCAAGCCGGTCAATTCACGCACAACCTTGATGACGTTAATCTTGTTATCACCAGCGGCCGTAAGAACGACGTTGAACTCTGTCTTCTCTTCCGCGGCAGCGGCGCCAGCGGCACCTCCACCGGCGACCATGACGGGCGCGGCGGCGGAAACACCAAACACCGATTCAAGTTCTTTTACGAGTTCGGCGACCTCTAAAAGCGGCATGACTTTGAGGGATTCGACGATATCTGCTTTGCTGACTGTGGACATAACTGCCTCCTTAAAAAGTTAAAAAAATGAACGAATACAAACCCTATTGCTTCTTTTCCGAAATGGCTTTTAAGGCGATCGCCAGCTTCTGCGGCAACGCGTTCAGCACGCGGACCAAATTGCTCGCCGGCGCCTGCAACGTACCCAACAGCTTCGCATACAACTCTTCCTTGGAAGGAAGCTTCGACAAAGCCTGAAGCCCTTTCACGTCAATGACTTTTCCACTGACCACGCCGGCTTTTAACTTCAACGCCGGATATGTCTCTGAGTACTTGGTCAAAACCTTAGACAAGGTCACAGGATCAAGATCGCTCAACGCAATACCCAAGGGACCCTTCAAGAAAGAATCCAACACCGACCACTCGGTATCTTTCATCGCGATACGGGCCAGACGATTCTTGACGATCTTGAACTCACTGTCATTTTTACGTAGTTCACGCCGGATTTCTGTAAGCTCGGAGACTTTCAAGCCGCTGTACTCCGCGACGATAATGCCTTTCGCTTTTTTAAGGCGTTCGGAAAAACTGGAGACGACTTCTGATTTTTCTTCGCGTTTCATAATTTACTCCGCCCCCGCCTGAAGGTTCGCAAGATCCAGCTTGATGCCAGGGCTCATGGTCGTCGACAATGTGACACTGCGCAAATACGTACCCTTCGAGGTCGACGGCTTGGCGCGCATGATCGACTCCATCAGGGCTGTGATATTGTCTTTTAATTTTTCTTTTCCGAAAGACGACTTACCGACGGGAGCATGGATATTCGCGCCTTTGTCGACTTTGTATTCGACCTGACCCGCCTTCACGTTTTCGATCGCCTTACCAACATCGAAGGTCACGGTGCCCAACTTCGGATTCGGCATCAGACCACGCGGCCCCAAGACCTTACCCAAACGACTGACCACACCCATGAGATCAGGCGTCGCAATGGCTTTATCGAACTCCATCCATCCCTTATCGATCTTTTCGATCAAATCTTCAGCCCCAACCTCATCGGCTCCGGCGTCACGCGCTTCTTTTTGCTTTTCGCCTTTAGCGAACACGATCACGCGAACTTTTTTACCCAAACCGTGAGGCAACGGCGCCACGCCGCGGACCATTTGATCGCCTTGCTTAGGATCAACTCCCAAACGCACGGCGAGATCAACCGTCTCATCCCACTTGGAGAACTTGAGCTGCTCCAACAAGCCTAAGGCGTCTTCCAAAGAATAACGCTTCGTACGGTCGACTTTTGTGAATGAAGCTTTGTATTTTTTTCCCGGCATAAATTTCTATCCCTTAATGTCCACGCCCATGCTGCGAGCCGTACCTTCGACCGTTCTCATCGCGGCTTCCAAAGTATTTACGTTCAAATCCGGCATTTTTTGTTTGGCGATATCGGTGACTTGAGCCTTCGTCAAAGCGCCGACCTTTTCGCGGTTCGGAACGGCAGACCCTTTGGCCAGACCGATCGCCTTCTTGATCAAGACCGACACCGGAGGCGTCTTCATGATGAATGTGAAAGAACGATCCACGTACACAGTGATGATAACCGGAATCACGAGACCGGGTTCCACCTTCTGAGTCTTCGCATTGAACTGCTTGCAAAACTCCATGATGTTCACGCCGTGCTGACCTAAGGCGGGACCGATCGGAGGAGCAGGATTCGCTTGCCCAGCAGGGACTTGAAGCTTGACTTGGGTCTGAACTTTTTTTGGTGGTGCCATAAAATAGTCTCTCTACGATAAAGGGCGCGGATACTAACCATGCCTCTTAATTTTTAGCAACCTGAATAAATCAAGTTAATTTTTCTCTACCTGAATGAAGTCCAACTCTACGGGGGTCGAACGGCCAAAAATGCTGACCAAGACCTTGACCTTGCCTTTTTCCGGCTTCACTTCGTCGACGATACCATTGAAATTCGTAAAAGGGCCGTCAGTGACGCGAACGCTCTCGCCTTTTTCGAAAGTAACCTTGGGCTTCGGACGCAGAGTTCCCTCACTAATTTGCTGAGTGATTCTCGACACTTCCTCATCGGGAACGATCGGCGGATTCTTGGCACCGCCGACGAATCCGGTAATTTTAGGCACACTTTTGATGATGTGCCACGTCTCTTCGTCCATCTCCATGCGCACCAAGATGTAGCCAGGAAAAATCTTGCGGTTCGTGGTCTTTTTGACCCCTTTTTTCATCTCGACGACACTTTCGGAAGGGATCAAAACTTCGGTGATTTTTTCTTTTTTTCCAAGCGAGGCGATCTTCTCCTCTAAGGCCTTTTTGGCCTTCTGCTCAAAACCCGAATACGTATGCACGACGTACCAATGTTGTCCCATAACCACCTTAATTTACACTTCCTTAAGAAACTAAAACCCCACGGATCACGTATCTCCAGAAAGAATCGATTAAAAACAAAAGCAGGGAAGCCGCTACCAACACGATCACGACGACTCCTGCCGAGGAAACCGTTTCCTGACGCTCCGCCCAACTGACCTTCGACAGCTCTTCGACTACTTCATTCAAGAACCGGTTCGCTTTTTCGTAGCGCCGCAAAAACGCAGCGAGAGCGACTGCCACCACGAAAGCGATGACCTGGGACGGTTCGAACGCCCAGTCGCCGGAGAGCGGCAGGCGGAGCACGTTCCAAACAGTCGCCAGCAATTGGTTCAGAAAAACAAAAACCAAGGCAGCCACAACCAGAAGACCTAAATTGACCCACTGTTGCGTCTTTTTCATAAGATCTCGCTCGTCATCCGACGTCACCCGAAACACCGCCATCAAAACGAACCCTCTGAAGCAGTGTCACGTCTGGCCCCCTGCAGGGGAGACAGGGCTCGAACCTGCGACCCCCGGTTTTGGAGACCGGTGCTCTACCAACTGAGCTACTCCCCTACAGGGGGCCAGAGAACTATTTCGTCTCTTTGTGAGACGTATGCTTGCGGCAGAAACGGCAGAATTTTTTCAATTCCAACTTCGTCTGGGCCCGCGAGTTCTTCGTCTTCGAATAATTGCGGCGCTTACAGTCCGCACATTCCATTTGAATGATTTTTCTCATAATTTACTCCACCACTTCCGCAACAACACCGGCGCCTACCGTGTGGCCGCCTTCACGGATCGCGAACCTTAATTCCTTGTCCATCGCGATCGGTGTGATCAATTCCACTTCCACCGTCACTCGATCTCCAG
>JBPOJN010000030.1:0-10560 GCA_052033505.1 Myxococcota bacterium | reverse complement strand
TCATGAGCAAAGGCAGGATCAGGTACTTCCAAAGCCTGTTTTCTTTTTTGTGTTCTTGTGCGGCGGTATGGACTATACGGTGTCCAAACCGGGCTAACAACGACTTTTCAAACGACTCCGAATTAATCGCGGACGGCTCTGAGACCGCGATGACGACGGCGCCGAAAGAAAGCGCCGACAAAGGATCGAGCTCACGCGCCCAAATCAAGGCCGCGACGAAAAGGACAAGCAAGATCATCGCGCGAACCGCCGACGGCGGCGCTCCCGCGAGCACCGTGTAGAATAAAGTCGGCGCCGTCGCGGCGGCCCAGGCAACGACTTTGACCGAGGCCGTCAACGCCAACCGTTCGCTGCGGCGGAAGATCGCGAAGAAAATGAGAAAGAAAAATCCCGCCAACAAGCCCACGTGCTGCCCCGAAATCGCGACCACGTGAGACGTGCCGGTGATCTGAAAATTCTCCCTCAAACTTTCGGAAAGCAACTGAGCTTCGCCTAACACCAAGGCTCTTAAGAAATTTCCCGTCTCTCCCGGCGCCTCCGCTAAAACCCGGCGCACACGATCGCGAAAACTCACGACGGGCGCGAAACCCGCGGCTTTTTCCAGGATTTGAATACTCTCGGGACCTGCGACATAGGCCGTATAGAAAATCCCCTTCCTCTCGAGGAACCGCCGATAATCAAAACCGCCCGGATTCGCATAACGCACCGGTTTTTTAAGCCGCGCCATAAAACGCACGCGATCCTCACGATGAATGGAATCTCTCCACAGCGGATCGGCAACACCGACCGTGACCAAAACAAACTCCGCACGGTCTTCCGTCAGCAGGAAACGAACACCGTCTTCGGTGACGACAGGATCTTCCGCGATACGGCCTTCGAAGATGGAAACGTCTCCGACTAAGGATTCAAAAATGGGATTTCGTGAAGGACAGAGGAGATGAGGAAAGAAATGATCAGTAAGCGCAAGAAGCAGCAGGCAACAAACGGCCAAAGGGACGAGCGGACGCATCCGGACCCAGTTCTCGATCGATTTCCTGGTGAAGGTCGGTGACGAAGTCTCGGATCCGCTCATAATCGGGGCTCTCACGGCGGTTTTCGAGCACGTCGGCCAGACGGCCGCGCAGGCCGCTCAAAAACTTGCGTGCCTTATCGGTCTTACGCAGCCGGTAAAGTGCTAGGAAAGAGCGGATATTAATGCCGTTCAGTATCAATTGTCCGTCGGAGAGACTCCACGACATGCCGGACATTTTTTGATCGTAGAATTTTTTGAGCTTGCCCAAAATTTTGCCCAGCACCGCCTCCATCATCGCGTCGAATTTCAGAAATTGATCAGAGTCCCGCGCTTCGGCCACGACGCGTTTGCGGTAGTCGGCGAGCCCTTCGGCGATACCCATGAAAAAATTCGCGTTGCCCGGATTGTCATTGATAAGGCGGTTGACGTCCAAGCCATCGATCATCAGGGAAGCCCCGTCGAACGACCATTGGATGCCGTCGCGGTAATAAGTCAGGTTGCGCGAAGAAACCGAAGGAAGATCGCGAAAGAGGTTCCGCAAGCCCTTGGAAGAAGGACCGACGGGAGAACGGGAGACGCCTTGATTTCGCTTCAATTCATCCATAACTTATTTTCCGGCTTATTTTTTATTCTCCGAAAGGATCTTATCTAAAACGCGTCCATAAGCCTCGGCGAACTTCTCACCTTCCGAGTCACCGCGTAAGATAGAGCGCATTTGATCGAACAACTGCCACTGCCAAGGTTCGACGTCCATGTTGCGAATATTATGTCCCTTAAAGAAAATCTCTCCGCGGTTCCGGTCGAAGTGCACCGAACCCACTTCATGACCGTACGCGAACGTGTAAGTCACACGCTCGCCGAAGGACACGAGATGGGACTGGAGGTTTTTTAAAGGAGCCGAGGACTTCGGCTTTTCCGTCCGCCCTTCTTTATTCGTGGCTTCGTTCATCGATTTCATCATAAAGATCCCCCGATCTTGGGCTTAAACCGTGTGGCTAGTTTGCATAACGCATGCCATCAAAACCCAAAGATCAGGAATTCGTAACTATCTAAAAAATAAGATGTTATTTTTTTATCCAACCTTTTTCCTCTCTCAAACTGATAAAATTCTCATTTTGACATTATTAACATGACGCATACCGGCATTTTAAAACCAAGGAGGCTCTATGAAGAACCCGCGCACCCTTAAAACTATGATCGGCGAGGCGAAGGCCTCCGGTTTCCAAAAAAAGGTCTGGGAGGCGATTCTTTCCATCCCTAAGGGCGAGGTCCGGACGTACTCTTGGATCGCTCAGGCCATCGGCAAACCTAAGTCTGTACGAGCTGTCGGCAACGCGGTGGGCCAAAACCCTTTCGCGCCGGACGTGCCCTGTCATCGCGTGGTGCGTAAGGACGGAAATTTGGGTGGTTATTCGGGACGTGGCGGCATCGTTACGAAAAAGGCTTTATTGAAAAAAGAAGGAGTCAGCGTCGACGCAATGTCTCGACCGCTTTCGAGATCTCATCGATCGCCGTCGTAATTTCCTCTTCGGTCGTAAACCTCCCAAGACCGAACCTAATCGACGATAAGGCGCGATCTTCACCGCCTCCCAATGCAAGGATCACAGAGGAAGGTTCGACGCCCCCTCCTTCTCCGCTCGCACAGGCCGATCCCGAAGAGACGGCGATCGATTTCAAGGCTCCCATCAACGCATCGGCACGCACGCCGCGAAAGCTGACGTTCAGATTTCCGGGCAAGCGCGCATCAAAAGTTCCGTTCCACTGGAGATCGGGGAGGCGTTGCTCCAAACCATTTTTCAAGCGATCCCGTAGAGATCGGATCCTCACAGTGTCCGCGTTCATTTCGTTCGCGGCGATCTCATAGGCCTTCCCCATGCCGACGATATCCGCAACTGGCAAAGTCCCCGGCCTTAAATCTTTTTCCTGACCGCCTCCGCGAAACAACGGCTTCAATCGCACATGAGGCCCGCGCGAACGCACGTACAAAGCACCGGCGCCTTTAGGACCGTAAATCTTGTGAGAAGACAGGGACATCAGATCAATACCCAGGGCGGCGACGTTCAGCGGTATTTTTCCGCAGGCCTGCGCCGCATCGACGTGAAAAATCGCGCCCGATTCTTTGGCGATCTTTCCGATGTCCGCGAGGGGCGGAAGCGTGCCGATTTCGTGGTTCGCAGCCGTCATCGAAATCAAGATCGTCTCGGGACGCAAGGCGCGGCGGACGTCTTCCGGATCCAAGCGTCCATCACCGTCGACCGGTAAGAGCGTGACTTCAAACCCTTCTTCCCGAAGTAGTGAGAGCGCACCCAAAACAGACCGGTGCTCGGTCACGCAGCTGATGATGTGACCGCGTTTTTTTTCACGGGCCGCTCCCAACAACGCCACATGAATCGATTCCGTCGTACCGCTGGTCCAGATGATATCTTGCCGCGCCGCATGGATCAGTCCCGCGACGCGTTCTCGCGCGATAGTAACCGCCGCCTCCGCTTGCCAGCCGTACTCATGCGTTTTTGAAGCGGGGTTTCCGAAATGCGATTCTAAATAAGGCCGCATTTCTTCATAAACGCGCGGATCGACCGGAGTCGTGGCATGATGATCGAGATAAATGGGACGTGATTTCGGAGAGCAGACGAAAGGAGACGCATCGCTCATGGGACCGAAGCCTCGGTTTTCCACTGCCAGGAAAAATCGGGAAGCGGAGTTCCATCTTCGCAAGAAAGACCCTGTAAAATAGCCGTATAGACCACATCCGATTTTAACTCGCCGTCGTAATTGCAGGTTAGAATATTCGAATTGGCGTTAAAAAAACCGGAACCGCCTCCGGCCGGAGCAAGAAGATCCGCGGAGGATGGAACACAGCTTATGTATTGCTGCAGCTCAGGCACGGTGACAACGAAGCTTTGCGAAGTGAGTGAATCCACGTCCAGAGGGCATGAAAACCGCACGCGTACCGCTTGCGTCGTGACTACTTTTTGGTCGTCGGCCAATCCTGCGCCGGCATGCGGCAAAACTTCCAACGGCGTTTGCAGCGCAGTTATTATGTTTGCGGCGCAAGAAGCCGCGTCCGTATCCAAATCATCGATGATACCGTCTAAGTCGCAATCTCTTTCGTCCTTATCCGCGACGCCGTCGCCGTCGTCGTCGTTATCGTCATAATCCACGATGCCGTCGTGATCCCAGTCGTTCTGCGCCGCCGGCGGATTTTCGGGGGTGATGCTGCTTTGGTTTAAAACGAAGCTCCCCAAATTCATCTCGGCCGCCGCTTCGGATACGACGAAAACCGGCTGCGGGAAACGATCGGGGCTGTTTTGAAATATCGCAGAGGACACGACGGAAGGACCGCTGAGGAATGAAACCGTATAGGCGTCATTATGAGCCGGCAGAGAGAGGCGGAACGAACAATCCTGGGCGATGGCGACGCGACGCTCTTCGGAAAACGCGTTTCGAATAACGACCGTATCGGCCGGGCAAGCAACTAAGGTCTGTAATGCGGATGAACCGGAATCACTCGCGACGAGACCTGCCACCGAACGGCTCGGATTTCCGGCTTCGGAACCGCCCGTAGCGCCGCAACCCGCCATGGCTAAAACCAACCCCACAACCAACCAAAGACCGGCGAAAAGAAACTTAAAATTTTTCACGTCATCTCCTCTTTAAGGACGCCGCGTGACGGGGAAGAATTGGATATTCAGCATCACGACGTCTTCCGGCTTTTCTTCCAAGGAGACGAAACGCAAGATCTCCCGGCGGAAGTCCTGAATCTTTTTCTTCAAGACAGGCAGCTTGTCGCGGGAGACGCCCAAGGTCAAGGCGCTAATGTCTCTCTCCGAGGACGGGATCGCCGGAAGAGCCTCTCGAATCAAGGCCAAGAGGCTTTGATGGTAATTCATGAGCGTGACCGAAGGGACTTCGGCGCCCGTCGTCACCAAGGGCTCGGTTTGCGTCCAGCGGCGGGCGCCTTTTTTTCGCAAAAATCCTAAGGTCACGAGCAGTTCTAAAGATTTCCTGACTTGTTCGACCGTCACCGTGGGGTGCAAACGCGCCGCGATCCACGCATCGGTCCCGTCGTATTCCGGGGATACGGCCAACTCGCGGATCACCGGATGATACCAAGTCGCGTAATACTCGTAGCGGCTTTTTTCCATCGGGCGGAGACGCGCGAATTCACGCGTTTCCAGAAGGCGCTTATAATATAGGTCTTTGTCCTCATGCGCAGCAGCCTGGTTGAACAGGACCAAGTTTTTGAAAAAATCCCTTTCTTGGCGGTTTAATCGAAGGCCGTCGGCGAATTTAGCGAGCGAATCCTCCGTGAGATTCCGCTTCCCTTCCATGACGAGCTTGAAAAAATTCGGAGAACGGAATCCCGCACGCTGCGAGAAAGACCGGAAGGAGACGGATTTCCGGCTGGCTTTACGCGCTTCGTACCAGTCGCGCAGGTAAAGGCGGTAATCGAGATAGGAAAAGAGAACGACGTCTGCAGGAGCGGAGCGAGCCATAATAAACTATGTACCGCCCTTCTCAAAGAACCTCAATGCCAGGGCGTACAAAAAGCATTCTCCTGTATACGCTTAAGGCGCGGCCGCCCCGATAATCTTTTTGCAATCCTCCGTCTCCTCCGCTACAACCAGCCTCATGCCTATGGAAACCACTACTCCTTTTTTCTGGGTCGCTTTGGCCCTCGCGCTGGTGATTGCGGAGATGTTTTCTCTGACGCTGATCCTTCTTTTCTTCGGAATCGGAGCCTTAGTCGTCGCGATCGGCAAATATTTGGGACTTAATAACCTCCCGATTGAAATCAGCATTTTCGCCGCTATCGGCATCTCGGGCCTTCTTTTCTTTCGGAAAAAAGTCAAAAAAGGCCTCCTGGCTGAAAACGGAATCCACTTCGAAACGAAGCAGCCCATCACCCTGACCAGCGACGTTCCGGCCAAAGGCGAAGCCCACATCCTTCATCAAGGGACGTCTTGGACCGCCGTGAACGAGTCGGATCATATTTTAAAAAAAGGATCTCAAGCCTTCATCACGCGCACCGAAGGCGTGAAGCTGATCTTAAAATCCGTATCATAAATAAGGAGATTTCCATGCCGTCATACGCAGCACTTATATTCGTCATCTTCGCCTTCGTACTTCTGCTCCGCACGGTTCGCATCGTGCCCCAGCAAAGCAGCTACGTCGTCGAGCGATTAGGCAAATACAGCCGCACCCTGACGGCCGGCCTCTACATCATCGTCCCCTTCATCGAGACGATCCGCTACAAGCACAGCTTGAAAGAAGTCGTCCTCGACATCCCGGAGCAGATCTGCATCACGCGCGATAACGTCCAGGTCGGCATCGACGGCGTTCTTTTCTTCCGCGTCATGGACGCGGCGAAGGCGTCTTACGGCGTTCATAATTATCTTCCGGCCATCGTCCAGCTCGCGCAGACAACGCTCCGCTCGGAAATCGGCAAGATCGACTTGGACCGTACCTTCGAAGAACGCGAACACATCAATAACGCCGTCGTCATGGCGATCGACAAAGCCACCGACCCGTGGGGCGTGAAAGTCCTGCGCTACGAAATCAAGTCCATCACGCCGCCCCAAGACATCTTGGCTGCGATGGAAAAGCAGATGCGCGCCGAACGTGAAAAGCGCGCGATTATCTTAGCCTCCGAAGGCGAGCGCGATGCGAAGATCAACCGCGCCGAAGGTATCAAGCAGGAAACGATCAAGAACTCCGAAGCCATCCGCCAGAAACAAATCAACGAAGCCGAAGGCCAGGCTTCCGCAATTTTCGCGGTCGCCAAAGCCACGGCTGATGGACTCAAAGTCGTGGCTGACACGTTAAACGCACCGGGCGGTTCCGAAGCCTCCAGGCTCCGCGTGGCCGAAAGCTACATCGGTCAATTCGGTTGGCTTGCCAAGAACACCAACACAATGATCATCCCCTCGAACGTCGCCGACGTCAGCGCCATGCTGGCCACGGCCTTTTCGACGTTGGAACAGGTCAAGAGCAGCAAGAAGACGCCCGTTGCTTGAATTTAGAGTTTTCTGAATTAGAAAGCTAAAGGCTGAGCATTTCGAAAATAAACATGTTCGATGAAATTCCTAAGGGCGAGACCGAAGCTTAAGGGATTGTATTGAGCTATGGTTTGATACAGGGACTGATCTCCGTTCACATATCGAAAAAGTATTTCTTCGCCGAAAGCTTCCATCTCCGCGGCGAAAAGATGGTTGTCGGGCCAGTCTTGATCCTGGCGATCTTCAATTTGGCTTAAAATGTGAGCGCTTCCTTCATGAAGAACGCGCGAAGCAAGCTCCAGTAACTGGTTCGGATTTTTCCAGTCAAATTGAACTAGCTTTTCTCGGGACAGTCCGATCCAGGGACCCGTCTCATCGAAACTGTAAAAAGCCTCGATTCCCTCCAGACTCACACCCACCGTCCGATGTTTTCTGCCAGCTTTCACTTCTTCTTGCTGCTTGTCCTCTACTTCTTGAAGCGACATGATCTTGACCCTGATGTCACGACGCTCCAAAGCTTCTGAAAGCCGTAACGAGGCCGGTGTGCCTTGAATTTTTAAAAGCTCTGCAAGAAGCTCCTCATTGATCTTCGAAAAACCGGAACCAACAGCCACCGCCCTCTCTTCCCATCGCCGACCGTTTTGGACTCTGGCGGATTCATCCGTATTTCGACGAATGTTTTCCAAGACGTTAAGACAGGAGAGATTATCCGCGACCAGAAAACCGTCGTGAATGGTTCCTTTCAAATCTCCTGCGGAGGCCGGCATGTGAGGCTCTTTTTGATCCCAAGGAAAATTGGCCAGCTCTAAAGTTTTGAATTGAAAGTCACGGGTCATACAAAGGTGCATCAATCGATTCATCGTCAAAAAAGGAAAAGGGCTGTCGAGCGCTTGCCCGAGGACATAAGCGCTCCCCCCTGCCAAATGAAGGTTCTGCAATGCATCGCGAAACTGAGACGACATTTCTTCCCATCCGAGAAGATAACCTCCCCCATCCAATCCAATAGACCTCCGGCCGTGAACCAGCTTGGATTGAGCCGTCTTAAAAAACCGATCGAGGCCCGTAGCCGCCGGCTTAAGCTCAAAATGAGCGATCAGGCCGATCTGACGGGAAAAAGCCACAAGATCATTTAAAGAGTAGGGAGCCGATATAATTTCTATCAAAGCTTCCAGATTATCTCGTGTGCTAGAGCGAGCAGTCGCTCGGGCCACCTGGAAGGTAATGTGCTCATAAAGCGAATTGTTCTCCGGCGCACGAGCGTCCAGATGGGAGGCATCGAGCCTTCTGAGTGCAGGATGATTTGTTAAAAAGGAAGCCCCCAACATGACGAGGCATTCAATCGTCCTCAAGGGCAAAAAGTTGCGACCTAATAGTTTTTACGGAGTTTTTGGTTTTTCGATTCGGACTTCGTAGAAAACGTCGGGGTACCTGGGATCATTGAAAATAAGGACAGCTTCCGTAGGTGTAATGGAACTTTCGGCTTTTAGAAATTCCGGAACCGCATCGGCACCTTTATTTTTCTCGAGCGTATGAATGACCGCATCGGCCACGGCCTCGACGCTGCCACCTCTTTTCACCCCTATTTTCAAAATTCCACCCTCGATCGAGCCTTCCCTTCCTTCATATCGGCGGCTAAAAATAGCTTCCGTCATGGCAACGATATTCAAGTGTCCATCGGTCATCGAAGAAATCTGATCCCGGACTTGGGCGATCGGTTCCCCCTCCATCCCTACGGTCGCACTCCAAGGAGAGCGGCATGCGGACGTTATGGCTTCAATTCCTGATTGCACGTCTTGTTGGATTGTAGTCACTTCTTGAAGAGTGCGCTCCCAGGGAGATGCTGGAGACAGCTCGGCGGGGAGCCTGAATCGATCTATCAACGCCTCCAGCTCGTCTTCGTACCGTCTCATCACCTCTTTTTGTGACTCGAGCTTTCGATTCAGCTCATTCTGCTCTTCCGGAGTCAATTGCTTCCGCTTCAGGCGTTGTCCCAATTCGCTGATGTCCTTACGCAGGTCGATGATATCGTTCCATAATTGAGAAACTCTTTTAGCCGAAACCAACATGTCTTTTTCCGTCTGCACTTGCTGGACTTGAGATTCATCCGGAATCAATTTTTCGGATCTTTTTGCCGCCTTCGACATCACTTGAGTATCTTCAACGGGTGTTCCCTCGCTTCCAAAGTTTATGTCTCGTATTCTTCGCACCGGCCGCGGATCTTGTAACGTATCGGACTGGTCGACATTTTCGCTCTGCCTGGTATCGCGGCCAACGTAATTTCCATTCTCTTTCGGGGTGACGGTCTCGTCCGGGACGCCAGGCCGAGGCGGTGCATTCCGACCCGCTTTCGTACTTTCCTCGACACTGAGACGAGAAGGCGCATTCGCCAGCATTTCCGTATCCACTTCAACCCTGACCCGAAAAGAAACTCCGTCTTTGTAAAATTCAAAAACATCCGGCGATCCCGTTGCTTTTGCTTCCGAGGATCCCGAAAGATAGTCAATCCATTGAGCTTTGGACTTGGCTCCTCGAACGCAAATATGAACCCCGTCTGATTTCACCACGCTCACCGCTTCGTTGAGCTTCCTGCCATTTACCGATTGCCCCTGCATATCAGGGAAAGACTTCACAAAAGCGTCCTCAACCGCTCTGATATGATTTCGCGTGGCTACATCGATCATAGCATCGACTGGTTTGGAGCCATCAGTACCAACACGTTTCTGAGTTTCTACGGGTCTCTTTAATGACACAGGCTCAATGCCCCGGGGGGCGGGCGAATTCATGACCGCCCCGCCCGCCGCGTACGTGAGGTAAAATACGCCCGCATTGGCTAAAGGGGCCCAATCAGATACGGAACCTTCTTCCAATCCCAGAAGCCGGCTCGCGTAGCTCGAAGACGCCATCCCCAGGAAGCTGCCCGCATGAGTGAATCCCCATTGAGCGATTTGATTTTCACCAGCCAAGGTCCCGGCACCTCCACCGACCTTAGTCAGCCCCAGCATCAAAAGACTCGCCCCATAACGACGCGCGAGATGACCGGAGCTTAAGACTTTATCCGGATCTCCGCCGTTCTGAAGTTCTTGATGGATGCCGTAAAAGAAAAATCCGGTTCCGGCAGTCACAACTTCGGCGGTGTGAGAGAAAAGCCACACCTTCCAGCCGGCCATTCCTGCTTCACTGAGACGACTCGCCATCGCGATGCGGGCGACAGTGCCGACTTTTCCGATCGCCCCGAACAATACGACGTCCCGTGCGATCTCCTCGGGGCTCATCGCGTCGACGGCCCGTTCGACGTTTTCCAGGAAACTGCCGTGACCGGACGCCAGCCGGATCAGTTTTTCCGCCTTCTTCTGAGAATTTTTTTCAGAGAAAATTTTTACGAAGCCATAGGCGCCCATGGCGATCTGGCCTTGGCCTTTGCGCTCGTTGGCTTCACCGATCCCGAGAAGCCTTTGCGCCGCGTCTTCCGCGGGCGGGAATCCGCTGCCCGCGTAAGCGAGGAGGTAACCAATGACGTTCGCGGGACGGCCGTCTACCGCATCATTAGGG
>JBPOJN010000064.1:0-41247 GCA_052033505.1 Myxococcota bacterium | reverse complement strand
GTCACTCCGGTATCGCCAAAAACAGACCGGGAGCCTTTGCTATCGAACGCTTGAAGCTTTATCCCGACCGCGTCGCTGCTTGATCAACTCACCTTCGTGTCCGATATGTGTGGAACTAATACATTTTATCAAAACTATCTTCCGGTCCTGAATGAGAGGGTTCGAGGTGTTGGTGTGATCAACTGGTCTAATGTTGTGCTCACCGCCTGTAAAATCTCACCGGAGGTGGGAAATCCTCTTGTTCCCTGTATTCCAAAGGGGCTTTGTGTGGCGCGGATCAGTACGGAGAGGAGCGGGTTCGGAATAATTCGCCCTGAAGGTACCGCTCCACCTGTCAGTAAGGTACAGAGCTTCCCTGCTAAAACATGTGTTTCCAAGGGTTTAGTGTCGTCGCAAGGGGGTGGCGGAAGGCAGCCTTCGGGAGAGCGCCAAGCCAAAACACGTCTTGGTTGTGGTGTGCCGTGAAGTTTCGCGACGCGGCCTGAAAACTCCCGCGCAAGAACCAATCCGTCCCCTAAAGGTCGGACACGATCATAGCGGAGCCCTAAAAAGAGATCTGAAAATGCTGGGCGCATGGCGTAGGATCGATCCATGCACCCTATTCGGATATTTTATTGCCAAGTTGCGGATAATTTTTAGCCGGCACGAAAAACTAATTGGCTTTGATGGCCGCGATGACGGGGTCGATGTTCAACATGCCGTAGTTGAACGTATGCTTCGTGCCGTCGTCCAGGGTGACCACGGCTTTTTTCGCGAAGAAGCTTTTTTCGGCCTCGACGCTCTTGATGCGGTTCTTGGGGATTTCGAAGAAACCTTCCGAGCCCCACTTGATGAAGATCGCTTCTTCGACCAAGCCTTTGGCTGAAACGTCGAACTTGGCGTCATAAAGCAGTCGTTGATTGGTGATTTGCAATTTGCCGTTGAACTTGCCGCCGCCCGGAGGGGAGTACATCAAGGTCCACGTGTCGATCGTCTTTTCACCGGGTTTCATTTCGATTTTAGCCATAGTATTCTCCTTAGTTTCGCTTGCTGAGGCGTGTGATACACAAAAAATTATTAAAAGTGAAAATAATATCCCCTTTTTAAGCTTCAATTTTTCTTCTCTCCAAAAATTGAAGGAGCGCCGGCAGGAAAACCAACGTCGACAAGAAACACGACGCCACGCCGATGACCGCGAGAAGGCCGATCGAGTAAAGGCCCTTGTGCACGCAGAAAAGCAGGCCGAAGAAGCCGGAGGCGTTCGTCAGTGAGGCTAGCATCGCCGCGATGCCGGTCGAGCCCAAGACCTTCGCGAGGGAGCCTTTTCCGAGCTCTTCGTAACGGTGATAGATGTGGATCGAGTTGTCGATCGACATGCCCATGACGGCCGGGATGATGATCATATTGTAGAAATTGAGCTTGATCTTGAAAGCGAAGATCACGCCCAAAAGCCAGAAAACGCCTACGATGATCGACGACATGACGATGGCGGTTTTTTTCCAATTCCGGAAATCGATATAAACGAAGAAGAGGACGGATAAGAGGGAGATCAAGAGGACCGTCTTCGAGTCTTTCAGCATCGTCTTCAGGACGATGCCGTAGACGACGCCGTCACTCGAGGGATGATAGGTGCCGGCTGAGGTTTCCAGCGTCTGGATGTCGTCGGCGAAGTTCATGGCGTTCTTGCCGTCGTCGAGCTCCATAGAGGGCGTGGGGTTGATATAAAAAAGCTCGCCTGGAACTTCGGGTTTGCCTTTGAAGCCTTCGATCAATTCCGGGGGGACGTCTTTTTCCGAGAACGGTTCGGTGGTCCTGAGAGCGTCGCGGAAATCATCCAGATCTTTTTTCTTTTCGCCTTTGACCAGCCGGAGCGTGTCGTCTTCCAGGAGTTTTTGGATGTCGCGGATCACCTCCATTTTCGCGCTCTGATTTTTGGGGACGAGATCATAGTACGAGCGCGACGTGTCGATCGTGGGCGTCTCCGCGTCGTCTTGCTTTGCTTTGTTGACGGCTTCCTTCAAGGCTTGCGCTTCACTTTCGGAGGAAATCACGACGGCGGCGGGGTTGTTCACGCGCCGCGTGGTCAGGCGCTGTTTGCGTTTCGCCTCGATGACTTCGGGAATTTCCGCGCGCGTTTTTTTGGAGTCGTATTCGAAACCAATGAAGGGCGTGACCGCCACGGAGTAAACCGTCAGGGCCAGGAAGATCGCCAGAGAAACCGTAAGCCATTTCGGTTTGACGTTGAAGCTGGGTTCCTCGCCCGCGGCCGTGCGGAAACGGATGAGCTTGATGTTCTCGAAGAGAATGAGCAGGGACGGCATGAACAGAAAATAGACGAAGAAAATGATCCACAGGCCTAATCCGGAAATGAGGCCGAATTCGGAAAAACCCCTAAACTGATTGATGAGTAGAAGCAGGAACGTCACGGCGACCGCCGCGACCGAGGTGAGGATCGAGCGGCCCGTATGTTCGTAAATTTGAAGTATGGCGTCTCGCCGGCTGTGACCCGCGACACGGTCTTCATAGTAACGGCTGAAGATGTGGATGCCGTTTTCGACGCCTAAGCCCCCTAAGATCGCGAAGAGGAAAGACGTGGAGACATTCAACTTATCGACGAAAAAAGACGAAGCCGCGAAAGAAATAGGCATGGCGACGCCGAGCGGAAGAAAAACGGCGGCGACGTGGAGCGGATTCCGGAAGCGGATCAAAAGCGGGATGAAAAGCAGGATTCCCGAAATGATGCCGACGCGTTTCAAATCTTTGAGCAAGGCGCGGTATTCCAGCACTTTGGTCGCACCGGAAAAATAAACCTTCATCGAAGGATGGAACTCGGTGGGCTTCAAGGAAGCCACGAAATCTTCCATGTGGTCTTGGAACTTGCTCGCGGCCGAGAGGCCCGTGCTTCCGGGACCGGATTCCACGGCGATCGCGTAGATGCGGCCGTCGGGGCTGACGTTGTATTCGCTTTGGATTTCCTCGGCGTACTTGTTTTTGTATTTATCTTCCCATTCCTTCAGGGAACCGCCTTTTCCGTCGTCCTCGAGATCGAGATAAAGCCCGCCCAGTTTTTCTTTTTGGATACGTCGGTCGATCTGGTCGCGGATTTTCTGGAGGTCTTCGAGCTCCAAGAAGAGCATTTTGTATTTGTTGAAGAAGTCGAACCCGATTTTCTTCGCGGTCACGCGGCCGACCAAGGGATCTTTTTGCAATTTTTCGGTTGTATCCAGGAGGAATTTAACGGTCGCTGCCGGATCGTTGCTCTCGAAGACGATGGAGGTGCGGACGCCTTTTTCGAGTTTCTCGCGGACCTTCAGTACGGCTTGGACGTTCGGATGCTGTTGCGGCAGGAGGTCCGCCGGGTCCGTGCTGATGTTTTTGAAGAGTTTGATGGTCCGGGGAATGGCCGCGGCCGAAAGGGCTAAGCAGCCGATCAGGAGCAAGGGCCAGAATTTCAGCGTCAATTGAGTCAGGGCTTCGGATATTTTTTTCGTGGTCGACATAGAAAAGAGAAAATTACACTTTTAGAAGCGGTTGACAATAAAGTTGATTTTATCGCGCCGCGCAAATACCTCAAAAAATCCATATGTACATTGTGCCTTTTGAAGAGTTCCGGAAAAAAGCCAAACCCAGCTGTCGGGTTCCGTTAGTCGCGGAAATACCGATGGATCTGGACACGCCGCTCGCGGTCTATAAGGCGTTCGAAAAAGAGAAATACCGTTTCCTCCTAGAGAGTGTCGAGCGGGGGGAAAAATGGGGGCGCTACAGCTTCATCGGTCTCTATCCGTCTTCGATCTTCAAGGCGGCCGCCGGCCGTTTGGATGATTTGAAAGCGATTTTGAACCGCTACCGCTTCGTCGACGTGCCCGGCCTGCCGCGTTTTCCGGGCGGGGCCGTGGGCTTGGTTGGTTATGATTCGGTACGGTCTTTCGAGAAAATTCCCGATCTCGAGCGCAAGGGCTTGGATCTTCCCGATCTGTATTTCATCGTGCCCCAAATCCTGCTCGTCGCCGATACGTTCGAGCAGTCCTTGAAGATCATCTACGACGCGCGCATCGATAAGACGTCGGACGTGAAATCCCAATACGCCGCGGGTTTGAAGTTGATCCGTAAAGCGATTTCCACAATCCGGTCGCGGAAACCTGAAAAAGAGAAAGCGTTTAAGAAGCGTTCCGTAAAAGCGCCTTCTTGGACCCAAAGCCTTACGCGGAAGCAGCATGAGGCCGGCGTGGTTAAAATTCGCGAGTATATCGCAGCCGGAGACATTACCCAAGCGGTGTATGCGATTCGTTTCCAGGCGAAACAGAAGCTGGACGACTTGGAATTGTACCGCGTCTTGAGGCGCATCAATCCTTCGCCTTATATGTTTCACTTGAAGTTCGACGACATGGCCTTAGTGGGGGCTTCCCCGGAAACCATGGTGCGGTTGGAAGACGGGGAAATGACCTTGCGCCCAATCGCCGGGACACGCCGCCGGGGACGTGATGACGCCGAGGACGAAGCGCTTTCGAAGGAGTTGCTAGCCGACGAAAAAGAACGCGCCGAACACATCATGCTCGTGGACTTGGGCCGAAACGATTTAGGCCGCGTGGCAGAAGCCGGCACTGTGAAAGTCGACGAGCTCATGAAGGTCGAAAAATATTCTCACGTCATGCATATCGTGTCGAACGTACGCGCTCAGCTCACCAAGGATCGAAACGCTTTTGACGTTCTGAAGGCGACGTTTCCCGCGGGGACGCTTTCCGGATCGCCGAAAATCCGCGCCATGCAGATCATCGAAGAGCTCGAGCCCGTGCGCCGGTCTTTTTACGGCGGTTCGGTGGGGTACATCGGATTTTCGGGAAACATGGAAATGGCGATCACGATCCGCTCGGCCCTCATCAAAGACGGCGTCGTGACGGTCCAGGCCGGTGGCGGTATCGTGGCGGATTCGACGCCGGAATTGGAATACAAAGAGATCATCAATAAATCGAAAGCCATCATGCAGGCGGTGGAAAAGACTTCGGGCGGTTCTTAATATGCTTCTCATGATCGATAATTACGATTCTTTCACCTACAACCTAGTGCAGTATTTCCAGGAATTGGGCGAGGACGTGCGCGTGTTTCGGAACGATGAGATCACTCTGGGGGAGATCAAAAAATTGAATCCCGAAAAAATCGTGATTTCCCCAGGCCCGTGTACGCCGAAAGAAGCGGGAGTTTCCGTCGCTACCATCTTGGAATTCGCCGGAAAACTTCCAATCTTGGGCGTTTGCTTGGGCCACCAGTCGATCGGCCAGGCCTTCGGCGGCAACATCGTGCGCGCCTCCAAGGTCATGCACGGCAAGACCTCGATGATACGGCACGACGGCAAGGGGGTTTTTAAAGACATAGAAAATCCCTTCGAAGCCACGCGGTATCATTCCCTCGTGATCGACCGCGCGACGTGCCCCGAAGTCTTGGAGATTACGGCATCGACCGATGACGGTACGATCATGGGCGTTCGCCACAAAACCCTCCTCCTCGAAGGGATTCAATTCCATCCCGAATCGATCTTGACCAAAGAAGGCAAGAAGATCCTGAAAAATTTCCTCCTACTATGATGGACGAATCCCTTCAGAAACTTTCCCACGGCCTTTCTTTGAAAGAAGAAGAAATGATTTCGGTCATGCGCGAAATCATGTCGGGAAAAGTTCCCGAAGAAGAGATCGTCCGTTTCTTGGTCCTACTTCGCGATAAAGGCGAGATCATGTCTGAGATCAAAGGCGCCGTACGTGTCCTGCGCGAGTGCATGGTGACCGTCGCGGTGAATTCAGAAAATTTGGTCGATACCTGTGGTACCGGCGGGGATTCGCAGGGCACGTTCAATCTCTCCACCGCGGCCGCCTTCGTCGTAGCCGGAACCGGAGTGCGCGTGGCCAAGCACGGCAACCGCGCGATTAGCTCCCAGTCCGGCAGCGCGGACGTGTTGGAAAATTTAGGCGTCCGTATCGAACTGGAGCCCATCCAAGCCCGGCGTTGCCTGGTGGAGGCGGGATTCGCTTTTTTCTTCGCGCCTCGATTCCATCCCGCGATGAAACACGTCTCCTTGGCGCGTAAGGCCGTCGGGACGCGCACGATTTTTAATCTCCTAGGCCCTCTTTGCAATCCGGCGAACCCAAAATCTCAGGTCATCGGCGTATACGATCCGAAGAAAATGACTTTGATGGCGCAGGTCCTACGCGATCTAGGCTCCGAAAAAGTTCTGCTTGTGCACGGCTCCGACGGCTTGGACGAGATCACGTTGACCGGAAAGACGCATTACGTGGCGCTGACCCAGGGAAAAATCTCGGAAGGGGAGATCGATCCCGAGTCTTTGGGGCTAGAACTCTGTCGTCCAGAGGATCTGAAAGGCCGCGATGCCGCTTACAACGCCGTCATGCTGCGCGGCCTTCTCGAAGGTTACGAGTCGCCCTTACGCCGTGCGGTCGTTCTCAACGCCGCCGCGGCCCTGATGGTTTCCGGTCGAGCCGCGAGCCTGGAAGAAGGGTTGGCGGTGGCTGATCATTCGCTGGATCAAGGCCGGGCTTATGAAGTATTAAAAGACGCCGTGCGAATCTCGAACGAATGATGTCTAAGACTTAAGTATTTCTTGCAGAGTTTTGAGATAACCTTCCTTTTTCGCGAAATCGGTCAGGTAATCTAGATCGATATCCTCTTTATTTTTACTCCAAAGAAGCTTTGCTTGTTCGATCGAAAACTTATCTTTCCACTCAACGCCCGCAATAATACGAT
This sequence comes from Myxococcota bacterium, assembly GCA_052033505.1. GTDB lineage: Bacteria > UBA10199 > UBA10199 > JACPAL01 > JBPOJN01. The sequence goes on along the minus strand of JBPOJN010000064.1, from coordinate 34,518 downwards.
CCATAACGATATCTTCGATACGAATGATCTCAAGAGGTCCTTCTGAAGTCTTTATGACGCTGACCTCTGAAATCGTACGGCCTCCGACTTGAATCGGAGACGGAGGAAACTCCACAGAAAAGGCGAAAAGAGAGTTTTCAAAATGACGATAATTGCTCGTCCTCAAAAAGCCAGTTTCCGCCATGATTTTTTCGATTTTCTCTTTTGTGTCTCCTCGAAGAATGACGTCGATGTCCTTCGTTTGATATCGGCCTTGAGTATAAAATTGTACTGTCGCACCACCGACCAGGATAAAATCCATGTCGTTTTCTCGAAACAACTTAGATAGAAATGCCGCTACGGCAATTTGGTGGTCGTTTTCCGGAAGATGGGATATTTTTTTCAGTTTTTCAGCGTATTCTTTTTTCATAACTGACCGAAGCTTTTTAAGGTTTTTTCTTCATCATAAGACCGCGGCTTTTTTCTTTTATTTGAGGTTAAGCCGGAAATCAGCTCTGGAGGGGTCGGAATGCTCCTGATTTTTTTAACATATTTTTCCATATCATAGACACGGTCTACCTTGTATGTGCGGCTCTCTTCTTGGCGATAAATGAGAAAAAGGTCGCGAATCGCGGGGTAAAGACAAAAACGGGAGTTGAGACGATAAGACCGTTGATTGCCTCTTCGGGAAGAAAAGAGCAATCCCAAGCTTTCTAGGTTGGATAGTTCGCGTGCTATTTGTTGAGGCGCCATGGAAAGACTGCGCGCGATTTCACGAATGCCGGCTTGCATATCTGGATTCTGCACAAAATAATCGATCACCGATCGGCGAACTTTGGAGGGGATGAGAAAGCTGAGGTCCATGTTTGTTATTGTCCTAATTATTATGACAACTGTCAACTTTTTTATGACACTTGACCTGAGACGCTGTTTCCCTGCATAAGGCAGCGAAAACGGGGACCTGTGTACCTTCAAAAAATCGTCGATTATAAAAAAGAAGAATTGGAACACCGCCGGAGGGGGATGACGCTGAAAGAAGCCCGGAAGAGGGCCGAAGACGCGGCGCCGACGCGGGACTTTTTGAAGGCGCTTCAGAAGCCGGGGATTCGCATCATCGCCGAGGTCAAGAAATCCTCGCCCTCGGCGGGTGTGATTTCCCCGGACTTCGATGCGGTCCGCACGGCGATGACCTATGAGGAAAACGGGGCCGCCTGTCTGTCGGTATTGACCGACGAGCATTTTTTCGAGGGGAGCCTCGCTTATCTCGAAGACATCGATAAGAGGTCTGTCCTGCCCATCCTCAGAAAAGACTTCACGCTCGATGCCTACCACCTCTACGAAGCGAGGCTCCATGGGGCCGATGCGGTCCTTCTGATCGTCCGCATTTTGGAAGACGCACAGATCCGGGATTATGCGGCCTTGGCGAAAGATTTAAACATGACGGCCTTGGTCGAAGTGCATGACGAAGCGGAAATGGACCGCGCGCTTGCTGCGAAGGCGCCGCTGATCGGTATTAACAATCGCAATCTCGATACCCTGCAAATCGACCTCGAAACCAGCATCCGCCTCTCTAAGAAAGCGCCGAAGGGGATTCATCTGGTTTCGGAAAGCGGCTTATCGGAGCCGGATCATCTGCGGAAACTCCGCGATCACGGTTTCCAATCCTTCCTGATCGGCGAAACCTTCATGCGCGCGAAAGACCCGGGACGTAAGCTCAAAGAAATGATTTCATTGTAAAAAGTGTTTTCGCTCCCTGGAATTTGCGTTATCCTGATCCTTCCATGCTCGTAAAAATCTGCGGCATTACTGAAGTAGAGGACGCCTTGGCGGCGATTGAATTCGGCGCGGACCTGCTGGGCTTCAATTTTTATAGAAAAAGCCCCCGCTACGTGTCGCCCGAAAAATTGGAAAAGATCCTCGATGAGATCCCACCTGCGATTGGTAAAGTGGGCGTTTTTGTGAACGAGGCCGAAACCGTCGTGCAAGACTACTCCAGCCTGTTCGGGTTGGATTTTTTGCAGTTCCACGGTGATGAATTGCCGTCTTATTGCGCCCAATTCGCGACCCCTTATTGGAAGGCGTTCCGTTTGAAAGACGCCAAATCTCTGGAAATGATGAAGAAATACGCCTGCGAGCACTATGTCGTCGATGCGTTCCAGCCCGACGTCTTCGGGGGGACCGGCAAGGTCGCTGACTGGAATCTCGCCGCGGAGGCCAAGAAATTCGGTAAAATTCTTCTGGCGGGTGGTCTCACGCCGGAAAACGTCGCCGAAGGTATTTTCAAAGTCCAACCCGACGGAGTCGACGTCGCGAGCGGCGTGGAGTCTTCGCCGGGCCGCAAGGACATCGCCAAACTCGAACGCTTCATCACGAACGCAAAAGAAGCGATTTTGTAATTTACAAAGAAACCCGCCAGACGCTACGAGACCGCATGCCTCGAACTCCCGATCGTCATGGTCATTTCGGTTCTTTCGGCGGACGCTATGTCGCCGAAACGCTGATGCCGGCCCTAAAAGAACTCGAAGACGCTTATGCGTATTGGAAAAAACAGCCTTCGTTCTGGACGGAATATAACGACCTTGCAAAAAATTACATCGGCCGTCCGACTCCGCTTTATTTCGCGAAACGCCTGACGAAAAAAATCGGTGGCGCGAAGATTTACCTCAAACGCGAAGACCTCTGCCACACGGGCGCTCATAAAGTGAATAACGTCTTAGGCCAGTGCCTGCTCGCACAGCGCATGGGCAAGAAGCGCATTATCGCCGAGACGGGCGCGGGCCAGCACGGTGTGGCCACGGCGACGTTGACGGCGTTGTTGGATCAAGACTGCCACGTCTACATGGGTGCCGAGGACGTGCAGCGGCAATCCTTAAACGTCTTCCGCATGAAGCTCTTGGGCAGCGAGGTGATTCCGGTTCATTCGGGCACGAAGACGCTGAAAGATGCGTTAAACGAAGCTTTGCGCGATTGGATCACGAACATCCGTACGACGTATTATTGCATCGGTACCGTCGCAGGCCCGCATCCGTACCCGATGATCGTGCGCGATTTCCAGGCCGTGATCGGGAAGGAAGCGCGTCGGGACATGCTGAAGACTGAAGGCCGGCTGCCGGATTATTTGGTAGCTTGCGTCGGCGGTGGTTCGAACGCGATGGGGCTTTTTCATCCGTTCTTGAAAGACAAAAAAGTCAAAATCGTCGGCGTCGAGGCAGCAGGGCACGGCCTTCATACGCAATATCATTCGTCGACCATCGTCAAAGGCCGCGTCGGCGTCCTGCATGGCTTCAAGTCGTACTTATTGCAAGACGCCGAAGGCCAGATCCAACCGGCGCATTCGATTTCGGCGGGGCTCGATTATCCCGGAGTCGGCCCGGAACATAGCTATCTGAAAGAAACCAAGCGCGCGGAGTACGTGGGCGTGACCGACGATCAAGCCATGGAGGCGTTTTCACTTTTATCGCGAGTCGAAGGCATCATTCCGGCTATCGAATCCTCACATGCGGTTTCTTACGGCGTGAGCTTGGCCAAGAAACTCCCGAAAAATAAAATCGTCCTGATTAATATTTCCGGGCGCGGCGATAAAGATATGGGGACGGCCGCCAAACATTTCGGCGTGAAACTATGAGCACTTTTCCCCAAACTTGGAGCCGGCTCCGTAAAGACCGCAAAAAAGCCCTCGTCGCTTTCGTGACCGCCGGAGATCCGGATCTCGACACGACTTACCGCGCGATCCTGGCCTTGGAAAAAGGCGGGGCGGACATCATCGAACTGGGCGTGCCGTTTTCGGACCCGATGGCCGATGGTCCCGTCATTCAAAAAGCTTCTGAGAGAGCGCTTGCCAAAGGCGTGACCTTAAAGAAAATTTTTCACCTCGTCGCACGCATCCGTAAAGTCTCCAAGATCCCGATCCTGCTTATGGGGTATTACAATCCGATTCTGTCTTACGGTGCGGCGGCTTACGCACGTGACGCCGCTTTCGCCGGTGTGGACGGCAGCATTGTGGTGGATTTGCCTCCGGAGGAATCCTCCGAGCTCGACGGGGAATTAAAAAAGAAAAAAATCGACCTGATCTACCTGCTGACCCCTACCTCCGACGAAGACCGCATCCGCAAAGTCGTCTCACGCTGCCGCGGATTCATTTACTTCGTCTCCATCACGGGCATTACGGGCGCCAAACTTAGGTCCGAAAGCGAAATCCGCAAACAGGTATCCAAGATACGCAAACACACGCGGACGCCGATCGCGATCGGATTCGGCATCTCGAAACCCGAGCAGGCGCGCTTGATGTCGAAAATCGGTGATGGCATCGTGATCGGGAGCGCCTTAGTGGATCTGATCTTCCGAAATTCCGGTTCGAAAAAATTAGACGCTAAAGTCGAAACCTTTGCTCGTTCGATGAAGCGGGCCATAGGCTAAGATTTCTGACCTTTCCTCCCTGTCCTGACTTGGCACACAAAGTGAATAGAGAAAGCTTCAGGAGAAGCTTTCACTCGCAAGTAAATGAAAAGTCAGGTGTTCTGGTTTTTCATAGGCACTTAAATTCAAGCAGTGCCTAAACTTGCGGCAAATCCATTGGAGGAAGTCATGGTGCCGTTAAGTTCCGTTGCCGTTCAACCCCTTATCCCTTCGTATGTACCGACGGCGCATTTAGAGCCGGGGCCGTATGAGGCGCATTTTTCGGTCGATGGGAAGTCTCAGGTTTTTTCGATTTTCGTTCAAAAGGTTATCGCTACAAAGGCTGGTCCTTCGCTTCTGGTCTTTGATCCCCAAAGTTCCAAAATGCCCACGGCCGGATTGAACGCTGCATCGTATACCGCCGATGAAGCCATCAGTTTAAGGAGGTCGCGTCTCGGTGCCCTGGAAATGGTTTCTTGTAACGGTATCCCCGCCGGAGAAAAAGGCGTCGGTCAGGCTCCGGGCCAAGTGTGGCTCGTGCATCCGGAGATGCTCTACCATGTCTTGTCCGTTTATCCGGAGAAGTCCGATTTGTAGATTTGATTGTCAGAGTCACTGAGGCTTCTTATAGTGGCCACACTTATGCCCAAGGACTTATACGATATTCTCGGCGTCTCTCGGACGTCGTCTCCCGAAGAAATCAAGAAAACCTACCGTCAACTCGCCAAGAAATTTCATCCGGACGTGAACAAAGGTGATAAAAAGGCCGAAGAGAGGTTTAAGGAAATTTCCCAAGCCTACGACATCCTGGGCGATCCCGAAAAAAAGAAAAAATACGATCAGTTCGGTTCGGAAGGCGGAGGCTTCGATCCTCGTCATCAGGCCAGGCGCTCTTACACGTGGTCTGCCGGCGGACAAGGCGGCCCCGGGGGCGCGGAATTTGATTTTGGAGATATTTTTGAAAACATGTTCGGAGGAGCGGGCGCCGGCGGGGCGCGACGGTCTTCGAAACGGCGCACGGGTTTCGAGGCTTATGAAGACGCGATGCCTAGCCGCGACGTGAATGCGGATTTGGAGATCGGCTTCGAGGAAGCGGTCCGCGGCGTCACGCGGCGCGTATCGTTGCAACGGAACGGTCACGAGGAAAAAATAGACGTTAAAATCCCGGCTGGCATCCGCGACGGAGGAAAAATCCGTTTGGGAGGCAAGGGCGAATCCGGCGGTGATCTCTATGTGCAGGTGAAAGTCGCCAAGCATCCGCAGTTTTGGCGCGAAGACGACGATCTCTATGTGGATGTTCCGGTCTCGATTCCCGATGCGGTATTGGGTGGCTCGGTTCGCGTCCCGACTCTCGACGGCGACGTGACGATGAAGATTCCCGCGGGGACGTCGTCGGGGCAAAAGCTGAGGCTTAAAGAAAAAGGGGCTCCACATTTAGGACAGCCCGGCCGCGGCGACGGTTACGCCGTGATCAAAATCGTCGTTCCTCAGAATTTGGATGAAGAAACGAAAGAATTGTTCGTAAAAATCCGCGAAAAGATCGGCAAGTGATCCTTAATCCTCGTCGCCGCCTTCGTCACCAATGATCCCGTATTTCTTGAGCAAGTTCCGGATGTGCTTGCGGTCGATTCCGGCTTCGCGCGCGGTCTTCGAGATATTGTAGTGGTTCCGGCGGAGCAGGGCGGCCAGGTAGTCTTTTTCGAAGACTTCGACGATTTTCTGTTTCGCTTCCTTGAACGGCAAAGCCATGTCGACCGTCATGCGCTCGGTCGCTTCCTCGTCCTGTTCCATCTCTTCGAAGATCATGTGCACGTCTTTTCCGGAAATCGTGTTGCCGTCGACCATGGGGACGATGCGCTCCAAGATATTCACAAGCTCGCGCACGTTGCCGGGCCATTGGTAACGTGAGAGCATTTTTAAGGCCTCGTCCTCGACGCGCGTGACTTTGAGTTTGCCGTCGGGCGTGACGTTGAATCGGCCGTTCGCGAGCAGCTTTTCGATCAGGAGAGGCACGTCGTCGGGACGTTCACGCAGCGGCGGGAGGTGGATTTTGACGACGGAGAGACGGTAGTAAAGATCCTGGCGGAAACGATTTTCGGAAACTTCTTTCCGGAGATTGCGGTTCGTCGCGCAGACGATGCGTACGTCGATGGGGATGGATTCGTTCGAACCGACTTTTTTGATCTCGCGTTGTTCTAGAGCCCGCAGGAGTTTCGGCTGGAGATCGAGCGAAAGTTCGCCGATTTCGTCTAAGAAGATCGTCCCGCCACTCGCTTCTTCGAAAGCGCCTTTACGCGTGCCGACGGCGCCGGTGAACGATCCCTTCACGTGGCCGAAGAGTTCGCTTTCGATTAAATTTTGCGCCACGGCGGAGCAGTCGAAGACCACGAAGGGTTTATTTTTACGGGGGCTGTTCTGATGGATCGCGCGTGCGACCAAGTCTTTTCCGGTTCCGGTTTCGCCTTCGACCAGGACCGTGGCGTTCGTGGGTGAAATTTTCTCGAGCAAGCTGAAGATCTGGCGCATGCGACGCGCACGGCCCAAAAGCGGCCCGAATTCCTGGCGCGTGGACGGTTCGATGGATACTTTTTCATCGAACGCGATGAATTCGGTACGGACCGTGCCCAAGCGGATGATGTCGCCGGGCGTGAGGTAAGCTTCCTTAACTCGAATGTCGTTCACGAAGGTGCCGTTCGTGCTGTCCAAGTCCTTGATGCGGTAGCTGTCTTCGGTCTGCGTGATTTCGACGTGGTTGCGCGAGACGGTCTTTTCGTCGAGGACCAGGTCGTTGTCTTCTTTTTTCCCGATCTTCGTGATGGGCCGGTTCAAATCGAGCTTTTTGCCTTTGGCGGGCGAGCTTAAGATGACCAGTTGGCATTTTCTCTGGAAGACGACGTCGCGGTCGCCTTCGAGGTTCAAAAGCTGCGTGTGCGATTCTTCGGGAACGTCTTTGAATGTTTCTTCTAAGGACATGACTCTCTCCGTTCGTTGTTCTAATTTTTTTCGAGCGTGACGTCGTATTTGACGGATTCTTGGTTGCTTAAATTCACGGTCGTTTCCCAGTCGCGGTAGCCGTTCAGTTTGAGGCGCAACGTGTGTTTGCGGTCGCGAGGGACGTTATTGATGCCGCCCGGCGTCCGGATGCCGATTTGCTCGCCGTCGAAGAAGATGGTCGCGCGCGGCGGAGACGATGTGACTTGGACGGATCCGTACATGCCGCCTAGTTTGATCGTGCCCAGGTTTTTATTTTCGCCGGGAGCCACGCGGACGGTCTGGGTTTGTTTCAAAAGACCTTCTTTGCTGACGACGACTTTGATCGATCCCGCGGGCACGGGGGTCTTCAGCGGGGTCTTTCCCTTGAATTCGGAATTGACGTAAACCTCGGCGCCGGAGGGGCTGGAGCTGACTGACAGAGTTCCGGATTTACCCGCGTCCTCGGGAGAAGGTCTTTCGGGTGTCGGCGTCTCGACGGGCGGACGTGAAACGACGGGTTCCTCTTCTACGGATTTTAGGGTCGCATTCAGCGCGTTGGCTTTGTTTCTTTCGACGGTAATCGTGCGTTTCCATTCCTCGTAACCTTTTTTCTTCAAAGTGATGTTGACGCGTTTGCCCGGCGCTAAATCCTGAAGGGTGGCGGGCGTGCTTTGCCCCGTGTTTTGGCCGTCTTTATAGATGGCCGCACCGGCGGGATTAGAATCCACCGACAGCGAAAGTTTCGTTTCCACCGGAGGCGGTGTCGCGGGAGGAAGCTCAGTCGGCGTCTGAACGACAGGGGGCGGCGTCACCGGCGGTGTTTGGGGCAGAGTCGTCGGTGGGGCCGAGGGTGTTTGAGGAGGCGTCGGCATGGGCGTCAACGTCGCTTGGACGGAAACCGGCGAAAAGTCCTTAACCTCGGCCGCGCCCGACCATTCGGAATAATCCGGATAGGTTAAGCGGACACGGTAGGATTTCTTGATCTCCAAGTTTTCGATCTTCTGCGGGGTCACAAGGCCCGTGTCGCGGTCGTCCAAAAAGATGCGCGCTCCACCGGGATTGGATGTGACATCCAAGACGCCGCGGGCCAACGGGTCCAAGGTCGCGCTCAAGCGCACCGGATCTTCGGAGACGACAGGAATGGTTTTGACGAAGTCTTTATGATTCTCCAGCGTCAACCGGATCTGGTATTCGTCACCGAGATTCAATTTTTTAAGCGTCGCCGGGCTGATCAGGCCGGTGTCGGCGCCATTCAAGAGCACATGGGCTCCGGCCGGATCACTGGTGATTTGGATGGAGCCGATATCCGTCTGGCCGTTGTCAGGTTCGCCGTTTTTTGAGGGATTCTCCGGGGACGTTACGTAACGATAACCGAAATAAGAAACGGTCAATAAAACCAGCAGCCCTGCGGCGATCCAAGCCAAGGGACGCTTGGATTTTTGGCGTTCTGTCGCCGTGTAGATCAGCGAAGCCGACGTTTCGTTGGTCAGGGACGGTGAAGAGCTTTCGGTTGAGGAAGCCCGTTGGTCGAGCGGGAGCCGTGTCGTATTGTGGACGACGATGTTTTCGGTCTCGACCTGCTTGAGCATAATCGAACGCGTGTGTTCATTTAAGACGACGGGCTCTTCTTTTCTTTTCAGTTCCCCTTCGAACTGACGGCTCAAAATACTCGCCAATTGCCGCGGCGAAAAATCTACGTAGGACGAATAAAGGTACTTCGTAAGGTCGAGCTGGAGATCTCCTGCGCTCTGGTAGCGGTCCTTGGCGTTGTAGGCGAGAGCCTTAGCTAAGATCGCCTTGAGCGGGCCCGGGATGTGATCAGGCAGCATCAGCGTATTCACGCGCGTGGTACGAATCTGATTCAGTACCTCGAACTGCGTTTCGCCGGAGAAGAGTTTGTCGCCCGCGAGCATTTCGTAGAGCATGATGCCGGTCGAAAAAATGTCAGTGCGGTGGTCGATCGGTTTGCCCAAGGACTGCTCGGGCGACATGTAGGAGACCTTGCCTTTGAGGATCCCCGCCATCGTGTGCGAGACGTTCATCGCGGCCTTCGCGATGCCGAAGTCCACGATTTTGACCTCTCCTTCGTACGAGATCAGTATGTTCTGTGGGCTGATGTCGCGATGGACGATGTTCAGCGGATGGCCTTGAGGGTCCGACTTGCGGTGTGCGTAGTCGAGGCCCTTGCAGACTTCGCTGATGATGTAGACCGCAAGTTCTTCGCTGAGTTTGACGTCCTTCTCGCGCAGGCGGGAAATCAAGTCGCGGAGGTTCGTCCCGTGGATGAACTCCATGGAGATGAAGTAGTCGTCGCCGACTTTTCCCAGGTCGTACACTTGCACGATGTTCGCGTGCGAGAGGAGGACGGTGAGCTTGGCCTCGTCGACGAGCATCTTGATGAAGTCGGCGTCCGCGGCGCAGTGAGGGAGGATGCGCTTGATGACGAGCTGTTTTTCGAAACCGTCGACGCCGTAGGTCTTGGCCTTGTAAATCTCGGCCATGCCTCCCACGGCTAATTTTTCCAACAGGACGTAGCGTCCAAAAGGCTTCGGTTCGAAAGATGATTTTTGATCCGCCATGATATTTTTCTTTAAGTCCTTCCGGTCACCGGAAAAGCATGTTCAACGTTAAAAAAAGAGAGACGACGAAAACGATACCGGTCAACGCATAGGCCGCGATAACCTTCGCGCGCGGCCGTCCTTGCAAATCCACGAATCCCCAACTCACTAAAAAACGTCCCGTCTCGGTCACTTCTTCGGAGCCCAAGTCATCGGTCCGGCGCCGGTCGGGATTCAAGGTCGCCAGCAAGGCTTCCTGTCTTTTCTCCAGGGGCGTCTGTGGACGTTCGCCGGTCGCCAAATGCGAAGAGGGATTTCCCGATCCTGTTAATTTCTCCCAAAACGGTTTTTGCGGAGCGGCGAACTTGTCTTTGTCTTTTTTCTTCTCCTCTTGCTCATCTTCCGGATTCTGCCCACGACGACCCCGATCCGGATCGGCTTCTTGGATCCGGTTCTGAGGGTTGGCATCGACTTTGATGATGCGATCGACCATGGATTGGGCTTCTTGTCACCACGAGACAGTGGGACTTTTGTCACCATTGTAAGGGGCTGTTTTCATTTGTGCAAGAATATTTCTATTTAAGAAGAGTGAATTTCCTGACGGAGCGTTCGAGCGCGGTCGGCTGCGGCCTCGATGGTTTTTTCAACGGTTTCCGCGAAGTTCCGCTCGGTTAAGACTTTCAGTCCTGCCTCGGTGGTGCCGCCTTTGGAGGCGACGGCTTGAATCATGTCCGCAATGGGAGTTTTTGAGGTTTCCAGCATACGGGCGGCGCCGATCAGTGTTTGAGTGAGTAAGGGCAAGGCCGTGGACCGTGGCAAGCCTAGGCGGTCGGAAGCGGCGAGGACGGCCTCGGCGAAACGGTAAACAAAAGCGGGGCCGCTTCCCGAAACGGCTGTGACGGCGTCCAAATCTTCCTCCCGATCTACGAAGATCGCGCGGCCGATGGCGGAGAAAATCTTGAACGCCAAGCGGCGATCGGCGGGTGTGGCGTCCGGATGCGCGTAGATTCCCGCGGCGCCTTCCCCGATCAAGGAAGCGAGGTTTGGCATGATGCGGATGAAACGCCGCTTGGATTTTTCGGAGCTTAAGCGTTTCAAAAAGTAAGAAGAGTCGAGGCCGGCGGCGATCGAAAGCAGGAGGTGTTTCGGTCCGATTTCGTCCGCGACTTCGGCCAATACGGAGCCCATTTGCTGGGGCTTGACGGCGAATAAAATCACTTCGGAAGCGCGTGCGAGCTCGCGATTCGAGGTGAAGATTTTGACTTTCAATTTTTTCAGGACCTTGCCGCGCACGAGGTCCGGTTCGAAGACGCCGATGGCGGAGGGGCGGAATATTTTCTTCGCGATTAAGGCCTTGAGGATGGCGGTGCCCATGTGACCACCACCGATGAATGAGATTTTTTGTTTCATTTCAGTCTCTCTCCGAAAAGTGCCGTGCCGAGGCGTACGTAGGTCGCGCCTTCTTCGATTGCCGTCTCGAAATCTTGGGACATGCCCATCGAAAGCTCGGTGAGCTGCGTCTTATAGAGGTTTTTTTGGTTCCACGCATCCCGAATCTCCCGCAGTCCGCGAAAATAAGGCCGGCTGTGTTCGGGCGTTTCGCCCGGTGGCGGAAGCGTCATGAGGCCGCAGAGCTTCACATGCGGAAGTTCATTCAAGGTACTTGCTAAAGTTTCGGCTTCTTCGGGAGAGATTCCCGTCTTTGAGGTTTCGGCGCCCAAGTTGATTTCGATCAAGACGGACTGGATTTTATTTAAGGCCGCTGCGCGTTTTTCGATCTCCAGGGCCAAGTCGCGGGAGTCGACGGAATGGATGAGCGCGACCAGGGGAAGGACGACTTTGGCTTTATTGCGTTGGAGATGGCCGATGAAGTGCCATGTGATTCCGGGAGTGATGGCTGCATGATCGATCAATTCTTGGGCGTAGTTTTCGCCGAAGTTCGTAATGCCGGCCGAGGCTATACTTAAGATTTTTTCGGAAGGCTGGGATTTGGAAGCGGCGACCAGAGTGACCGTCTCCGGCTTGCGTCCCGAGCGCAAAGCGGCGTTTTCGATGCGACGGCGGAAAGTTTGAACGTTTTCTTTAAGATTTTGTTCGACGGAAGAGGCCAAGGTGTGAAAAAAGCTATCACCCGCATGGAAAGATGCAACCTTTATAGGGGCTTACGTCCCGTTCTTCTCTTATCGTTGATTTTTTTTGCAGCGGGTTGCTTCAGCATGGATCGGCAGGGCGGCATCATGAGTTACCGCAGTGGCGTGGTGAAGACGGGAAACACGCGATTTTATCTGCCGGAACTTCCCTCGGCTTGGTCGGGGCCTAAGCAAAGACTCAAACAATTAGTCTACGAAAACGATGCCGCGGAGGCGACGATCGTGGTCGACGCGCTTTGCGGTCCGAAGTACGACGAAGCACCTTTGCCGCGGCTCGCGCACGACATGTTCGGGAAATTTCGCAAACCCGTCATCGCCTCCGAAGGGTATCGGAGCTTAGACGGCCGCGATGCCTATCACGTTCGCGGGCGCGGGACGCTCGACGGAGTGCCGATCGCGATGGAGTCCGTCGTCATGAAAAAAGATTTTTGTCTGTATGATTTCGTTTACTTCGCACCGCCTGCGAGATTCCGAGCCGGAATCAAGGATTTCGAGGATTTTCTGAATGGATTCCGAACAAAAATCCCCCAAAGATAACCCCAAAAATACTAAGGCGCCCACCGTACAAGAGGCCCCGGCGCTTTCCAAAAAGGCCGTCGAAGACGTGGTCGAAAAGGCTTCGATTCATTTTTTTCACACGGTCGGCGAAAATACGGTCTCGTTTTTTCATTACTTGAGCGGGCTCTGGAACCTGACCCGCGCCACGATGGTGTCGCTTTTTAATGAGCGTTTCCCGTTGCATGCGTTTTTAGAGCAGTTTTTTTTCATCGGGAATAAATCTTTCGCGCTGATCAGCTTGATTTCGATTTTTACGGGCATGGTTTTCGCACTGCAGTTCGCGGTCGGACTCGAGCGTTTCGGGCTTAAGATCTACATCGGACAGATCATAGGTCTCGCGATCGCGCGCGAATTGGGCCCGGTCTTGACTGCCTTGATGCTGGCCGCGCGCGTGGGTTCGGGTATCGCGGCGGAGTTGGGATCCATGGTCGTGACCGAACAGGTGCTGGCGATCGACGCTTTAGGCGCGAACTCGGTGCAGAAATTGGTCGTCCCCCGCGTGCTCGCGACGACGCTGGCCGTACCGATCCTGTCGACGATGGGATCGGTCATCAGCATCATGGGCGGACTCATTGTCACGGTCTTGGAGGCGGGCGTCACGCCGAATTTTTACATGGATCAGATTTTGAGGACCGTCGAAGTCGACGATTATTTCTCGGGCCTGGCGAAGACCGTTTTTTTCGGTTTTTTCATCGGACTGATCGCTTGTTACGAAGGGCTGAAGACCAAAGGCGGCACGGCGGGCGTCGGTAAGGCGACTACGTATGCGGTCGTGATCGCGTCGTTGATGATCTTCATCTCCGATTTCTTTTTGACTAAACTCTTCATCCTGCTCTGACTTTTATGGCCGAAACCGATAAAAAAAATCAGGACAACTTTATCCAGTTCGTGGATCTTAAAAAATCCTTCGGGGATAAAAAGATCTACGACGGCTTAAATCTTTCGGTGCGCCGTGGGGAGACGTTGACCGTTTTGGGCGGCAGCGGCACGGGAAAGACCGTCATGCTCAAAATGCTCTTAGGCCTGATAGACCCGGACGGCGGTAAGATTTTTTTCGAAGGCAAAAATGTCGTCGGCATGCCGGACAATGAAATTCTAAAAATCCGTAGGCGCGTCGGGATGTTGTTCCAAGGGGCGGCGTTGTTCGATTCACTCACGGTTAAAGAAAACGTCGCATACCCCTTACGTGAATATTTCAAGCATCCGGAGTCCGAAATCGACCGGATCGTGGCGGAGACTTTGGAGCTTGTGGGGCTTCCGGGCACCGAATCCATGATGCCGTCGGACCTGTCGGGTGGAATGAAAAAACGCGTGGGACTGGCCCGTGCGATCGCCGCACGCCCCGAAGTCATTCTTTATGATGAACCCACCACCGGACTGGATCCGACCAATACGCATCGTATCGGGAAGGTGATCCGCGACCTTCAATCCAAGCTTAAGATCACCTCCATCGTCGTCACTCACGATATTGCGTCGGCTTTTTTCATCAGCGATCGTTTGGCCTTGTTGTATGAAGGAAGTATTCGTTTCGTCGGCACTAAAGAAGAGGTAGAAAATTCGAAAGACAAAGTCGTGCAGGATTTCATCAAAGGGGAAATGCAGGGCACACTGTAGACCATTTATATAAAAGAGGTATCCATGTATTCGCGCGAATCCACATCGATCAAAGTCGGTATTTTCATATTTTCGGGTCTTTTCCTGGCAATGGCGGTGATCTTCATTTTGGGAGGCCAGAAGCAGCTGTTCAAACGCCACTACGAGCTTACGACGTCGTTCAAGGACATCAGCGGTCTTCGGGTCGGCGCGCCGGTCCTGCTTGCGGGCGTTAGTGTCGGCATGGTCGACGAGATCGGTATCGCGCCCGATCCCAATAAAAAAGAAGTCCTCATTTACCTGACGGTCAATCGGCAGTTTCAGGACAGGATCCGTCAGGATTCCCGCGCGTCTTTGAGTACGCAGGGATTGTTGGGCGATAAATTCGTGCTGATCAGTTTGGGAGACCAAGCCCAGCGCAAGCTGGAAGACGGTGAATTCATTCCCAGCGTCGAGGGCGCCTCGGTGAACGCCGCGGTCGAGAAATTCACAAAAGTGGCCGACGTGGCCGAAGAGACCATCCAGACTTTGAAGAGACTTTTCCATGAAGTCGAAACCGGCAACGGTCTCATCCACGACGTGATCTATGAAACCCCGGACCGGGCGCTCGCCGCCAACGTGTCTGCCGCGACGCGTGAGTTAAAAACCGCTTCAAAAGAGCTCAGCCGCATCCTGCAGAAAATAAACCGCGGCGAGGGGACAATCGGCGCCCTCATGACCGATCCCAGCGTCTATAACGACATCCGCCGCCTCTTCGCGCGCGTCGAGCGCAACAAAATCCTGTCACACGTGATCCGCTCCCGGGCCCGGGATTTGGAGTTGGAAAAGACCGAAAAAGCGGCGACAAAGCGGTAGACTTCACGAAAACCCTTCGATAAATCACTTAGATGCTGGAAAATTTTCAGAATTTCTTATTTTTCTTCCCGGTCTTTCTCTTCTCGCTTTCGTTCCATGAAGCGTCACACGCTTGGACGGCCAATAAACTTGGTGATGGGACTGCGAAATTCATGGGACGTATTACGCTCAATCCCATGGCCCATATCGATTGGATCGGCACCGTCCTTTTCCCGTTTTTGATGTTCATGATGCCCGGGTTTTTGTTTTTGGGGTGGGCGAAGCCCGTGCCGGTCAACGACCGCAACTTGCGCGGCGGGCGCATCGGGAGCCTTAAAGTATCGTTGGCGGGCCCGGCTTCCAATATGATTTTGGCCTCCGCCTTCGGCCTCGCGCTGTATGCGATGCCTCACGTGTCTTTACCGCAGTCTTTCTTCGACATCGTTTTACGGCTGTTGGTGACCGGCGTTCTTGTCAACGTCTCGCTCGCGATTTTTAACCTGCTCCCGATTCCGCCTTTGGATGGCAGCCACATGCTCGAGCTTTTTTTGCCCTACCGTTATCTCGCGGGTTACCACCGTATTTTTCAAGGCCCCGTGGGATTTGTCATCCTGCTTTTGGCTCTCTATTCGGGCGTTATCTCAGGCTTGGTCGCCGGCCCGATCCGCATGGTCACGGGCCTGATCATACCCGGATGGGTGGGGTGGTAGGAGCATGACGGAACAAAAACAAAACGTGCGCGTCGTTTCGGGTATGAGACCTACGGGGAAGCTGCACTTGGGCCACTATCACGGCGTGCTCCAAAATTGGATCAAACTCCAAAATCAATATCCGTGTTTCTTCTTCATCGCGGACATCCACGCGCTGACGACCGAATACCAAGACCCTTCCGTCGTGCGTGCCTCGACGCGGGAAGTCTTGCTGGATTGGTTGGCCGCCGGCCTCGATCCGGAAAAAGCGACGATCTTCGTGCAGTCGGACGTCAAAGGGCATGCGGAACTTCATCTCTACCTCTCGATGATGACGCCCTTGGGCTGGCTCGAGCGCGTACCTTCCTACAAGGAAATGCAACAAGAGCTCTCGACCAAGGATCTCACGACGTACGGATTTTTAGGCTATCCTTTGCTGCAAACCGCGGACGTGGCGCTCTACGAAGGCACGCGCGTACCGGTGGGGCAGGACCAAGTCCCGCATATCGAACTCTCGCGGGAAATCGTCCGTAGGTTTAATTTTCTCTACGGCCCGACGCTGCCGGAACCCCAGCCTTTATTGACCGAATCTCCGAAGCTCCTAGGAATGGACCGGCGCAAGATGAGTAAGAGTTACGATAACGGCGTTTATTTAAGCGATTCCCCGGAAGAGGTCGAACGCAAGGTCAAATCCGCGATCACCGATCCCGCGCGCCTGCGTAAAACCGACCCTGGAAATCCCGAAATCTGCCTGATCTTCGATTATCACAAACTGTACAGCGATGCGGCGATTTGCGCCGCCGTCGATCAAGGATGCCGGTCGGCGCAATTGGGCTGCGTCGAGGATAAGAAAAACATGGCCGCGGCGATCAACGCGTTTTTGGACCCCATCCGTAAAAAACGCGGAGACATGGAAAAAAATCTGGATTACGTCGAAGCCATCTTGAAACGCGGGACGGAGAAGGCGCGTGAAGCCTCAGAAGCCACGCTCTCGAAAGTCCGAAAGGCCATGAATTTCCGATGACTGAGATTTCCGAAAACACGAGCCAAGAGTATCGCGTCAGCCTGGACGTCTTCGAAGGTCCGCTCGATTTGCTGCTGCATCTCATCAAAAAAGAGGATTTGGACATTTACGACATCCCAATCTCGCGGCTGCTCGACCATTATCTCGAATTCTTGAAGCTCGCCCGCGAGCTCGACATTGACTTAGCCGGTGAGTTTTTGGAAATGGCCGCGGAGCTGGCCTACATCAAGTCGAAGACGTTGCTGCCGGTTACCGAAGAGGAAGAGGTTGAGGTCGCGGACCCGCGCGAAGAATTGCTGCGCCGCCTGCTCGAATACCAGAAATTTAAGGCCGCCGGCGCGGCTCTGATCGGCCGGCCTCTGTTGGGCCAGGACGTTTTTTCTCGACCTTCCGAGGATCGCGACGACACGCCCGGAGAACTCGTGATCGAAGCGGATGCGATGGCCCTGGTGCGTGCCTTCCAAGACATTTTGAAACGCCTCCCGCAGGAGAGGTTCCACGAAATCAGCCGGCCGCGGACGGGCGTCTCCGAACGCATCTTGGAACTGACGGATTTCCTGAAATCAAAAGGCCGCGTGGATTTCGAGGAATTGTTCTTAAGCGCCGGATCGGATCGCTCGCGTTCGGATCTCATCGTGACCTTCCTGGCGATCTTGGAAATGGCGAAGCAGCGCTTGATCCGTATCGCCCAGGAAAAAGTCTTTCATCGCATTGTCATCGACCCCTTGGTCTCGGAAGGAATGTAATATGGAAAACCTCAAATCGATCTTGGAGACGCTGATCTTCGTTTCGGGCAAACCCTTAGGCACGAGCGACATGATCGAGGCTTTGGCGGCGGGCGTCGGTAACGGAGAAAAACCGTCGAAAAAAGAATTAGAAGAAGCCTTGTCGGAATTGCAACGCGAGTGGGAGTCGAGGAGCGGGGGCATCCGGCTCCAAAAAGTCGCCGAAGGCTATGAGTTCCGCAGCGCGCCCGAGTATGCGGTTTGGATCCGCGCTTTGGACCAGCCCAAACCCCAAAAGCTCTCCGTTTCCGCGGTGGAAACCTTGGCCATGGTTGCTTACCGCCAGCCCATGACTCGTTCCGACATCGAGGCCGTCCGCGGCGTTGACAGTGGCGGGGTCCTGAAAACCTTAGCCGATCGGGACTTGATCCGCATCGTGGGCCGCAAGGAAGAAGCGGGGAGACCGTTGCTCTATGCGACGACGGGAACGTTTCTGGAGATTTTCGGGTTGAAAGATTTAGAAGACTTGCCGCCTTTATCCGAATTCGAGGAAATGATTAAATCCCAAGGCGCACAAGAAGCCTCGGGAGAAGAAGCACGTTTCACCTTGGAGGACCTGGTTTCTACGGCTGAAGAACTGGCGGAGGTCGCCGATTCCGACCGTGAGGCTTTGCAGGATTTGGACGAAAAAATGGAAGCCTTGAAGCAAACCGAAAAATCCGCAGTCGCCGCAACGACGCCCCTCCCGGAAGAAAGCGCCCCCGGAACGGAACTCTAAGAATGAATTGGGCCGTCGCCTAAGCCTAAGGCGGCTTCTTTGACGGCTTCGGAAAGTGTGGGATGCGCGTGCACGGTGCGTGCGATGTCTTCGGTGCTGGCGGAATATTCCATGGCGAGCACGAGCTCGGCGATCATGTCGGAAGCCCGGGGCGACAAGATGTGAGCTCCCAGCAGACGGTCCGTTTTCTTATCCGCGATCAACTTTACAAAACCGTCCCGTTCGCCCATCGCGATCGCGCGGCCGTTCGCGAGCAGTGAAAATTTGAAAGCCTTGTAGTCGTGGTTGCGCGCTTTAAGCTCTTCCTCGGTAAATCCTACGGATGCCGCCTCGGGCCACGTGTAGATGACGCTCGGGATCGTGGCGTAGTTCACGTAACCTGCATGTCCAGCGATCATTTCAACGACGGCGACGCCTTCTTCCATCGCCTTGTGCGCGAGCATCGGACCTTCGATCACGTCGCCGATCGCGTAAATGCCTTCGACGGAAGTCTGGTACCGCGTATCGACCGCGATTCGGCCTTTTTCATCCATGCGGATGCCAGTTTCCTTCAACCCCAATCCTTCGGTGTAAGGTTTGCGGCCCACGGCGGTCAGCAAGACGTCGGCGGTGAGAGTTTCGACCTTCCCGTCTTTTTCGATCGTGATCTCGACTTGGTCTTTTTTGACCTGGGCTTTTTTGACTTTAGTCGCCAAGCGGAACTGCATGCCTTGTTTTTCCAATGTCCTTTGCAGCGAACGCCCGATGTCCAGATCCATCTGAGGAATGATCTTGTCCAAGGCCTCGAGCACGATGACTTCGCTGCCCAAACGCAAGTAGACGGAGCCTAATTCCAAACCGATGTAGCCTCCGCCGATCACGACCAAACGCTTCGGGACTTTTTGCAGCGACAGGGCGCCGGTCGAATCCACGATGAATTTACCGTCCACGTCGATGCCAGGCAGGGCTATGGGAACGCTACCGGTCGCTAAAACGATGTTCTTGGCCTTCAAAGACGTCTCGCCTTGGATCTGGGAGACGGTCACGATTTTTTCCTTCGTGCTGCGTTCGTTCAGGCGAGCGGCCCCGATGACGTGCGTGATTTTATGTTTTTTGAAAAGCGACGCGACGCCGGAAGTCAGTTGGGTCACGACTTTATTCTTCCGTTCCATGAATTTCTCGAGATCCAAGGAAAGGTTGGAGACGGAAATGCCGTGATCGGGGAATTTATGTTTCGCGGCGTCGTAGAGTTCGGAGGACTCGAGCAGGGCCTTGCTCGGGATGCAGCCGACGTTTAAGCAAGTACCACCCAAGGTCTTGTCTTTTTCAACGCATGCGACTTTAAGCCCCAACTGCGCCGCACGGATGGCCGCGACATAACCGCCGGGACCGCCACCCACTACGATCAAATCGAATTCATCGGCCATATTCATTTCTCCTTAAAGAGAATCTCCCCTCTTAAAGTAAGAGGGGGTTGGGGGAGTTAAAGCGTTTTTTCGTCTACGATCAGACTCAAGTTTTCGATGCCTTCTTTGACTTTGACCAGGAAGAGCACGGCTTCGCGGCCGTCGATGATGCGATGGTCATAGGAAAGGGCCATATACATCATGGGGCGCAGTTCGATTTTGCCGTTCACGCCGACCGGGCGCTCTTCGATCTTGTGAAGTCCTAAAATGCCCGTTTGGGGCATATTCAAAATAGGCGTCGATAAAAGCGATCCGAAGACGCCGCCGTTCGAAATGGTGAACGTGCCGCCTTGCATTTCGGGGATCGATAGCTTTCCGGTTTGGGCCTTTTCACCGAGCTCGCCCAATTTCTTCTCGAAATCGATCAAGGACATCTGATGCACGTCGCGGATGACGGGAACGACCAGGCCACGTTCGGTGCTGACGGCGACCGACAGGTCGATGAAGTCACGCGAGATGATTTCTTCGCCGGTGAACGTCGAATTCATCATCGGCATTTCCTTGAGCGCGCGGACGACGGCCATGGTGAAGAGGCCGACGAACCCGAGCGATACGCCGTGTTTCTTCTTCAGTTCGTCTTTGTATTTTTTGCGGAAGGCGATGACCTGTGACATGTCGGCTTCGTTGAAGGTCGTCAGGATGGCGGCCGTATGCTGGGCCGCGACCAGGTTCTGAGCAATCTGGCGGCGGATGCGGGTCGCGGTCTCGCGGCGTTCCCCGCGCGCGGCGTCGAGTTGGTACTTGATGGGAGCCACGGTCGCCGCGGCCGTCGAGGCCGAGGGACGCGCCGAAGGAGCAGGCGCCGGGGCGGGGGAGTACTCGAGTTTTTTCAGGATGTCTTCTTTGGTGATGCGGCCCGATTTCCCGGTGCCTGAGAGGGCGTCTGCGGGCACGTGCCTTTCGGCCGCGAGTTTACGTGCGGAAGGGCTTAAGACTGATTCCGTTTTTTGGTCGGAAGAGGCCTCGTAATTTTCGGTTTTTCCGCGCACGGGCACTTCGGCTTTGCGTTCCCCTTCGGAGAGGACGCTGTCGTCGATCATAGCGATCAAATCGCCCGGCTTGACGACCGTGTCGCGGTCGGGTTTGAGCACTTCCAGGCGCCCACTGAATTCGGCGCGCAATTCAAAGGTCGCTTTTTGAGTCTCGAGTTCGACCAAGACGTCGTCTTTCTTGACTCCATCCCCCGTTTTTTTACGCCAGTCGCCGATGTAGACTTCGGTGACGGATTCTCCGGCGCTCGGTACAATCACATCGTGTTTCATAAAAATCGGAGGGCGATACCGCTCTCCCTCCGAACCACCCATCTGTTGACTAATTGATTCATCGTTCGCTCCGTTTCTGCTCATCGGCAAAAAGCCGAATGCCCAAATACTCACTCACTTTTGGTTTCTTCCAAGGCTGCTTGAATGATTCTTTTTTGCTCCCGGACATGCAAGTGCAAATAACCGTCGGTCGGACTTGCTTGTGCGGGACGGCCGACATACTTCAAAGGTAACGTCATTCCCGGTACCGTCGGCAGGTATTGCAGGATGAAGCTCCAGCCTTCGGTGTTTTGCGGTCCTTCCTGACACCAGACGATTTCCTTCAGATTGGTATACTGGGAAAAAATCTCGGCCAAGCGGTCTTTCGGGAACGGATAAAACTGTTCGAGCCGCACGAGGGCCACGTCCTGAACCTTGTTTTTCTGCCGCGTCTCCAAGAGTTCGTAGAAAATCTTGCCGCTGCATAAAACCACGCGCGAGACTTTCTCGCGTACGATCGAAGGATCGTCTTCGTCCAAGACTTCCTGGAAACGGCCTTCGGAAAAGTCTTTGAGCGGCGAGACGACCAAAGGATGACGGAGCAGGCTCTTCGGGCTCATGATGATGAGCGGAAGACGGATGCTCCGAAGGACCTGGCGGCGCAGGGCGTGGAAAATCTGAGCGGGCTTCGTGAAGTTGCAGACTTGGATGTTGTTCTGAGCGCAGGCCTGAAGGAATCGTTCGAGCCTGGCCGATGAATGTTCCGGGCCTTGACCTTCGAAGCCGTGAGGCAAGAGCAAGACCAAGCCGCTGTGGCGCTGCCATTTATAAGACGAAGTGGTTATGAATTGGTCGATCATGATTTGGGCGCCGTTGAAGAAGTCGCCGTATTGAGCTTCCCAAATCGTTAGTTTGCCCGGGTCGGCCAGGCTGTGACCGAACTCGAAACCCATCGCGGCGTATTCCGACAGGGGACTGTTGACGACTTCGAAATCGGTCGCGACGTTTTTCAAATGATTGAGTGGCGTGTATTTGGCCCCGGTTTCCGTATCGTGCCAGACCGCATGACGGTGCGAAAACGTACCGCGTTCGCAATCTTGTCCTGCCAAACGCACCGAAGAACCTTCGACCATAAGGCTGCCGTACGCGAGCGTCTCGGCCAAGGCCCAGTCGACGTCTTTCCGGCCTTCGATCATTTCACTGCGTTCTTCGAAATTGCGTTTCAGTTTGGGATGCAGGTGGAAACCGTCGGGGACGACCAAGAGCTGGCGGCCGATGTCTTGGAGGCGGGGGATGGGGCATGCGGTCTTGGCCTCCGCAAAGACGTTTTTCTCGTTCGGTTTGACCAGTTTTTCCCAGCGTACTCCGAAGGCGTGCATTTTGGGCGAGACGGGCTTTTTTCTTGGATTCGTTGAGCGCGTCGTCGAGTTTCTGGACGTAGGCCGTCTTCATGTCTTCGACCAAATGACGGTCGATGCCTTCGAGGCGCACGGCTTGGCGCGTGTATAGCTCCAGCACACGGGGATGGTTTTCGATTTTACGGTACATTAAGGGCTGCGTGAAACTCGGTTCGTCGCCTTCGTTGTGTCCGTAACGGCGATAGCCCATGAGATCGATGACGACGTCGCGTTTGAAGTCGTAACGGAATTGCGTCGCCAGTTCCACGCAGCGGACGACGGACTCAGCCTCGTCGCCGTTGACCCGGAAGATGGGGAATTCGAGCATTTTGGCAAGATCGGTCGCTTGCGGCGTTGAGCGGCCTTCTTCGGGTGTCGTCGTATAACCGACCTGATTGTTCATGATGATGTGGATCGTGCCGCCGACCGTGTAGCCTTTCAGGTCCGACATGTTCAGCGTCTCGTAGACTACGCCCTGGCCCGCGAAAGCCGCTTCGCCGTGGATCAGTACCGCGAGCGTTTTGCTGCGGTGCCAGTCTTTCTTTAAGTGCTGCTTCGCGCGCGTGACGCCCAAGAGCACGGAGTTCACGGCTTCGAGGTGGCTGGGATTCGGCATTAACGACAAGTGCAGGGGCCGTCCGCCGGCGGAGGTTGTGTTCTGGGAGAAACCCATGTGGTATTTGACGTCCCCGTCACCGGGTTCGGCGTCGAGATGGCCGGAAAATTCCGCTAACATCACGCTTAAGTCTTTTTGGAAAATATTCGCTAATACGTTCAAGCGGCCGCGGTGGGCCATGCCGATGATGATTTCTTCGGCGCCCAGGCGCGTAGCTTCTTCGATCAAAAAATCCAACATCGGTATCAAGATTTCCAGACCTTCGACGGAAAACCGTTTTTGCCCGACGAAGCGGCGGTGCAGGAATTCCTCAAATCCTTCGGCCTCGACTAATTTTTGAAGCAGTCTTTTTTTCGTTTCGGGGGGCAGGGGGCGCGACAAGACGTCGGATTCGACGCGCGATTGGATCCAGTTCCGACTGACCGGATCGTCGATGTGGCCGTATTCGACCGCGACCGGGGAACAATAATAAGCGGTGAGCGTCGCCAGGATTTGTTTCAGCGTGACATTGCCGAAGCCCAAGACCTGACCTATCTGGCAGATCCGGTCCAAATCGTCTTCACGCAGACCGTAGTTGGATAATTCCAAAAGGGGATGCTTTTTGATCCCGCGATCTAAGGGGTTCACGTCGGCTACGAGGTAGCCCATTTCGCGGTAGCCTTGGATCAAGCGCAGGACTTTGATCTCGAACTCGAGGCTTTCGACGGAAATCTCCGAAGGGGCGTCGCCGCTGCGGCTCGCCGACAGACCGTCGAAAAAAGATCTCCACGTCGGGTCCAGACGCGTCGGGTCTTCCTGATACTGGCTTTCGAGACCTTCGATGTATTTGGCGTTCAGGGAATTAAAATAGGAGGGCATATGAGAGTGTTTGGTCCGATAACGGCGCTTAAAGTCGTTAGTCTATAGCATCCTTAGGTTTTTTTGGAAAAGAAAAATCTAGGAGGGTGATTTTCAGGTTCACGTAATGGGGCAGGATTTGGCTCGACGTTCGCTCTGCTCACTCTGAGCCGGGGTCTAAAAATGGCCATAGGGCACATTTTTTTACGACCATTCAAATCCTGCAATTTTGTCGAAAAAAATAAAAGGCGCCATTTCTGGCGCCTTTTATTTCTGTGTTGCGGGGGCAGGATTTGAACCTGCGACCTCCGGGTTATGAGCCCGGCGAGCTACCGGGCTGCTCCACCCCGCGGCTAATTCGCTTGCACCGGCTTGAAGCCGGATTTTCGCTTGGTAACTTCGAGAGAATAACTCTCTTGCATTGCGAGCGAGAGGCGTTGGTAGTCGAGGTGACGTGAACTTGTCAACTGCGCGGAAAATTTTTCCTAAAAAACCTGGAAATCGTTTGACGTCATTTCGGGAAACTAATAGTCCCGCGACATAAGAATCCAACGAATGGCGCAACCACATTTGAAAGATATTTCCTCCACACCCAACGGTTTTCCGAAAGAATCTTTACCCAAGGAATCAGTGAAAGACGCTCTGAAGGACCCGATCAAAGAAGCGAAGGATTGGAAAGTCTCGGACGCAGTCCGTCTTTATAACATCGACAATTGGGGTACGGGATATTTTTCCGCGAACGAAGCGGGAGAGGTGGTTTGCCATCCTATCCAGCAAGAGGGAGTCGGCATTTCGCTGATGGCGGTTCTCAATCGCGCCAAAGAAGCGGGGCTGACGTTTCCGATCCAGATCCGTTTCCAGGATTTGCTCCGGCACCGCGTGCGCGCGATCAACTTGGCCTTCAAAGGCGCGATCGAAGAGCACGCCTATAAAAATGTCTATCGCGGTGTCTTCCCGATCAAGGTCAATCAGCTCCGAGAAGTTGTCGAAGAAATTTTGGATGCGGGCCGCGAATTCAACCACGGCCTGGAAGTTGGCAGCAAGCCCGAACTCATGGCGGCACTGGCCGTCAACGACAACCCCGAAAGCTTGATCGTCTGCAACGGATACAAGGACAATCACTTCATCCGCTTGGCGCTTCTGGGTCAGAAAGTCGGACGCAAGATCATCCTCGTATTGGAAAAAGTCGACGAGCTGGAACGCGTGATCGAAATGGCTCGGCAGATGGAGGTCGATCCCATGGTCGGCGTCCGAATCCGCTTGAACAGCAAAGGCGCGGGCAAGTGGGCCGATTCGAGCGGGGATAACGCGAAATTCGGATTGTCCGCCGCCGAGGCTCTCGAGGCCTGGGAAGTCCTGCAGGAAAATAAAATGGGTCATTGTCTGAAGATGATCCATTTCCACATCGGTTCGCAGGTTCCTGACATCATGCACTTCAAAATGGCAGCGCGCGAAGCGGCCCGTTATTACGCTAAGTTTCTGCAGCTCGGCGTGAAGCTCGAGTACATCGACGTCGGCGGCGGTCTCGCGATCGACTATGACGGCAGCGGGACTTCTTTCCATTCCTCGATGAATTATTCGCTCGACGAATACGCCAGCACGATCGTGTACAATATCCGGGACGTTTGCGACGAAGAAAAGGTTCCTCATCCGACGATCGTTTCAGAATCCGGAAGGAGCACCGTTGCGCATCATACGGTCCTGATCGTCGAAGCCTTCGCCAACGTCGAAAAAGCCCGCGTTTCGAAGCTCATGAGCATCAACGCGGACGACAAAGAGCACAAAATCATCCGCGACATCCTTTCGTTGAAAAGAAAATTGCCGCACAAGAAGAACGTTTTGGAAGTCTATCACGCCTTGCAGCAAGTCCGGGAAGAAGGTACGCGGTTATTTGACGTTGGCCTTCTAGATCTCGTGACCAAGGCTAAGGTCGAAAACCTTTATTGGCAGCTCTCCGAGCAGATCGTGACTAAGTTCCAGCAAAACGGCCACATCCCGGAAGAAATCCAAGAACTCGCGAATACCTTGAGCGATCAATACCTCTGTAATTTTTCGATCTTCCAGTCGCTTTTGGATAATTGGGCGATCGGTCAGCTTTTCCCGATCATTCCGATCCATCGGCTTAATGAAGCCCCGGACAATCGCGCGACCTTGGTCGACATCACGTGCGATTCCGAGGGCAAGATCGACGAATTCATCGACGTGCAGGACGTCAAAGAGTCGCTGCCGTTGCATTCGTTCGGCCAGGGTCCTTACTATTTAGGATTTTTCTTAATCGGCGCTTATCAGGACATCATGGGCGACCAGCATAATCTTTTCGGTCGGACCAACGAAGTTCACGTATTCTTGGATCCCGATGAAGAAGGCGGGTTTTACGTCGAAGAAACGATTCGAGGATCCACGATCGAACAAGTTCTGAATAACACGCAGTATGACGCCAACGACTTGATCCGCAAATTCAAAGCCGTCGTAGACCTGGCGATCCGTGAAGACCGTATCAAGCCTACCTTAGGAATGCGCTTGTTGGATGAGTATCGAAAGGCGCTGACCGATTATACCTATCTCTCAGACGGGCAATTCTAGAAGAGTCCTTAGAGTTTAAGCTTAAAAGCAGATCCAGGCTTGCAAGAATAAATGTCGCATAATATATATTATGTCAACTTCATCACTTGTCCTGGATCTGCCTTTGTAGAGCGCCTTTAACTTTGACCTTATTTTGCTTTGCCTAGGATCTTGTACATGCCCGTTCCGCACTTGCCGCACTTACCCTGCAAGGCTTTGCGACCGTTCTTCATTTCCACTTCTTTGGCTTCTGTCATTTCTTGTTTGGCTTTGCATTTCACACAATACGCTTCTTGTTTTTCCATAAATTCTCCTGGGTTGATTTCTAAAGTTTGTTACCGGGTCCTCATCATGAACGAAAGTTTTGATTCCGTCCACTATGGCTTCATTTCAAGCAGATAAAGCTGCAGGTTTTGGGGCGCTTGATTCAATAGACAAATAATCCTGCATGGCTTTTACGGAAATTCCGCTGCGGTTCAAGGTTTCGATGCCGTCGACCGCCGCCAAGGCCGCCGCGACCGTCGTGAAATGCGGGATGCCGCGCATGAGGGCGGTGCGCCGGAT
This sequence comes from Myxococcota bacterium, assembly GCA_052033505.1. Lineage (GTDB taxonomy): Bacteria > UBA10199 > UBA10199 > JACPAL01 > JBPOJN01. The sequence goes on along the minus strand of JBPOJN010000064.1, from coordinate 7,600 downwards.
CGGAAAGGAATCCATGGCGGAGAGACGCCCTTCCGGCGTGTTGATGACCATCGCGATTTTGCCTTCGCTTAGGAGATCCACGATGTGAGGGCTGCCTTCGGCGACCTTATTGACCGGTTCGACGGGCACGTCTTGCTCCCTCAAGAACAAAGCCGTGCCTTTGGTCGCGATGAGCTTGAATCCCAATGCGACTAACTTTTTCGCGGCCGGAAGCACGGCTTTCTTGTCTTGGTTGCGGACGCTTAAAAAAACCGAGCCGGATTTCGGCAGATGCGTGTTCGCGCCCAGCTGGGATTTCGCGAAGGCTTCTCCGAAGGTCTCCGCGATGCCCATGACTTCGCCGGTCGAACGCATTTCGGGTCCGAGTATCGGGTCAACGCCGGGGAATTTCGTGAACGGAAAAACGGACTCTTTGATCGCGATGTGTTTCAGCCCCAAGGGCGACTGGATTTTGAATTCCTTCAATTTCCGGCCGACCATCAAGAGCGATGCGATTTTCGCGAGCGGCGTGCCGGTGGTTTTTGAAACGAACGGTACGGTGCGCGAAGCGCGCGGGTTCACTTCAATGACGTAGAGTTTTTCGTCTTTGACCGCGTATTGGACGTTCATGAGGCCAATGACTTTCAGTTCTTTGGCCATGGCGATGGTCCAGTCTTGGATGTCTTTCAGGATCTTCGGGGACAAAGACCGCGGCGGTAACGACATGGCGCTGTCGCCCGAGTGAATACCGGCTTCTTCAATGTGCTCCAAGATGCCGACGACGGCGACGTTGCCTTCGTTGTCGGCCAAAGCATCCACGTCCACTTCAATCGCCCCATCCAGAAACTTGTCGATGAGAATCGGGGGGGCCGCTGGCGCACCCCGAACCCCCTCGTTTCGAGCCGTCTTAGCCGGACTCGAAACGGCTGTACCTTTATTACCATTGCCTTTGTCGCCGTGTTCGCGGGCCATGTAGTCGCGGAGGCTTGGTGTGTCGTAGAGAATCTCCATGGCTCGGCCGCCCAAGACGTAAGACGGGCGGGCTAATATGGGATAGCCGATGCGTTCGGCGATGATAACCGCTTCTTCCACGTTCGTGGCGATGCCGTTTTCGGGTTGGCGCAGTTTCAATTTTTGGATCATTTCGGCGAAGAGTTTGCGATCCTCGGCGCGGTCGATATTCGCGGGCGAGGTGCCGATGATGGGGACGCCGGCTTTCTGCAGGGACACGGCGAGCTTGAGCGGGGTTTGACCGCCGAATTGGACGATGACGCCGTCGGGTTTTTCGTTTTCGACGATGTTTAAGACGTCTTCATAGGTCACAGGCTCGAAATACAAGCGGTCCGAGATGTCGTAGTCGGTGCTGACGGTCTCGGGGTTGCAGTTCACCATCACCGTCTCGAACCCGGCGTCGCGGAGCGCGAACGAGGCGTGCACGCAGCAGCACTAGACCTCGATGCCCGGGCCGATGCGGTTCGGGCCGCTGCCGAGGATGACCACGCGCGGCCGGTCGCTCGGACGGACCTCGTTCTCGTCCTCGTAGGTGCTGTAGTGGTACGGCGTGTGGGCCTCGAACTCGGCCGCGCAGGTGTCGACCGTCTTGAACGTCGGCACCACGCCGGCGGCCTCGCGGGCCGAGCGCACCGTGGTCTCGTCGGTGTCCCACAGGTACGCCAGCTGTGCGTCGCTGAAGCCGAGCCGCTTGGCGCGCCGCCACGCGGTGCGGCTCATGCCGTCGAGGCCGATCTCGGCCAGCGCGTGACGCTCGTCGGTGATCAGGCCCATCTGGTCGAGGAACCACGGGTCGATCTTCGTGCTGGCGTGCACGTCGTCGATCGACACGCCGCGGCGCAGCAGCTCGCCGACCTGTTGGATCCGCTCGGGCGTGGGGATCGCCGCACGGGCGAGCAGGTCGGCGTCGCTCACGTCGGCCAACTGCTGTTCGACCGGGTCGCAGCCGAGGCCGAGGCGGCCCTGCTCGAGCGAGCGCAGGCCCTTCTGCAGGCTCTCGGGGAACGTGCGGCCGATGCTCATCGCCTCGCCCACCGACTGCATCTGCGTGCCGAGCACACCGCTGGTGCCGGGCAGCTTCTCGAACGCCCAGCGCGGGATCTTGGTGACGATGTAGTCGATGCTCGGCTCGAAGCTCGCCGGCGTCATCTTGGTGATGTCGTTCGGGATCTCGTCGAGGGTGTAGCCGACGGCGAGCTTGGCGGCGATCTTGGCGATCGGGAACCCGGTGGCCTTCGACGCCAGGGCCGAACTGCGCGACACGCGCGGGTTCATCTCGATGACGACCTGCTCGCCGGTCGCCGGGTTCACGGCGAACTGCACGTTGCTGCCGCCGGTCTCCACGCCGACGCGGCGGATGCACGCGAACGCGGCGTCGCGCATCTGCTGGTACTCGACATCGGTGAGGGTCTGCGCGGGGGCGACCGTGATCGAGTCGCCGGTGTGCACGCCCATCGCGTCGACGTTCTCGATCGAGCAGATGATCACGCAGTTGTCGGCGCGGTCACGCATCACCTCGAGCTCGTACTCCTTCCAGCCGGTGATCGAGGTCTCGATGAGGATCTCGCTGATCGGGCTGGCGGCGAGGCCGTTGGCCGCGGCGACCTCGAACTCCTCCATGGTGGCGGCCATGCCGGTGCCGCGGCCGCCGAGGATGTAGGCGGGGCGGATGATGATCGGCAGGCCGATCTCGGCGACGACCTGCCGGGCCTCGTCCATCGTGTGGGCGGTCCCGCTGCGCGGGACGCTGAGGCCGATCTCGATCATCGCCTGCTTGAACCGCTCGCGATCTTCGGCGGTGGCGATCGCCTCGGCGTTCGCGCCGATCATCTCGGGCGTACCCGGCACGCCGATGAGGCCGCGCTCGTACAGCGCCATCGCCGTGTTGAGGCCGGTCTGGCCGCCCATCGTGGGCAGCACGGCGTCGGGGCGTTCGCGTTCGATGATCTTGGCGACGACCTCCCACGTGATCGGCTCGACGTAGGTGACGTCGGCGAAGTCGGGGTCGGTCATGATCGTCGCCGGGTTCGAGTTGACGAGGATGACGCGGTAGCCCTCCTCGCGCAGGACGCGGCAGGCCTGGGTGCCGGAGTAGTCGAACTCGCAGGCCTGGCCGATCACGATCGGGCCGGAGCCGATGATCAGGATCGAGGAGATGTCGGTGCGCTTGGGCATGTCACGCCACCCCCAGCTCGGGCGCCGGCAGGCCGGGCGTCTCGTAGCCGTGCAGGTTCCGTCCGGTCACGCCGGCATCACCGCCTCGCATCAGGTTGTCGAACATGCCGAACAGGTACTTCGCGTCGTGCGGGCCGGGGCCGGCCTCGGGGTGGTACTGCACGCTGAACGCCGGGACGTCCCTGACACGCATGCCTTCGACGGTGCGGTCGTTGAGGTTGAGGTGGGTCACGTCGGCCTTCCCGGCGATCGACTCGGGGTCGACGCAGAAGTTGTGGTTCTGCGAGGTGATCTCGATCTTGCCGGTGGCCTCGTGGCGCACCGGGTGGTTGCCGCCGTGGTGGCCGAAGGGCAGCTTGAACGTCTCGCCACCGATGGCCCGGCTGAGGAGTTGGTGACCGAGGCAGATGCCGAACACCGGCACCTGGCCGAGCAGCCCCTGGATCGCCTCGACCGCGTAGCCGACCTCGGCGGGGTCGCCGGGGCCGTTCGACAGGAACACGCCGGCGGGGTTCATCGCGAGCACGTCGGCCGCGCTGGTGCTCGCCGGCACGACGCGCACCGTGCCGAGGCCGGCGAGGTCGCGCAGGATCGAGTGCTTGATGCCGAAGTCGTAGGCGACGATCAACCGCTCGCCCGAGCCGACGGTGTACGCCTGGCCGGTGGTGACCTGGGCGACGAGGTCGATCCCGTCGGTGCCACGCTCGGCCTGCGCCGCGGCCCTGAGGGTGGCCTCGTCCGCCGTCCCGAACGCACCGGGCATCGCGCCGGTGTCGCGGAGCAGGCGGGTGAGTCGGCGGGTGTCGATGCCACCGATGCCGCTGATGCCGTAGCGGCGCAGCATCGCGTCGAGCGACGCCTCGGCGCGCTGGTTGCTGTGGCGGCGGGCGATCTCGCGCACGATCACGCCACGGCAGAACGGGCGGCGGCTCTCGAAGTCGGTGGCGTTGACCCCGTAGTTGCCGATGTGCGTGGCGGTGAAGGTGATGATCTGCCCGGCGTAGCTCGGGTCGGTGATCACCTCCTGATAGCCGGCGAGCACGGTGTTGAACACGACCTCGCCACTCGCGACGCCACCGGGCGCCTCGGCGCCGAGGTGCTCGCCCTCGAAGACGCTGCCGTCGGCGAGGACCAGCGCGGCCGGGATGACGGGGGTGCTCGGGGTGACCGGGGTGGGGGCACTCATGACGACCATCCTACCTGGATGATCATGCACTCGACTGCATGGAATTGCAGGAATGCGCGGTGCGCGGACGACCAGCGTGACACGTTCGATGCTCCTGCCGTCTGGGCCTCACGGGACCCGCTTCACGGCGACCCCGACGCTACCACGCGCGCCCGGGAGACCTAGGGCGAGGACGCCTCGATCATGCTCGTGCGCCGGAACAGGCGCCACCACTCGTTCGCGCCGACCAGCGTGAACTCGGACTCGACCGACATCCACACCAGTTCGTTCTCCGGTTCGAGCGTCGCCGGCAGCACCACGTACTCGACGCGGTCTGCCGCCGGGAGCCGCTGCCCGGCGAGCGAGTCGTCCGGTCCGTAGAGCTGGGCAGCGAACGGGTTCGGGAACATGTAGATCTCGCGGCGACGGGCGATCTGGGCCGTCATCGAGTACTGCGCCGACACCACGGCGTCCTCGGGCAGGTCGCGCACGATGTCGCGCGCCGCCGCCGCGACCGGATGGTCGGGCGCCCACGTGTAGGGCAGCTCGGTGCTGAACGGCATGGCACCCCACTGCCACGCCGACCACGACGACGTCGCGAGCACCACGGCGACGACGACACCGCGGGCATGGGCCCGCACCTTCGACAACGCCCACACCGTGCCCATGGCCAACGCCGGCACCGCCACCAGGGCGTAGTGGTACTCGACCTGGTACTGGTACCAGAACGTGCTGAGCATGTTGGTGCCGAGCACGGTGAGGCTGATCAGCGCGATGCTCGGCGCCCGGGCGAACAGCCACGCGAACGGTGCGGTCATCTGCCAGAAGTAGAAGGGCCGGTCGTCGCTCCAGAAGTGCTTCACCACCGCCACCGGGTCGGTCACGACCTTCTTCAGGAACCCACCGGGTCCGCCGAAGGGCACCCGCCAGCCGTTGCGGGTCGGCACACCGATCAGGCTGCGCATCACGGCGAACATCGCGACGAGCATGAACGCGATCGACGCGCCGATCGAGATCAGCCCGATGCGGCGGTCGCGCGTGACCGCGACCCACACACCGAGCGGCACCAGCACGAGCGACACGTCCTCCTTCACCAGCAACGAGAGCGCGAAGAAGACCGCGTACATCCGCCAGCGCTCCGAGACGGCGGCGTAGATGGCCATGCCGAGCAACGGCGGCAGGAAGCTGTCGGGATGGAAGTTCTCACGGTTGCTCCACGACACCGCCGGGTGCAGCAGGTAGCAGGCGGCCAGCGCGACCGCGTACAGGTCGTGGTGCAGCAGGCGCCGGCCGAGCAGGTACACGGGGACCGCGCCGAGCGCGATGAACAGCGACTGGGAGAAGAACAGCGCCCCCGCGCTGGGGAACACCCAGTACACGGGGACCAGGAACACGAGGATGAACGAGGTGTGGTCGCCCATCAGGTTGCGGCCCATGAGCGTCACGAACGGCGCGTGGAACCGCGACATCAACCACACGCCCTGGTCGTACAGCCCGTAGTCGTAGGCCGAGGTGCCGAGCCCGTGATGGACGTCGAGGGTGACCTTCGTGAAGTACGACGTGTAGCCCGCGATCATCGCGAGCAGCACCCATTGCCAGATCGTCATCCGCTGCAGTGCCGCGAGCGGCGACCGCGGTCGGGCGTGCACGACGTCGACGAGCAGCGGGTCGATCCCGGCGCCCGTGACGTCGGACGGGTCGGGATCAGCCGTCGTCGCGTCCATCGGGTCGCGCCGCTCGCGGTGTCGTGCCGGCGCCACGGAGCACCGGGACGAGTGCCGACAGCACCCCGTTGACGAATCGCCCGGAGTCGTCGGTGGAGAACCGCTTCGCGAGCTCGACGGCCTCGTCGAGCACGACGGCGACGGGCACGTCGGGACGTCCGAGCAGCTCGTAGCCGGCGATGCGCATCACGGTGAGGTCGATCAGCGGCATCCGGGCCAGCGTCCACCCCTTGGCGTGCGCGGCGATCTCGCGATCGAGGCGCTCGCGGTGTTCGTCGACCCCGAGCACCAGCTCGCGTGTGAGCTGGTCGGGTCGGACGACCTGCGCGTCGATGGTGGCGCGTGCGTCGGTGCCCTTGGAGGCCGCCTCGTAGAGCAGCACCAACGCACGCTCGCGGGCATCGGAGCGATCGTCGCCCGGAGGCCCGTCGTGTCGGGGGCGTCGCCGCCCGTCGGTGGTCATCGACCGATCAGACGCGCGAGATGTAGTCGCCGGTGCGGGTGTCGACGCGCAGCCGGTCGCCGATGTTGATGTGCAGGGGCACCTGCACGACCTTGCCGGTCTCGAGCGTCGCGGCCTTCTTCGCCCCGCTGACCCGGTCGCCCTGGATGCCGGGCTCGGTGTCGGCGACGGTGAGCTCGACCGCGGCCGGGATCTCGACGTTGATGATCTCGCCGTTGTAGAAGGCGATGATCGCGACGGCCTGCTCGACCAGGTAGTCGGCGGCGTCGCCGAGGGCCACCGGCGGCACGTTCATCTGCTCGTAGCTCTCGGTGTCCATGAACACGTACTCGTCGCCGTCGCGGTACAGGAACTGCATGTCCTTCTTGTCGACGAGCGCCTGCTCGACGCGCACGCCGGCGTTGAAGGTGCGGTCGAAGACGTTGCCCGTCTTCACGTTGCGCAGCTTGGTCCGCACGAACGCACCACCCTTGCCGGGCTTGACGTGCTGGAACTCGACGACCTGGAACAGGCCGTTGTCGAGCTCGAGCGTGATCCCGTTCTTCAGGTCGTTGGTGGTGATGGCGGGCATGGCGAATCCTTGGGCGTCGTGGTCAGCACGCGGCCTCCGGTGCTGGTCACCTCGACCAGGTCTTCCACCCGAACGCCGCCGAAGTCCTCACGATAGACGCCCGGTTCCACCGTTACGACGTCTCCCACCTGCAAAACCCAGCCACCCGACGAGTTGACGAAGGGGTCCTCGTGGATGAGGAGCCCCACCCCGTGGCCGGTCCCGTGGCTGAACCACGGCCCGAACCCGGCGGCGATGAGCCGGTCGCGGCAGACCGCGTCGAGCTCGAGCGTGGTGAGACCGGGGCGCACCGCCGCGACCCCTGCGACCTGGGCGTCGAGCACGGCGTCGTACACCTGTTGCTGCAGCGGCGTCGGGTCGCCCACCACGAAGGTGCGGGTCATGTCGCTGTGGTAGCCGTCGACCAGCGCGCCGACGTCGATGATCACCGTGTGGCCCGCCTCGAGCACCGTGTCGGTCGGACGGTGGTGCGGCAGCGGGGCGTTGCGAGGCCCGCTCGCCACGATCGTCTC
>JBPOJN010000092.1:0-26668 GCA_052033505.1 Myxococcota bacterium | reverse complement strand
AAATCGACATCTTAACGATACGAGGAAACTCCCGGAGCGCCTATGCTTTATTCAAAATCGCTTAATCCACTCTATCCATCGGTCTTTTCAAAAACTCACTGTCCTAGATGTGTGTAGCTGGAACTATCTGGATAGATTTTCTAGCAACCTTTGATGGGCGCTTAAGAGAAGTTAGATACCTTTATTAAGGGGGGAGCCCTTCTATCGTGGTGATGGAGGGGAGTGATCATTTTTCTAGGGAGGTGTTATGAAAATTCTCGGCGGATTTCCTCTTGTTGCACCCCATGCTTTTGACCCTGCCCACCGAGCCTTACACCCCACACCTCCACAATCGTCTCTGACGACTTTCGTTAATGATCACGAAGGGACTCGCGCTCCTGGTGGAGGCGCTACCGGAGGTTATGCTTCAGGTGGTGTGGCTCCGGGCAAAAGAACTATGACGGCGAGCCTTCTACCCAGCAAACGACCACCTGCGGCTGTAGCTCCTCAAACAGGAGATAATGGACGGGCAAGTTCTGCCACGAGTATTGCTGACCCTTTTGGTTTCTTTACCACTCCGACTTTATCATATCCGAAAACAGTCCATCTCGGAGAGATAAAGGTTGGAGAGAATGTTTCTGATTACTTAAGAGTATCGTCCGAAGATGGTCGTGAGATCAGAGTTATTGCCAACGAACCCCCATCAGGATTTGGACTTTCCGTGAGCCAGCCACGAGATCAAACCTTTCGGAATTCTGATCCTGAGCTATTGGGTCTCCGATCACCTAAGATTGTTTGGATTCCTGAGAAGCCAGGGCCGCTTAAAGCCACAATCACGTTGACGGTCGTGTTTAATGACGGACATGACCCTGAGACAATCTCTATTGAACTTGTCGGGGAGGCCTACAAGGGAGATGTCGCTCCTTCGAAGAGACGGGCCGATGAGGCGGTTGCTGCACATAATGCCCAGGCTGCTGCTGCCGCTGCTGCGAGGACCGCTCAAGACGCAACAGTCACTGCGCGGGGTGCTGCTGCTTTTCGCGATAGTCTTCAGACTCCCTCTGATGATCAGGCTCATCGAAGCTTAGTCGCAAATCATCCTGGTGCTGGGAATGTTCCGGAGACGGGTTGGGAGAGCCTGTCACCAGAAACACAGGAGACCTATGAGCAGGAGATGCGCACGCTGATAGCTAAGATCCAACCCACCGTGGCCGGAGGCTCGGCACAAGGGGTGATAGGGATCAATGAAGCTCAATTGAAGGCTCTGCATTCGGAAGCTGTTCCTCCTCACGACCCTGATAGTGTTCTCAAAGATATATTTGCAGCGGCGGTCGGGTTAGCGGTCGGTGGATTTTTCGACAAATTTTTAGATGTGGGCAAACTTGTATCCGGTGCTCCTTTAGCCATCGCTAAATGGGTGAAGGATGAAGGCAAAAAACGTGTAAAGTCGACGGCACAAAGCGGGCTAGCCGGTGCCAAAGACTCTCAGGGTGCGAGTGCGAATGAAACAATCAACTTTTTCGGTACGGCCGCGAGAGCTCTCTCCGAAGCGAGCACCCATATCCAAAGAGCTCTTGCTGAAGATTTTGAATCCAGGGTGGCATCAGAGCTTCGCGTAAAACCGGAGGCGACTCTTGAGGCACTTCGCGCTATGGACGAGGCATTTTTAAATCATCTCGAGACTGCGGCTGACACCGCTCGAGATAATGCCGTAGTGCAGTGGTTGGATTATTTACGCAAACGGTCTTTGACAGGGAAAAACTTCGGTTTGCTATCGCAGGTAAAAGAAAAAAAATCTGCCGACGGTGGAGAATTAGAGGATCTTCTCGCAGGGCGACTTTTGTCTCCCGATCACAGCAATCCTTTTGAGTATCGGGCTGTACAGGGTGTCGTTGATATCCAATATGAGTTGCAAATAGCCCCTGATGTTGTCGATACGACTTATGCGATTGGTGCCCCGGATTATGATTTGGAGGCGCAAGATCCAGACCAGATGCTTTCCCTCGTATCTTTCCAAGAGGTTACGGTCGGAGGTGTGACGCCTGAGATGATGGAGCCTTTTAGCGATAAGACGATTGGGGAACTCCTAGATGCAGGTTTTACGGTTCGTGTCGCTCCAAAAATTATCGGCGGTGCCGCCGTAGTGCTCAGGGGTGATAAGACGACTTATATTGGTGGAAATCACAGAGGTGTTTCCTTTCTCGCAAATCTCGATCCTGAATATACAGACGGCTTCAATCCAACATCTGCAAACGAGCAAAGGGGTGCCGATGCCTTTAGAAAATTTCTTTTAGGTAAAAACTTTGGAAACATGGGCCTGCGCCTCCAAACCGACCGTAGATCAAAATAATACCGGGGGTATGATCATGAATTTCAGATTCGCAATGACAGGAGTTTCCACATTAGCAGTGGCGCTTGCGGCTTGTGATGGGCGAGGAGGGGAGCGTGTTTCTTCCACTCAAACAGGAGCGGTCGATCTCCCAGGGGGAATTGCTTCTGCGGGAGTTCAGTGTGCAACCACGAGAGATCTTTCTTCCGGGCCTCTTCCTGAAGGGTGTAGCCTCGCCCCCAAAAATCTTGTTGGAAAACAGATCCCTCCCCTGTCCGTTGATCGAAGCCTCGTAAAGCTTTCAGAATATCGGGCGATTATTCCCCCTGATTCTACGTGTGCCACACAGGTAGACCGAGAATCCGTCAACGCTGGTGGCCCGATGGACCAGCTAGGACTCGCCAGAACGACTTTTGAGTGCGCCAAACTTTTTTGCGATCTCAACAACTCTTCTTTAGTACCTACCTATGATCAGTTTCGTTATTTTGCGGATGGTGCCGATCCGTCATTGGATTCCCTTTGTCGAGGATCTCTCCTGTCAGTCGACTGCCTGACCGCAGAAAATTCTCTAGGCGTTCGTTCCGTCGCTTACGTGCCGCAGTGGGTGGTCGCAGAAGATGGGATACCTTTGATTGTCGGTGGGACTCAATACGCCTTTGGGGCTTCGATACCTCAAGGGGATAGAGGAGCAGCTTTTCGCTGCGTAAAGCCCAGTCGACAACCAGTCGATAAATGACCGAAAAAGACATTTGGATAAAAAATTGCGCAACTAGATTGTAAGAACTCCGAGGAGAACCGAGGCGATGTCTAATTGAAGCGGGGAGACGTTGCAGGGGCTGGATTCTATGGCGCTAGGTTCTACCACAACTTTTGATCCATCGCGTTTGCAGCCTGGCTCCATTATCCGGGCAAGTAAACAACAGGCAAATCCTCAAACGGGGAGGCTTACCCAAGTCAATTTTTCGTTTACCATCATAAAACGACTTGGAAGCGGTGCGGCTGGCTCCGTCTACAGCGCTATTGATCAAAGCAATAACCGAACAGTTGCTCTCAAAGTTCTCTCCAGTCCGGAGACTCTGCTGATGCAGGCTTTTCATAGAGAGATGCAGATTGTCCCGGGCTTGTCTCACCCTCACATTGTCCAGACTTACGATGCCCTTTTCGTTCAGAGGACAGAAACTCCCGTCATCGCCATGGAGCTTTTGCAGGGGAGAAATTTACAGGATTATTTGGATTCTGCCCCTAATCACCACCTGTCGCCGGAGCAGGCGATCGTTATCGGAGCCCAACTGGCAAGCGCACTGGATTATGCTCACAGGGAGAAGGGCATCATTCACCGAGATGTGAAGCCCGACAACGTCTTGGTCTGTGAAGATACCTTGGGACATCCCGAAACAGTAAAGTTGGCAGACTTCGGAATCGCCCGTAGTCCGATCGCGACTCCAGGGGGAGAAGGCGCCCTCCGAAGAATCACACAAGCAGGTCAGGCCATGGGGACCCCGGAATATATGGGGCCTGAGCGATGGAGAGGCGACTCGCAGTACAGTTCTGACATTTATGCCTTGGGCATTATGCTCTACCTGATGGTGGAGGGACGTTATCCTTTTCATCAGTTTCTCACGAGTCGAGGGGATCTCAGTCAGGCAGATAGGATTCAAGCATTAAACCTCTGGCATGCCTCGAGAAATCCCGAGCCGATGTATCTTTCTGCCGATAGGCCGCTTCTTCAGAGCTTGATTCTCATGATGCTAGACAAAGATCCTCGTCAGAGACCCATAGCGGCTTCCGTTCATGATCAACTCAAACGTATGCTGCGAGCATCTGAGAGAACCTTAGTTCTTCCCATTATTCCCTCTTCTGCGGCCCCGACAGTGACCATGAATTTGCCGCCGCCGCTTCCACCGACACCTCCCGTAGGTCATATCGATTGCTCCGATGGTGTTCCAAAATTTGAGTCCGATGAGTTGGGCCATGCTACGGCAGATGAAGTAACAGCTGGCCGAACCTCTTCTCCTGAGTTTACTCATGAAGACCAAACCGTCAGGATGACGCCCCAGGGTGGTATACCGTCGATTGCGCATCCAGACGACGCTCCGACAACTAGGACTCCTCAGGAATTTCCCGTTGCTTTCCCGGCAGAAGACATACCGCAATCCCGATCTGGTCGTGTGTTTTTTAGGCCTATCACTGCTGACGTCGTACCCATTACGCCTCTTGTGGATGAATCAGGCCATCCAGTCACAGGGGTTCTTGTCATAGATCCTGTGAAAGGTCAGGCAGGTGGAGTTAAACCTCCTAGACCAGCGACGCCTCCAGGTGCTTTTGCCGTGGAAAATCCGCTTTGTAGCGCTGATTGGACGCCTCAGTTCCCAAAACCTTTACCCCGAAAATCATCGGGTGAAATCGGAACAAGCCCTTCCGGAAAAATCTTTGTTGATCCAGCCATTACGGCCCAGCCTCGGGTTTCCGAACCCCGACCCGTCGCCACGCCGCCCCCCTCAAGGGATTGGAAGCTCATTGCGAAGCGCGCCGCTCAGATCCTCTTGACTGGGGGAGTTTATGGCATCTATCTCCTCTTCTCTTCCAGCAACCAGGACAACTCTTCCAAGAAGGCTTGAGAACGGCCATCAAGCTTGGACAGATATCGGACAAATTATCCCAAGAACACCTCCTCCGCGCATCCATATTCAAAATCGCCTTGACTCTAATTTATACATGCATAAAATCAAATCAGCTCTATTTTATACATGAACCGCCACCTCGAAAAATGGCTCCGAGAAGACTTAAAAGAAAAAATGGTCTTCCTGGGCGGGCCGCGGCAGATCGGTAAAACGACCCTGGCATTTCATCTTTTGGGTTCGGAAGGACCGGAACATCCCGCCTACTTCAATTGGGACGATGTGATCACCAAAAAGACTCTTCTTTCGGGAGAAATCCCGGCGAAGGAAAACCTTCTCGTCTTCGATGAAATCCACAAATACAAGGCGTGGAGGAATTTCGTCAAAGGGGTCTATGACCGCTATCGCGGAAAAAAAAAGATCCTCGTGACCGGTTCAGCGCGGCTCGATTATTACCGGCGCGGTGGCGACTCCCTACAGGGACGGTATCATTATTACCGTCTGCATCCTTTGACTCTGCAAGAGATTGGGACTTCCGATGCCTCGCTTCAAACCTTGCTTCATTTCGGAGGCTTCCCGGAGCCGTTTCTCAAAGCGGACGAGCGTCATTTCAAACGTTGGCAACTGGAAAGAAAATCACGGGTGCTTCAGGAAGATCTCGTTTCGCTGGAAACCGTAAAAGAAGTCTCACAACTGGACCTGCTGATGGACGTTCTCCCCTCGCGTGTAGGCTCGCCCCTGTCCATTGCGAACCTAAGCCGAGATCTTCAAGTCGCTTTCGAGACGACGGAGCGGTGGGTTCAAATATTGGAGCGTCTCTATTATTGCTATCGCCTGGAACCTTTCGGACATCCCCGGCTTCGAGCCGCAAAGAAAGAGAAGAAGCTGTATCTCTGGGATTGGTCCGTTTGCGATAAGGAGAGTTCGAAATTCGAAAACTTCGTCGCCTCCCATCTCCTGAAATACTGTCACTTTCTCGAAGACAGTCAGGGAGAAGCCATGGAACTCCGTTTTTTAAGGGACTCTCTGAAGAGAGAGATCGACTTCGTCGTCCTGAAAAATAAAAAACCGATTTTTGCCGTGGAATGTAAGACCGGGGAAGGTGCGTTGAGCCCAAATATTTCTTTTTTTTCCTCCCGAACTCCAATTCCGTTTTTTTACCAAGTCCATTTGGGGAAAAAAGACGTGGAAGTGGCGAACCACCGCGCTCGGATTTTGCCTTTTGCGGCTTTGGCGACTGAATTGAAGCTCTGATTCCTAAATTAAAAACCCTTCCGCCACCCCATCCGCCCAAAGCAACCCTGCCCGCGAGAGCCGGAGCCTCTCATTATCCCAAACAACCTGTTTTCCGTTTAAGGCCTTCTGAATAGGACCACCGAAAACTTTTTCAAATGTCTCCCCGAAGATCTTCTCGAAATTTTTAAGATCGATCCCTTCGCGCGTACGGATGCCCAGCATCGCGTATTCGGCCATAGCTGTGCGGCGGTCGAGCTTGTCGTCGAAATCCAGAAAATCGCCTTCCAGGTAGCGCTTGAGGTTTTTGATATTATGACGGCGGACCGCAAAGACATCCTCCCTACCAGAAACGCGCACGCAACCCGCCGCACCAGCGCCCAACCCTAAATACTCGCCGTAACGCCAGTAGTTTTGATTGTGTCGACACTCCGAGCCAGGCTTAGAGAAGTTGGAAATCTCATACGCGTCCAGCCCGGCGGCGGCCAAGGTCTCGCGCGTCCAGGTGAGCATGCGCACGCCGACGTCTTCTTCGGGCAGAGCCAATTGACCTTTCTGATGAAGCGCGGCGAACGGCGTCGCGGTCTCGATCGTCAGGTGGTACGCGGAAATGTGCGGCGTGCCCAACGCGATCGCACGGCGCAAATCCGACTCCCAGTCCTCGAAAGTTTGCTGAGGCAAGGCGAAGATCAGGTCGCAATTGATGTTCTCGAAACCCGCGCGCCGCGCGTCGGCGACCGTACGGATCGCCTCTTCTCCGGAGTGGATCCGCCCCAAGGACTTCAGGAAGCGGTCTTGAAACGATTGCACGCCGATCGAGAGACGGTTGATGCCGAGCGACCGGAAGTCTTTGAGCTTGGTTTCGGAGACGGTCTTAGGGTTCGTCTCGAGCGTTGTTTCGACCTCCGGTCCCCACGTGAAATGGACACGGAGCTCTTTTAATATTTTTTCGATCAGCCGCGGATCGAGCAAGGACGGCGTGCCTCCGCCGAAGAAAATGCTGCGAATCGGTCGTCCCGCAAATTCTGGAGCGCGCTCACGGATCTCGCGGAGCAAGGCTTCGACGTAGGCTTCCTGCAGGTCGAAGTCTTCATACCCGCGCGCGACGGAGAAAAAATCGCAATAACCACACTTCACTTCGCAGAACGGGATGTGGATGTAGAGTGAGAGCATCGTCTTTCCGCTTGATACACCGCGGCACCGGGTGTAATTGGCCAAGGATAAGCCCACTATGTCTTTGAGCGACACATTAAAAGATCTTATTCTGCCGAGCACGCGCTATGAGCCTGGCGACAAAAAAGCGCAGGTCATCGCCGTCTGCTCGCAAAAAGGCGGCGTGGGCAAAACCACCACGTCGGTCAATCTCGGCACGTCGCTCGCCTACTTCCAGGGCAAGAGCGTTCTCGTCATCGATCTCGATCCCCAAGGCCACGTCGAAAAATCCCTAGGCGCCATCGTCAACGACGGCATCGAATACACGCCGACGTCAAAAGTCTTGGAAGCGCGCAACGGCGATATCTTGGACGCCGTCGTCAAGACCGACCTGGAAAACTTTCATCTGACGCCAGGAGACAAGACTTTAGTCCAGAGCGAATCCGTCCTCTCGTCGCGCATCGGCAAGGAGTTCATTTTACGCCGCGCCATGGAAGTCGCCCGCACGCATTACGACGTGATCCTGATCGACTGTCCGCCGTCGTTGGGCAACCTCACACTGAATGCGCTGGTCGCCGCGGACTCCGTCCTGATCCCGTGCGAAATGAGTGTCTTGGCTTTCGAAGGCGTGACCGATCTTTTGGAGACTTTGAGAGAAGTGACGGAACGCTTGAATCCCGGACTCGACGTCTTAGGCGTGCTCTTCACGCGCGTCGACGGACGAAATCTCAACATGAATCAGCTGATCTTGGAAAACATGAAGCGCTTTTTCAACGGCAAGATCCTGAAGACCAATATTACAATCAACACGGCGCTGAACAAAGCCCAACTCGAAGGCCGCCCGGTCTTCCACTACGCCCCCGACTCCAGCGGAGCGACACATTACAATGCTTTAGCTGAAGAAGTGGTGGGTCGCTTGAAGGCAATTCGTCAGTAATCGCCGCCGGTGGCCCCTAAAAACATCATACCTCCCTCGTAAGCTCTCGCCCGCGCGGTCGAGGGTTTAAGACCCAAACTTTCGCCTATTTCGGAGTAATCCATTCCCCCTAATTCCTTGAGTATCCAGGCTTGCAGCGATTTTTGAACCTTCAGGGAAAGACGACCTTTGTCAGCAAGCTGCATCAAGGTACTTACGAGCCGATCGCATCCTTCACGCATGCGAGTCAGATGTTGTGGGTCCATATAGGCTGGCTGGGCTTGGAGCTGTGAAGTGATAGAAGCTTGGTTTTTCGTCCTATCCCGACTGGCCGCTTTATCACGTCGATCGAAAACAAGGTTCCTCACGACATACCCCAACCAACCGGAGAACTTACCCTTTTTTTCTTGATAGGAGCCTATCTTACTCATCAATTTTATAAATGTTTCCTGAGTTACATCCTCAGCCTCCGCATGGTTTTTAACGATATAAAAAGCCTGTCGGTAAACGTGGCCTCGAAAATTTCGATAAAGCTGATCAAACGCCCCGGGGGCACCAGCCTTCGCAGATTCCAAAAGAGCAGGATCCGGTTCCGCCGGTTTGACCGCTGTGATCGAAGGCGCGGAATAAAAGCGAGTGGTGATAGTTCTCATGACAATGGGCATTCTCGTTGAATCCAGAAATTCGTTGTTAAAAAAATCACGTCAAAAAAATAAACGGAATCACCGAAAATTATTTCCGGAAACAATCCACCAAATGATCATCCACCATCCCCACGGCCTGCATATGCGCATAGAGGATCGTCGAGCCCACGAAACGGAAACCGCGCTTTTTCATGTCTTTACTGAACGCGTCGGAGATTTCGGTGCGCGCGGGGAGGCTCTTCAACGACTCCCGGCGGTTGCGGATCGGCTTGCCCCCGACGAACTGCCAACTGTACGCGTCGAAGCTCCCGAACTCTTCTTGGATTTTCAAAAATGCCTTCGCGTTGGAGATCGTCGACTCGATCTTCAAGCGATTACGCACGATGCCAGCGTCCTGCATGAGCCGGGCGACGTCCTTCGCGGTGAACCGTGCGACTTTTTTAGGGTCGAAACCCGCGAACGCTTTCCGGTAGTTCTCCCGCTTGCGTAGGACGGTGATCCAGCTGAGTCCGGCCTGAGCCCCCTCCAGGGTCAAAAATTCGAAAAGCTTCCGGTCATCATGCACCGGCACGCCCCACTCTTCGTCGTGATAACGAATATAGAGGGGATCCTCACCGGGCCAGGGACAGCGTTTTGGAGTTTTCATTATTTTTTCTTTCCCAATCTCGATAACTGGGCCGGCGCCATGAACCACGACAAGGTCGCTTCTCCCTCTTCCGGGCAGGCTAAGAATTCGAGGCAGGCAATGCCGGATTTTTTAAAATCGAATTTGCCACGCGGGGTGCCAAACAAGAAACACGACAAATGCTGCGATAAAGACGGCTCATGGCCGATCATCAAGATCTTCTTCACCGACGGCAAGGATTGCAGGAAATCCACCAACTGCTTCGTCGTGTGGCCGGGCGTCAACACCGGCGCTTCTTGGATCAAATGGCTTAACTCGAAATGCGCGGCCAGAGCGGAAGCGGTTTGCTGGGCGCGCACGAAGGGACTGGTCAGGATCAAGTCCCAGCCGGAGACCAAATGGCTCAACCCCCGGCAGACGGCACTTAATTTTTTACGGCCTTCTTCGGTCAACGGGCGGTCGGCGTCTTCTTCGTAAACGCCTTCGCCGCGCGTGACGGCGATCGCGTGCCTCATCAGGAAAAGCTCGGTCATGCGGCTGGCTCCTCTTTCTTCACTTTCGGCTTTTCCAACAGAGGCGCGACCTTGGCGCGTAAATCTTGCTGTATCTCGTCGACCGACCGGCGCGCATCGACAACTTCGAACTTGAACCGCTCCGCCATGTCATCGAATTCCTTGATCATGCCCTGTTGGTATTTTTTGAAACTCTCGAAGAGATCTTCGCCCAAGTGCAGGTCCATGCCGGACTCCCAATAATTCATGCCGCCGGACTCGATCACGCGCGGGATCAGGTTATCGATGTCGATGCGCAAATAGCACACGAGGTCCGGGACGATGGCGAACCCGAAGACATCCTCGATCCATTGACGGTCTTTCCCACGCATCCAATCCCGCGCAAACGCGGTATAGATATAGCGATCGGCCAAGACCACGAAACCCGCTTCCAGAGCTGGCAGGATGTCGTTCTCGAAACGGTCGGCGAAGTCGGTGGCGTAGAGCAGGCTCGACGTCATGCGGTCGACCATGTTGCCCATCTTCGCGGCGTGGATCGCGCGCGACATGAGACTCGAACGCGTCCATCCGGTTTCCAGGACGCCGTAGCCCTGCAGCTCGATCCATTCACGCAGCAGGTCGACCTGCGTCGTGCGTCCCACACCGTCAGTGCCTTCGATGGCGATCAACTTGCCTTTGAGCTTACCGAGGGCGCGATACGGTAAACCGTCGCCAAAATACGTTTTTTTTGCGGCCATACGTTCTCCTCTTCACACTGTACCCTTCTAACGCCTTCGTCACCTGCGCCCGCACGATTTCCTGCTGTTCGTTGATATCCAGGCTCGCGTCGATGACCGAGAGCCCGTATTCGTCGACCAATTTATCGTATTCTTTCAGCACCGATCCTTGGAACAAACGGAAACTGTCCGCCGTATCCGACGAAAGATTCATGTCCATGCCGGCTTCGTAGAATTTAATCTTCGCGCGAGCCCTCAGGATGCGGTCGATCGCGGTCTGGATCGGGACCTTGAAGTAAAACGAAATATCCGGACGCGCGGCGAAATTATAAAGTTTCCGGACCCACTTCGGATGCACGCCGCGGCAGACGTCGCGCGCGAAAGCGGTGAAGGCGTAGCGGTCCGCAAGCACGATCTGTCCCGCTTTGAGCGGCGGCAGGATGGAATAAAAAAACCGGTCGGCGAAATCGGTCGCGTGCAGCAGACTGAACGTCGTGGGCGTCAGCGATTTTTTCTTCTTCCCCATCTTCGTCGTGTCCTTGACCAAGTCGGAGGAATTCCACTCGGTGTAAAAGACGCTATAACCCGAAGCCTCGAGCCATTTGCGCAGCAGCTGGATCTGCGTGCTCTTGCCCGAGCCGTCGATGCCTTCGACGATGAAGAGTTTTCCGGGATAACCGTGTTTCTCGGTGAAATTAGCCACGTCTGGCCTCCAAGTATTTCTCGTGTTTGACGGTTTTGATGTTTTTTAAAGGGCGTTTGACGATAACGACGCCGCTACTTTTCGCCGGCTTTACCAGCTTCAAGAACTTTTTCGCCCGCGTCGACCGCGCGCTTAAAACGACTTTTCTCCCGAAGATGCCCTCGAATAGTTCCTTCTTTTTATTCGCGCCCCAGATTTCGAGTTCCGGATCTCCCACCGCGACGGCCTCGATCGCGACGTTTTTCGCGCCGACGCGGCAATGGACCTGCTTGACGACCGAAAAGTGACTGCGATCCAAACCGTCCGCGAGGCGCAAGATAGCCGCCAAGATAACAACCACGCGCTGGTCGTCATCAGAAAGTTCACGCCAGTGATCGTGGCTTTTCTTGGGAGAAGACTTGCAATGATAGCGCGCGACGTTCGCGATGACCTCTACTTCGCGCTCTTCGAATCCGTTTAAGTCGCCGTTCTTGATGAGATAATACGTATGGCGGTGATGCTTCTTGTAATTGATGTGATAGCCGATGTCGTGCAGCAGCGCCGCGTAACGCAAGAGTTCACGCTCATAGGCGCCCAGCTCGTGCAAAGATTTCGTCTGATCGAAGAGCGATACGGCGAGCTCCGCCACGTGCCGCGCGTGCGATTCCTCGAAATCGCAATTCTTAGCGAGCTGCATCACGCTGCGCAGCCGCATATCGGGAATTAGGTTTTCCATCTCGATCTTCGAGCGGTTCCGTTCGAGGTAGTCGTAGACCACCCCTTCGCGGATCGCCTCGTCGCAGAGAACGACCTCTTCGATATCGAGATCCTCCAATAACGCATCCACCACCGCGCTGCCCGGCAGGATGATGTCAGCCCGCGCCGGATCCATGCCTTTGATTTTTTGCCGTTCTTTACGGTCGGTTTTTACGAGTATCTTGTGCAGCTCCCTGAGTGGCCGCGGCCGTATCCGGAAATTATTAGGGATCTGGATCGCACCCCCTTCATCCAGCCCGTGGGCCATCGTCACGAGATTGATCAGCGTGCCCGAAGTCCCGATCAACGTACGGGCTCCCAAGGACTTGGCCTTTTTGAGCACCGGGGCGATCTCTTCCCGGATGTGATCCTCGAGCTTTTGTAATTCTTTCTTGGACGGCGGGTCTTTTCTCAAAAAATCGCCCCGCAGCCTCAAAGTCCCGAGCTTCAAACTCCAAGCCTGTTTGATGCCCGTATCGTCGGCCAAGATGAATTCGACGCTCCCGCCGCCGATGTCGACGATCAGGGCCGGGCGACCCTTTTCCAGGGGGATCGAATGCTTCACCGCGAGATAGATCAGCCGCGCCTCTTCGTCGCCCGTGATGACATCCACCGTGATCCCGGTCTCGCGCTCGATCATCTCCAAAAAATCGCCGCCGTTGGACGCCTCGCGCACGGCGCTGGTCGCGACGGCTTTCAGCTTCGTGACATTATGGATGTCGGCCAGTTTCTTGAACCTCCGGATCGCCGAAAGCCCCCGGTGCACGGCCGTCTCGGAGAGCGACCCATCCTGGAAGCTCGTATCCCCTAGCCGCGCGACTTCCTTGGCCCGGTCGATGATCTGAATCGAGAGGTCCTTGCCGATCTCCACCAAGACTAAGTGGATGGAGTTGGTACCGATGTCTAAGATGCCGAGTTTCACGAGGTCCTTTCGGGTAGCACAGGTCGGGTATTCTAAGACAGTGACACTTCCGTGACAACCCAGACTCTTGGATCCCCTAAAACGGGCACTGCCTCTAAATTTATACGAAACTTTTTGCCCTAGACCGCGACACAAAGGTGTCACACGAAAATTTGAGGAACACTTTCATGTTGGTTACAAATCCAAGCCCGACTTCACCCCACGACTTACAAAGTTTGCCTAAGGCCGCTGTCCTCAGGGTCTTAAATGCTAGATACGGCTTCGACGATCAGATTCATCACTTAGAATCCGACGACCCGAACGCTCACCAGACAACACTCCAGGACACCATGGTCCGAGCAGCCCTCACGGTCGATGGCAACTGGCAGAGCAACCAATCCTCCCCACCGCAACTGGGAGTTCCGGGGCGAGAGCTGCTGAGACTACGCTATCTCCACCCATTAAAAAAATTAAGCTTGAGAGCCGAAGACCAACTTTCTCTCACACAAGGCGCCCTCGGAATTGGCAACTCTTCACTGTCCTGGCTTCTATCAGCGAGAGAAGTTCTAGGAGAGAATGCCTGTCTCGTTTGGAGCCCCAAAGATCTCTTCACATTCGCTGCCGTGCAGCTGACAGGACGAGCTATCAATGACAAAGGCTTGGAGCTCGCCTCTGCCGAGGAGCTAACCGAAATCGACGTGGTGCTTCCGAGAGATTATCGAAGATTCTCTATCGATAAAAACTATGCCGACCAGATCAAAGCGCTTCGCCACAGCCCTGTGCAAGACATCCATGCAGGCCTTTGCGCTTTTCTGAGAAAGCAGCCCCGAGCAAAGGAAACCACTTGGGAAATTCCTCTTACCAAAGGAGCTGAGCTCTGTTTTCAGCTTCAGTATTGGGGAGATTATCCGCCTCCTCGCCTCGAGCCCAACCCCATCATCCTGAACACCCATGGTGACATCAAGTCCGTGCCACGCGGCATTGACCTCACGCAGGAAGCAAGGGAGACCATCCAAAAAATCGCCGAGGGCCTTCGCACCCGCAAACACGCCGCATCACGATCGATAGCCGGTTAAATTTTTATCAGGATCCGACACATGAATAAAGCTTCACTCTTTAATAGCGGAATACTCGAAGCGATCGCGCGCAACACCGAATTGAAAAACGTATATGTGGTTCAGGATCTTTTAATCGCCGACGCTCCCCAAGCTTCAACCGTCATCTTAAAAAAAGAGGATGTGGCCCGACGTTTGTCGGGCACATTTTCTGAGTCCACAATCAAGGATTTTCTTCAGACGCTTTCTACGGGAGGACTGGCCGGCGCACTCTACAGTGACCCAGAGTGGAAAAAGCCAAAGAAATTGCGTTTAAAAACCGGCCGCCGCCCCAGACCCTGCACGGTTCTTATGCCTCGTGAAATATCTGGACCTCAGCAACACGCTAAACGTACGGCAGCTCCCAAAATTCTCCGGCCCCCAGCGGAACCTCGTCCATCAAAACAGAAAGAATCTCCCGAAGCGCCCCCTACGACGCCTGCACCCCTTGAGTCCCAACCGGCAGCTTTGGCAGCGCCAGAAATATTACCCAGAACGTTTCGCGAAGCCTTGGAACGGGAAATTAAGAAGACCTTACCAGGAGGCAGGGAAGCCCTTCCAAATGATGTGGTCTACCTGGTGAGTGAAGATCAGTTCGATTTTCAAAAGACTGCGAACAACTGCTGGCGGATCGTAAGGTTTTTGACGAGCGACCTCAAAAACAAAAAATCACACATCATCAAACTTAAAAGTGCTTCCAACAAATGGGAAGCCTCACTTGTTCCGGAAGAAAAAGGCGGGTCATTGCTGAAAAAATTATTGGGAGAAGGATCATTAAAAGGATTTCTGTTTACGAAGCTTTCAGACCGTCTTCTCTCGGCACGCGCGTAATTTCGAACTACACCACCAACCGCTTCACCATCCGCCGGATCGCCCAGGCCGGCAACGCGACCGCCAGGAACAGCGTCCAAGCCACGCCCCACCAGAGATGAGGGTATTCCGTACCGAGCACGAGCGCGCGCGAGATGCCCACGGGATGGGCCAGAGGCAGGAAGAAAACGACTTTTTGCACGATCGCGGGCAGCGAAGGCAGCGGGAAGAACGTCCCGGAAAAAAGAAACATCGGCTCCAAGCCCAACGTGAAATAATACGTGAAAAAGTCGTAGTCCTTCGCGAACGACGTCATCAACATCCCGAGACCGGCGAACATCACGGCCTGCACCATCCAAAAAGGAATCAAGAAGACCAGGTTCCCAAGATGATCTTTCGGGAAAATCCCCATCACGATGACCGCGATCAGCATGATGCCGCCGGAGAGCAGGCTCTTCGTCGCCCCCCAGAGGATTTCTCCGGCGATGACTTCGCCGACGTTCACAGGCGTGACCGCGATGGAGTGATAAGTCTTCTGGATCTCCATGCGTGTGAAACTGCTGTAGGTCGTTTCGAAAGACGCGGCGTGCATGATGGACGAACAGATGAGTCCGGGCGCCAGAAATTGAATGTAAGGATACCCGTCGATGTTTTTGACGTAAGCGCCCAAGCCGTATCCCATCGCGAGAAAATACAGCACGGGCTCGCCCATGGCGCCGATCAAGCTCGTCCACCAGTAACGCGTCCAAACGACGAAATCGCGGTACCAGACTTTGAATGCGTAGCGGAAAAACATGGAATTATTCCCTCAATCCGTGGCCGGTGACTTTCAAGAAAACCTCTTCGAGATTTCCAGTCCCGTATTTCTTGATCAAATCTTTAGGCGTCCCCTGCTCGACGATCTTGCCGTGATCGATGACGAGGAGGCGGTCGCACAGCACTTCAGCCTCTTCCATATAATGCGTCGTCAGGAGCGTGGTGACGCCCTTCGCCTTCAAATCCCCGACCCGCTCCCACATGTCGCGGCGGGACTGCGGATCCAAGCCCGTCGTGGGCTCGTCCAGCACCAGCAAGTCCGGGCGATTGATGAGGGCGCGCGCGACCAGAAGGCGGCGCTTCATGCCGCCGGAGAGATGATCGAGCTTTTCGTTTTTCTTTTCAGTGAGATGGAAAAATTCCAACAGCTCTTCGGCCCGCGCCTTGGCCTCCGCGCGGGAAAGATCGAAGTAATTGGCGTAGATCAGCAGGTTTTGCATCACGAACAGGTCTGGATCCAGGCTCATTTCTTGAGGGGCGATGCCGACGCGGGCCTTGATCGCGCGCGTGTGTTGCGAGACGGAAAGCCCGAAGACCTCGAGATCGCCTTCGGTCGGCTTTGAAAATCCGTAGACCATTTTCATCGTCGTGGTCTTACCCGCGCCGTTCGGCCCCAAAAATCCGAAGCATTCTCCGCGACGCACGTCGAAGGAGATACCGTCGACCGCGGTGAAATCACCGAACCGCTTGATCAAATGACGCGCTACAACAATGGGGGATCCTTCTGCAGGCTGGATTTGTGACATAAAGCGTTACGCTAAGAGATCTTCATTCTCCTTGCAAGGATTGTAAAAATCTTTCACAGTGCGGCGCAATTCAAACGAGCAAAACTCTCGAACTCACATGATTCTCTACCCCGCGATCGACATCTACGACGGCAAATGCGTCCGTCTCACTCAGGGAAAATTCGATCAGGCCACGGTCTATTACGATAACCCTCTCGACGCTGCCAAACAATGGGTCGATCAAGGCGCGCAATGGCTACACGTGGTGGACTTGAACGGGGCCAAAGAAGGCCGTCCGGTCAATATCAAACCGATCGAAAGCATCATGACCTCGCTCCCCGTCCCCGTTCAGATCGGCGGCGGCATCCGCAATCAAGACACAGCTGAAATTTTCCTGACCATGGGCGCCGGCCGCATCGTCATCGGGAGCGCCGCCATCGAAGACCCGGACCTCGTGCAGATTTTGGCCGTCAAATTCGAAAACAGGGTCGCCGTCGGCATCGACGCCAAAGACGGCAAGGTCGCGATCCACGGCTGGACGAACGTCAGCGGCAAGGACGCGATCGCGCTCGCCCAGGACTTCGAAGGCATGGGCGTGCACACGATCATCTACACCGACATCTCGCGCGACGGGATGATGGCGGGACCGAACTGGGACGCCGTCCAGAAAATGATCGATTCCGTCGGTCTCGAAGTTATTGTTTCGGGCGGCGTAACGACTTTGGACGACGTCAAAAAATCAAAAGCCATCGGCGGCGGCGGGGCTATCTTAGGCCGCGCGCTTTATGAAAAAAAACTCGATCTCGCGGAAGCGTTAAAGGTCTAATCCATGCTGGCAAAACGCATCATTCCCTGTCTCGACGTCGCCAACGGTCGCGTCGTCAAAGGTACACGTTTTTTAAACCTAAGGGACGCGGGCGATCCGGTCTTGGTCGCCTCCGAATACGACGCGCAAGGCGCCGATGAATTGGTCTTCTTGGACATCACGGCCTCCCACGAAAAACGGAAAACCTTGATCGACGTCGTCGAACGCACCGCCGAACGCGTCTTTATGCCGCTCACGGTCGGCGGAGGCATTAAAAACCTCCAAGAGATCCGCGACCTTTTAAACGCCGGCGCCGACAAGGTCTCCATCAACACCGCCGCGGTGAACGATCCCAACTTCGTACGCAATGCCTCCGAAAAATTCGGATCGCAGTGCATCGTCGTCGGGATCGACGCAAAGCACACAGGTAAGAAAAAGACCAAAAAATGGGGTGTCTTCACGCACGGCGGCCGCAAGGACGCCAAGCTCGACGCCGTCGCTTGGGCCAAAAAAATGGAAAAGTACGGCGCGGGGGAAATCCTGTTGACCAGCATGGACCGCGATGGGACAAAAGACGGATACGATTTGGAAGTGACCGCCGCCGTTTCGCGGGCGGTTTCGATCCCGGTCATCGCTTCGGGAGGCGCAGGCCACCCGAATCACATACTCGACGCCTTTACCAAGGGAGAAGCCGCCGCCGCACTGGCCGCTTCGATCTTCCACTACCGCGAATTCACGATCGCGGAGACCAAGGAGTATTTATGGCAGCACGATATCGCGATAAGGCTTTAAAGTTTTACACCATCGTTTTTGCTTTAACCTTTATCTTCACTTTTCAAGAAAGGATCGCCATGTCCGCCGCTACCTTCACCGAACCCAAGGCTCCCTTGGCCGACGTCCAAAAATACACGAAGGCCGTCCTCAAGACCGCCAAAGGCGACGTCACCGTCGAACTCTACCCCAAGGAAGCGCCCCTCTCGGTCACGAACTTCGTGACTTTAGCCAAGGGCGGTTTTTACGATAACCTGACCTTCCATCGCGTGGTGCCGAACTTCGTGGTCCAAGGCGGCGACCCCGAAGGCTCCGGACGCGGCGGCCCCGGCTACACGATCCCGGCCGAGATCAAAGGCAACCCGCACAAGCACGTCGAAGGCGCACTCGCCTGGGCCCGCTTGGGCGACGAAGTGAACCCGCAACAGCGCTCCAGCGGCAGCCAGTTTTACATCACGCTCGCGCCGACGCCTTTTTTGGATAACGGCTACACCGTCTTCGGCAAAACCGTCGAAGGCATGGACGTCGTCAAAAAAATCGCGCAAGGCGACAAAATCATCAAAATCGAGATTCAGTGATTTATGTCCATCCTCAATGAATTGAAATTCGACGAAAACGGACTCATCTCCGCAATCATCCAAGACGAGAAGACGAACGAAGTCCTGATGTTCGCCTTCATGAACCGAGAAGCCGTCGAAAAAACGCTGCAAGGTCCCTACGTGGCCTTTTGGTCACGCTCGCGCAAAAAGTTGTGGATCAAAGGTGAAGAGTCGGGCCACACGCAGGAAGTAAAATCGATCCACTACGACTGCGACGGCGATGCGCTCTTGATCAAAGTCGACCAAAAAGTCGCCGCCTGCCACGAAGGCTTCCGCACCTGTTTCTTCCGCAAAATCGATGGCGACAGCTCCAAAGTCATCGGCGAACGCGTCTTCGACCCGAAGGCGACTTACAAAAAATAATGTCCTGCGTCTTTTGTAAAATCCTCGCGAAAGAAATCCCGTCGAAGACGGTCTATGAAGACGATCTCTGCATCGCGTTCCGCGACATCCAGCCCGCGGCGCCGACGCATATTTTAATCGTACCGCGGAAACATTTCGAAAAGATCGCGAAGATGGAAGCGTCCGACAAAGAACTCGTCGGCCATCTGCATTGGGCCGCCGGCGAGATCGCGAAAAAAGAAGGCCTCGAAGACTTCCGGCTGGTCATCAACAACGGCGAAAAAGCCGGCCAGTCGGTTTGGCATCTTCATTTACACCTATTGGCGGGCCGCCCGCTCGCCTGGCCTCCTGGATGAAGAGAGAGAAAGACGAATGAAGATTTAAGAAGTCAGACTCCGCACCAAACTAAACACCGCCAAAGCGATCGCCGAACCGATGCCGAAATAAAGGAAGGGAACCCACCAGCGTGGTTTGTCTGGGAATTGTTTCGCTTTGAAGAATTGCGCGTACCACGGCACGTGGGCGTCCGAGGATAAGCCGTCGTCCCCAAACCATCCGCGGCGGCGTTTTTTCGGAAAGAGTAATCCGGAAAGACCCATCTCGCCACCCGGCTCGCTCCGCGTCACCGGCGCCACGCCGGGACGTAAATTAATATCGAGTCTCTCCGCGATGATTTGTTCGGTCTTGGCCGAAAGTGCGATGCCGAGTTTGACCTCGCGCACGCCGTCACGGATCGCCTGGTCTTTCGCTTCGAACGGCGATTGGTAGGCTTCGGTCGCGGGACTTTTAGCGGCGTCTTTATCTACGATTTTATGCGAAAGCCCCAGATACTCCAAAGCGTCCGCGCCCAGCGCTGCGGTCAAAGCTTCCAACGCCTCGCCGCTTAAGGCGTCGCCCGGAGACATTTTCGAAAATAGCTCGGCCATCTCAGCACTTTGGAGTTTTAATCTTGCGAACTTATCGGTCGTGCCGTCGGCGAAGACCAAGTCCGAAATCAAAATCATTGGAGCCCCCTCTAAGAGAGCCCGGCCTTCTGCCGTGAGCTCGCCTGAGGGCGTCATCAGTCCGCGAATGATCAAGCTACGGATCTCGCGCACGTCACCGGTCTTCAAGAGCGTGAACGCCATGAATTTTTGGAAAAACTCCATCCAGCCTTTTTGCGTCTTCGGCAGGAATTTCGCGGACTGCCCCGCTTCCAAAGAAGCCTCCACCGGCGCGCCGCCTTCGAAATGGGCGAGGAAGATTTTTTCGAAGAGAGAGATCTCTTCGCCCACGACCCCTCCGACGGCGGCCTGTAAAATATTTTTCAAATCCGTCGTGGCCTGAGTGCCTTCGGAGGCTGCCACGCCTCCTTTCGGGGGACGCATTGGGACTTCGATCATGCGGCCGTCGCGGATGATACGATCCTTCAAACCGTCGAGAAAACGCGGATCCCGCCCCTCCCTCATCGCTCCGATCTCGAAGGATTTCATCAACGGCACGGCCAGACGCGCCATGCGTTTTAGGACGGGGTTCGGATCGGTGTGGGAATAGCGGTTTAAGAGGCGCTCGGGAATTGCTTCGCGCCGGGATTCGTGACGCACAAAGTCCGGCTTTACAGAACGCGCGGACTCGTCGGAAACGGGCTCAGGAGCCGGTTTCGAAGGCGATGGATTCGTAGGGATGGAACCGTCGTTCGACATAAATTAAGGGAAATATAGCCTATCTTAGAGAGTATTCACAGGATTGTCGGCTGAAACGGTGCGACGAGTTACTGGGGACGCATTTTCGCGATGACGGGACGGAATTCGCTGACGCCTAAATTGAGCTTCACTTCCTCATCCGCATAGCCTTCTTTGCGGAACTGGATCTTGTAGGACCCCACGCCCATGTCGTGCAAGATCATGGGTGTTCTCTGCTCGATCTCGGTGGAGTTCACGAACACGCGCGCACCCGCGGGCTCGGAAGCGACGTAGATGACCGACTTAAGAGGGGAGATTTTCTGAAACAGACTTCCCGCGTCCGCCCGAACCTTGGCGATTTGAGGCTCCAATGCCGCATCCTGCGTGGGATTTTGAGCGTTAATCAATACCTCGACTAAGAGCTGCAAAGCGCGCAAAGGATCGCCCTGCTCATAGGTCACCGTCGCCACCCCTAAACGTCCCGCGTACTGATAATCCGCATGGACCATGGCCTTGAGGAAATAATCCTGCGCGTCTTTGTAGGATTTTTGCTGAAGATAGCACGCGCCGATCAAGTAGGAAATCTGCGCCGTCTCCTTCTCCGAAGGCACCTTCGTAAAAGCATCTATTAAGATCGGCAGGGCCTCCGAATAACGCCCCTCTTTCATCAAGGCATCGGCTTTATTGATGAACTCACCGGCCGCGGACGTCTTCAGTGGGATCTCGGCGACATAGGGCGTGTTGATGTTCATCTTGATGATTTGAACAAAGTCGAAATAGCCTTCGCGCTTGAGCGTCAGCAGATGTTCGCCGACCGGAAAGACGCCTTGGTACGGCGTCGTGCCCACTTCTTTTTCGTCGATGAACACTTTGGCCAACGGAGGAACGGACGTCAGCTCGACCGGAAAACTCTTCAAAGCGTCGTCGGCAACGTCGACCGTGTAGGAAGTCTGGGACTCCTCGACCTTGAACTCGCGGCGATAAACCACTTCGTCCAAAAACGTCTGCGAATCGCCCAATCTCCGGCTGCGCCGCAGCTCCAAGACGTAACGTCCGAAAGGCACATAAATAGGCTTGCCGAAGACGATTTCGGCGAACTTGATGGGCTTGGCGCGGTAGGGGTCTTTTTCGAAATAGCCTTCGAGATAAAGTTGGGCGTCTCGAGGCAGTCCGGAAATCTTAAAGACACCGATGCGGCCGGAGAAATTCACTGGAATCACCGACTCACCGGCGGCGGGGCTGAACTGCGCCTTCTCCTCCACCACTTCACCGATTTCGGGCAATTGGAACAAGGCCCGCGCTTCATAGGATTTTCCCGCCTCGAGATTTACGGAAGTCTTAAGCGGCGTGATGCCGATGCTGGCGTCCGCGAAAAATACGCGCGCGGGCAACGGGCTCGCGGAGATGTCGAGAAAGTACGGCGAGGTCGCGGCGGTCTTCGGCGCCATGGGCAAAGTTTCTGCGGGCAAGACACCGCCGATCTGCCCCGGCTTGCCCGGTTTGGGCTCGCCTTTTTTGATCGGCTCCGTGGGAGAATCCGGAGACCACCAGACGGCGATCATCGGGCGCACGTAACGCCACCCTAAAAAAGCGGCCGCGGCCACAAGACCCACGACGACGGCCAAAATCACGAGCTTCTTAAATCCCGAAGATCCGGGAGTCCCGGAATCGGAGCCACCGGAAAAAGACACAGGCAAAACGTCCGATCGCGACGGCGCAATATCCACGGACGCAGAAGCGGCCAGGGGAGACGGAGCGGGAGAAGGTTCCGATTCT
This sequence comes from Myxococcota bacterium, assembly GCA_052033505.1. Taxonomy (GTDB): domain Bacteria; phylum UBA10199; class UBA10199; order JACPAL01; genus JBPOJN01. The sequence goes on along the minus strand of JBPOJN010000092.1, from coordinate 4,206 downwards.
GCGATTTCGGAAACTTCCGCAACCGGCTCCGCGGCCGACTCGGGACGCGTCAAAAAGCGAAACTCATAGACGCCGGTCTTGACCGTGTCTTTGTGCTTTAAAAGCGTGGGTTGCGAGATCTTGCGACCATTGACCTTAATGCCGTTGCGGCTGCCTAAGTCGGCCACCGAAACTCCACCTTCCTCTCCACTGGACGTGGACTCAAAAATGGCGTGACGGCGCGAGACGCTGGAATCATCGAGGGAGATTTCACATTCCGGAGAACGGCCCAAGAGGTTCTTGCCCTTCGAAAGCACGTAGCGTCCGCGGCCTTGGGGACCGTTGACGACCTCCAAGCACGGGTAGGCGTCGACGTCTTGCGTCAAATCGCGGATTTCCGTTTTGTCCCGGTCGTTAGAATCTTTAAAGTCTTTAGAATCTGGGGGAGTAGCCATAGGGACTCACAGGCCTGACTGTGGCGTGTGACGCTATCATAAGAGGGAAAAAACTGTAAAAGATTTATTAATCTGAAAACGGATGTTATACATTTTTGAACACGTTATGACGAACGACAATCCTTTTCGGATGAAGACACTGGTCTTGTTGCTTTGCCTCTTAGCCTTTTCTCCGCCGGTGCGCTCTGCACAAAAACACGTCCCGCTGGACTTGGCCATCGTTCACAACAACCAAGGCGTCGGACTCCTCACGCAAAACGATTTGGACAAGGCCGAGGTGGAATTCAAAACCGCCGTGGAAATTGATCCGCTCTACGCCGAAGGATGGAGCAATCTAGGATTGATCTACAAGCTCAAAGGCCAATTCGAATTGGCCCGCGGCGCACTGGAAAAAGCGATCCAGACCAATAAAGACTGGGCATCGCCGTACAACCACATGGGCACGGTGTACTATGCCCAAGGGGATTTCAAAAAAGCCGCCGAATACCTGAAAAAAGCCGTCAAAAAAGACCTGAAATACGCCGATGCCTATTACAACTTAGGCCTCGTTTATATCGAACAGGCCAAGTCTTCGAAGGATTCTCCAAAAGATTTGGGACTCGCGGTCGAGGCCTTCCAAAAAGCCACGACCATCAATACGCGTCTCTACCGCGCCCATTTGGACTTAGCCGACACGTACCGGAAGCTCGGACAAAACGAAAAAGCCATCTTGCGCTACCGCCTCGCGATCGAAACGAACCCGAAAGATCCCGAACCCTGGCGCCACTTGGCCGAACTTTATTCCGAAGCGGGCGACAAGGAAAAAGCCGCCGACGCCGCGGCCCATGCCAAGATCGCCGAACCGAAGTCCACCGACGTCCTGTTGAAGATGGGCGAAGATAAAATGGAGCAGAAAAGATACGACGAAGCCCTAGCCCTCTTCACGCGCGCGGCAGAAGAGAACCCAAAAAGCGCCATGGCCCATTTCGACATTGGGTTCGCGCGCGGCCTGAAAGGCGATCATGCGGGCGCGGTGCAGGCTTACGTCAGAGCGACTCAAGCCGACCCGTCTTTTTTCGCGGCTTATTTCAATCTCGGCATGGCGTTTAAAAAATTAAACGACCCGAAAGACGCGCTCACGGCTTTTTCGCAGGCCTTGCGCGTGGCTCCCGACAGCCCGCAAGCCTTGTTCGAGGTCGGATTCCACCAAAACTTCTTCCGTCAAGCCGCTCCGGCGCGCACAAACCTCTGCCGTTTCCTAAGCGTCGCGGGCGACCGCTTCCCCGAGGAATCGGCTTGGGCGAAGACCGAGACGCAGAAATTGGGCGGGTGCAATTCCCTGTGACCATCCTATGATCGAGCCCGTCTCCCTACAATCCACCCGGCCGCGACTCACCGTAAAGCGACGCAAGACCGGAGAGTCGCAGGTTTACTATCTCGACCAACCCCAAGTTTTGATTGGGCGCGACGTCTCAAATTATGTCGTACTCGACAACCGTACCGTATCGCGCAAACACGCGGAGATCTTGACCGAAGGCTCCCAATACTTCGTACGTGACCTACGCAGCAACAACGGGACACTGCTCAATGAACGCCCTCTCGCGCCCGGCGAAAAATCCCTGCTGCGTTCCGGGGACCTGATCCAGATCGAGGATTTCGACATTTCCTTCCATCCGCCGGCGTCCCAAAATTCGGATCTTTCATCTCAAGACGCGGCTCGGAATTTTCCCGAAGTCACCGACAGCGATCTCCTCGAAGTAAAAATGGTCAAAAAACTCCTGCGCGCGATGGACAAGGAAAGCGCGCCCTCACTGGAAGTGCTCGACGGAGCGGAAACGGGAAAGCGCTTCATCTTCGAAAGCAAGAACCAGGACGTGACCGTCGGCCGCGACGCCGCCTGCGAATTCATGATCGACTCGGGCGTGATCTCGCGCAAACACGCGCGTTTCGAGAAACGCTACGACACCGTTCTGGTCCATGACCTGGACAGCAAGAACGGGACGTTCGTGAACCGCGAGAAGATCACCGAGAAAAAACTCCAGGACGGCGACATCATTCACCTGGGGACTCTGACTTTGAGCTTCAAAAATCCCCAAGAGCTGTCTTTCGACTTCGAGCCGCCGGTCGAAACGGCGAAGCCGGAAATGCCCGTCGATATCTCGACGGCAAACGAACCGTCGCAGGAATCTTCTCCTGGATTCGAAGTCTCTCCCTCGGGCTCGCGCGCTTCACGGAGAAAAGGCGCTAAATCCGCATCGCCGGCCAGCGCCCCGGATCTCGACAACCCTCCCTCTCCCACCGACCTTCCCGAACAAGCAGCCGTCATGGAAGCGTCCGAACCGCCCTCCGACGTTCCCCCGGAGTCTTTTCCCGAAGAAGACATGGAGATGGGAGCCGCGTCGCCTTGGGCGAAGTTTTTACCGAAGCCTTTGAGTCATCTTTCGACGAACGAAATCGTGGCGGGAGTGATCGGTGCCATCGTGCTGATCGGAGCCCTCTGGGGCATCATTAAGGTATTCTAGATCTTTTCGTAGGCAAACGCGCAAGCTACGTCGGTGGTCGTGCACACTTGATCGCCCGTGTCCGCGTCGATCGTGCACGTCTCAATCTGGGTCTCGCAGATACCGCTTAAGAAATCCCCTGCGTATTGGCCGCTGCAGGTCAACGTCTCGGCTCCGGAGGTGGCGCCGGTGGCCGTAATCACGCCGAATTCGTCCACGGTCCCGAAAAGGTCGCTGAATCCCGACGTATCGGCGTGGAGCACGAAATTTTTCTCGTCTTGATTGACGACGGCGGTTCCGTCGAATTGCGCCGCGCAAAAATCCACGTTCGTGTTCGTGAGCGTGTAGCTGCCTTCCAGATTGGGGACGAAAACGCCCGGCTCCCGCGTCGCCGTGGCTTCGCAACCTGCGGCACCTAAAGCCAAACCTAATAGAACCATCACTGTCAGGCGTCTCTTAGAATGCATCATGATTCCCATCCTATCATGAATCGGGCCTTTTCGCTCCTCAAGATTTCACCAGCCTCGGCGTGATGAAGATCAGGAGTTCACTGTCGCTCTGCTGCTTGGATTTGGACTGGAAGAGGTGTCCCAAGACCGGAACCTGGTACAGGCCGGGAACGCCGCGCTTGATCTTGGACTTTCTTTGTTTCGAAAGCCCGCCGATGACGGTGGTCTCGCCGTCGCGAAGGATGACGGTCGTCGTGGCGTAGTTGTCAATGACGGCCGGGATACCATCGACGGTGCGCGAAAAGTCAGCCTCGCTCTCGACCGCGTCGATCTTCATCTTGATGAAATCGTCGTCGGAAATCTGCGGCTGGACGGTTAAGGTGATGCCTGTTTCGATTTCTTGAAGGGCCTGCGTGCCAGCCGACGCTGCGGCGCCGCTAGTGCCGACGTTGATCGAGGAAGTCGATTTGACGTAGATTTTCGTGCCGCTGCGGATCTTGGCCGGCATGTTGTTCAAGGTCGTGACCGAAGGTTTCGCGAGGATCTCGATGTCGCCCTTCTCTTCCGCCATCGTGAGCTGAGTCTGTAAATTCAAGGCGCCCGCGATGCTGCCGATGATGAGACCAATGCCGCTGGTCGGATTGGCGGCGCCTAGATTTACGTTCAGAGGATTCGTCGTATCGCCGCTGCCACCAACCGGAGCCACGCCGCCGAACTGCACGTTTTCTTTTTGTCCCGACATGCCCCAACGGATGCCTATGTCGCGTGAGAAATTACGGCTCGCGTCCACGATGCGCGCTTCGATCAGGACTTGACGATCACGGCGGTCGACCAAGTTCACGG
>JBPOJN010000050.1:0-4134 GCA_052033505.1 Myxococcota bacterium | reverse complement strand
AAACTGCCGGGGATCTAGAACTTGCATTCATCGAGTGATCCGCCGTCCTTAATGGTAAAAATTATTGAACCTCCCCTATTTAATGCGTAAGTGAACGCATGCTCAAAACCAACGCCTCCCAACTCGTCGCCTTCGCTTTGCAAGGCTCGCCTATTCCACCTCTCTGCTTCGGCCTCGAGGTCACACGCGAGGGGCAGGGCAAGATGTTTCCATCGGTGGGCGGCATCACGTACAACGTCAAGGTCGGCGACTCGGTCTTCGGCTTCGAGGCCGATCACATCGAGCCGGGAGTCTCGTGCATCGGCGGATCCTTCTCAGACCGCCGCACCGCGAATCCGAACTTGAGCTTCAACGCCTACAGCTGCATCGGCAACGTCGCCACCATCGTCAGCGGCGCGGCCAAGGGCAAAAAAGGCTTCGTGACGGGACATCACGGCGGGGTCGAGCACGTGATCTTGGATTTCAACGACGCAATCCTCGAGAAACTCACTTACGACGATAAAATCATGATCCGCGGCGTGGGCCAGGGGCTGCAACTGCTCGACTATCCCGGCATCGCGGTCACCAGCATGGATCCGGACCTGCTCAAAAAAATCCCGATCAAGGCCTCCGCAAAAAGGCTGAAAATTCCCGTAACGACCATCGTGCCGGCCGAGCTCATGGGCTCCGGCATGGGTCACAGCGACTGTTTCAAGGGCGATTACGACATCCAGACGAGCGACGCGGCGGCGGTTAAAAAATACGGACTCGATAAAATGCGGCTCGGAGATTTCGTCGCGATCATCGATCACGAATCAACGTACGGTTGGTCGTTCCAAAAAGGCGCGGTCTCGATCGCCGTCGTCGCGCACGGCAATTCGTTCCTGGCCGGTCACGGCCCCGGCGTGCAGACGGTCTTCACCTCGCGCGAAGGCTTGATCGAACCCGTACTGGACCGTAAGGCCAATCTGGCGAATTATCTGAAAATCGGCCGCGGCGCGCGTTAAGAGACCGCTTAAAAAATGTTCACGGCGAAAAAAACATCCGTCTTCCTGGCTCCGCTTCTCCTGCTCTTTCCCGCCGCCGTTTTCGCCCAAGAAACGTTACCCGCTTTAGAGACCCAACCATTGCCGGGTTTTTTGACTGAAATCTCCCCGTCCGAGACGATGCGCGCGGCCTTGCCTGAAACTCTCTCATCAGAAACGCGGTCGTCGGAAACCCGGCCTGAGACGCTTCCGGAGACTTTGCAGACGCAGCCTTCTCATACGCCCGAAACCTTCATGGGGCTCCTGAAACGCCAACGCCTCGTGACCTCGGGCCGTCCGATCGAACTCCACGAATGGATGACGATCGGCAAATGGCGCACCGAAGGCGACCGGATTTTCCTGACCGAAGGGACGGGAAAGATTTTCTTCCGCTTCAAGGCCTCGCAAGTGAGCGTCGTCTTGAAAGCCGAAGGAGAACTGCCTCTCACGGCCAAGGTCACTCTCAACGGCCAACCGATCGAATCCACGCAAGAAGGCCCGGATGCCAAGGCTAGCGTCGTCAATTTTAAAGACCAACGCTCCTACGATTTAGTCCATCTTCCCGACACACGCGAAGCCGTGATCGAGATCGAATTCACGGCACCGGGCGTTGGGGTTTACTCCTTTTCGTTTTTATGAAATCGAGTTTCGTATGAATGAAATCCTCGAAATCCTTCCCGTCGGATCTTTCCGCTGCAATTGCATCATCCTCGGTGATCCCGTGACCAAAGAGGCCATCGTCATTGATCCGGGAGACGAGGTCGAACGCATCCTGAAAAAAGTCGTGGCGCACGGCTTGAAATTAAAATCCATCGTGCACACGCACACGCATCTCGATCACATCGGCGGCACGACGGCCCTACAAAAGGCCACGAACGCACGCATGCTGATGCACAAGGAAGATTTGTTCCTTTACGAAAACATGGAAATGCAAGGCCGCTACCTCGGCATGAGCGACTCCCAAATCATGGCGCCCGTGCCGCCGGATGAATTCCTGATCGACGGCTACGGCATTTCGGCGGGTACTCTCGAAGGCCAGACGTTCCACATTCCGGGGCACACGCCGGGATCTTGCGCGTTTTACTTCCCAAAGGCCGGCGCCACGGGACTCCTCTTCCCCGGAGACACTTTGTTCGCGGGAAGCATCGGGCGCACGGATCTGTGGAAAGGCGATTACGACCAGGAAATCAGCTCGATCAAAAAAAAGCTGCTCACCTTGGATGACGAGGTCGTCATCATCCCCGGACATGGACCGAAGACCAAGATCGGGTTCGAGAAGAGAAATAATCCGTTTTTGGTTTAGGTTTTTGGTTTAGGATTGAAATCCAAAATAACCGCGATTACCCCTTCCACCGTGATGAACGCTCCCCGTTTTCCACAAGCCGTGCGGCACCTCGACGAAGCGATGCACTATTTCGGCAATCGAGAGCAGCAAATGAGACCACATGGTTTCGTCTGGCGCGTCGAAAAAACGCGTGAGTGCCTGGAGGGAGGAAAGCCCTGGGCGGCCGTCACCGTTTATACGGATCGCTCGACCGGGAGGGATTACCAATCCCTGTTCGTGTACGAACATTTCCAGCATCAAGGCCGCTATAAAAACTACGTCGCGCAAGCACGCCGCGAAAAGGACTTCCAGCCCATCGTCACGATGACGGACTGCGGGATCGAGACTTATCTCTCCGGCATCGGACTTAAGGAAGGGACCGATTACCGCGTCCTGCGAGGGATCACGGACACTCCGGAATATCACAAGATCAGCGCTTATTACGGCGACGAAAAAGCCAAGCGCTCCGGCGTTTACCTCATGGAGCACATCGACCAGGGACTTTATATCTTGAAACGCATAGGCGCTTCCGACGAGGCGATGCGCGCGTTCTGCCTGCATCCCCTCTATCAAGCGGACGCCGACCTTCAGGTGCATTTCCAGGCGGACCTCACCGGGATTTCCGCACGCGTGATCATCCTCGCGATGGAGTACCGCAATATCGCTAACGGCTATCTCTCTTCGCGCACGATCCGGTCTTTGGACGACATCCGCTTGAGTCCGTTGCCCGAAGTGAACCAGATGCTGATCGCCGACAAGATACAGAATTTCAAAGACTTCGCGCTTTTTCACCGCGGCACGCATGCGCGGCACGTGGAGCTGGAAAGTTATTTCATCGATTGGCTTAAGAAATTGGACGTGAATCCTCGGGTAATGACCGAAATTTTCGAGGATCTCTCCCGCAACGACGCCTCCGAAGAAGCTCGACTTTTCTACCGTGACCAACTCGCCACGCAGGTCATCCGTTCGGTGCAGGTAAATCTTCTGAGGGACTCGCAACGCGGCTTGGAGATTTATATGCAGCGGCGGCTCCCGACGATGTCGTCCTATCCCGACATGTGGGTACCGATGGGGGGTAAGGTCGAAGAGGATAAAGGCAAGAGCATTTTCGAGACGGCCGCTGACGAAGCAAAAGAAGAAGGTGGTATCGATCTGTACTCGCGCGTGCTGTTTCAAGCGGGCACCGAAATGTCGTTCGCGGAAACAATTCCGGGCGGAGCCAAGAAAGTGTTCCTCTACCCGAAACTCGTCGCTGACGGAAACGGCCTCTCTCCTCACATCAATTCCCCTCAAGAAGCGTATCAAGACGCTTGGTGGACCGTGGAATCAGCCTTGGCCGTCCACGACGAAGCCGTCGCGAAACATCCCGACGCCCCGGAAACGCGCCGCTCCGGAGCCATCGCGCCTGGAGCGTTGAAAACGATAGAACTCCTTCGCAGCCTTCAAGCCCAAGGCCTGACAACGACCACCCAAGTCCTGCACCACTTCCAGCGTTACGGATCTTAAGATTTAATATTTCTTCGCCGAACCGAATAAAAAAAGCCCTGCACCATACGGTACAGGGCTTTTTCATTTTCAAAATCTTTGAAGCTACTTCTTGCTGCCCAAGATCGCGTCCTTGGCGGCTTTCGCGACGCGGAACTTCACGACGCGCTTGGCCGGGATTTTGATCGGCTGGCCGGTCTGGGGGTTACGACCCATGCGGGCTTTGCGGTTCACCAACACCAGCTTGCCCAAGCCGGGCAGCGTGAAGGTGTTCTTGGCTTCCTTATACGCGAGGGCAACGAGCTCCTCGAGGATGCCGGT
>JBPOJN010000024.1:0-2143 GCA_052033505.1 Myxococcota bacterium | reverse complement strand
TTTGGAAGCGAGCCAACCGCCGCCCCATATCCAGTGTCCCGTGATCGGATACATCAGACCGACCAGAATGAAGGAGAAGAGGACGAAAGACAGAAACTTAATGCGTTCGGCTACTGCGCCGGAGACGATCGTCGCGGCGGTACCGGCGAACACAAGTTGGAAGAAAAACTTGGTCATGAATGGAATGCCGGCCCAGTTCAAGGCGTTATACGCACCTTGATAGGCTTCGCCGGTGGCCGGACTATTATCCGCGCCCGAAAGCAGCCACAGGCCTTCCGAACCCATGAAGCCGCTGCCGTTTCCGTACATGAGACCATAACCGATGACCCAATAAGCGATCGAAGAGATCGCGAAGACGACGAAATTCTTGGCCAAGATATTAACGCAGTTCTTCTCGCGGCAAAAACCAGACTCGACGAGAGCGAACCCCGCGTTCATCCAGAAGACCAGCATCGCGGCGATCAAAGTCCAGACCGTATCGGCCGCGACTTTAAGGGAGGCGACGTCCTGCGCGCTCGCGACGGAAGGCAGCATGCCTCCCACCAAAACGGCCGCCAGGCTTAAGAAAAGATTCTTTCGGAACTGCGGACTTTTGAAAACGTCCGGCAAACTGTCTTTGAATCTCTGAAACATACCGTCTCCTTTGAGAATGATTTTTCTCACCGCGAAGGCGCCCGCGGCCGCTTATGTGGCCGCGGGCGGTCTTCCCGTTAGATTAGAAAGCGTAAACCACTTCGGCGGATACGGTGTCCTGGAACTTGCGACCCGTACCGTCAGACTTCGTGAATAAAGCGCGGTCCGCTTGATCATGACGGACTTCGAGACGCGTTTCCCAACCGTCACCCAAGTAGAAGTGCCCGGTGAGTGTCGCTTCGCCGTAGGTCAGATCCGTATTGCCGGTACGCGAACCGTCGTCGTCGAAGAATTCTCCGCGTAACGTCAGGCCAAAAAGATCAACGGGCTTGTAGTGCACGTAAAGAGCCGCACCCTGCCAGTTGGCGAATCCGTTGCCGCCAATACCTTCTTCCTTGCCCAAGTCATAGTTCAAGCCGAGCAACCATTGGTCGTTGATCTGCCAGTTCGCAACGAAGTCGATGAGGCCGCGCATATTACCATCAGAGGCGGCTTGCTCCGCGCCGAACGTGCCTTGGAGAGAGAGAGTTAAACTGTCGACCGGCTTATAGATCAATTGGCCCAACAAGCTCTTGGCCTTGTTGTTGTCGCCGATCAGGTCCCAGCCGTTCACGACACCGAACGTACCGGACCATTTGTCGTTGAACGCGTAGGTCGCCGTGAGGCCCGTGTGCGTGAAAGGAATCGCGAAACCGAACAAGAGCGAACGCGACGTGTTCAGGTTGTAAGCGCTTTCGATGACTTCGTAACCGATCGGGGTCGCGAAATGACCGGCGCGGAAAACGAGACCGTTACCGATCGGGGCCGTCAATTCGGCGTAAGCTTGCTGCACGCCGAATTCGTCGACGCCGATGATGCCCCCTTTGAGGGAGTCGACGGCCGCAACGTCTTCACCGTAGTTCAGGTCGAGGCGGAATTTCGCCCATTCGACAGGAGAGTTCTCGATCGCGATTTCGGCCAAGTTGAAATCGAAATTATTGTGACGGGTATCAAAAACGCGGAGCGCATTCGCACCGGGGCAGCCGCCAACACCGCAAGCCGGATTATTGAAGTTGAAGTTGTAGCTGGTTGCAAAATTACCGGTGATCTTCGTCTTATCCAGGAAAGACGAGCCTGCTTCTTCCGCGCGAACATTCGCGGAGAAAGACAAAGCGATCACTGCGGCGACGAGTATCGATCCCGACAAACTCCGGGATCTACTTCTTGTTTTTTTCGGACTCCTCATAATCGAACCCTCCTTAAGGGGTAATGGTGAATGAATAAAAAAATGTGTCGAAGCTCATTTTAAGAATGATGGCGAGACCATTTGCAATGGACGTGCCATGGACAGAAATTATTTTCCCCGCACTAATAGCGGGTTTTTTAAGAAGCGGAAAAAGGGTTTTGCGTTAACTCTGCCTTTTTTTTGGCAGTGCTTTATTTTGAGGCTTTGCTTTGAGGAGGTTCGGAAGAAGTCTCGGAATGGCATTCGATGTCTCGATAAATTGGAGAATCATGGACATGAGAAGTT
>JBPOJN010000087.1:0-34333 GCA_052033505.1 Myxococcota bacterium | reverse complement strand
CCACGCTGGGTGTGGGGGCGTGGGGGCCGCCCCCTCCTCTTGGCCGGCGCCCCCCCCCGGGGGGCACCCCCCCGCGTCCTCCCCCTTCTTCAGTCTTTGAAAGAAAACGGGATCACGGATGGCATCGATATCATGGCGGCAAGTCATTATGATGCGGACCACATCGCGGGTTTGAGCGAGATTTTAAAAGGACCCGACCAACGCGCGAACACGGCAGACGACGTCGTGCCCGAACAAATTTGGGATCGAGGCGATAACACCGACAAAACGACTTCGATTTACGAGAACTATGAAGGGGCCGTGGGAGCTTTAAGGCATGAAGCCATTCCCGGAGACATCCTACCGCTGGGAGACGACGCTTCGGCCGAAGTCGTGGTCATCAACGGCAGGTACGAAGACGGACGTTCGATCCATCTGAACCCCGACGAGGAAAACGATGCTTCGATGGGGATTTTGATCCGTTATAAGGACTTCAGCTATTTCACCGCTGGCGACTTGCCGGGCGGGGGCCTGGATACGAAAAATCTGGAAGAATTCGCAGGAGAGCTTTTGGATTCCAAAATCGGCGGCGTGGACGTCCTCCACCTCTCGCATCACGGCAGCCGTTCGAGCTCGAGCGAGGATTATCTCGATACGCTTAATCCCGACGCCGCCGTCATTTCAGCGGGGCTCGAAAACGACTACGGCCATCCGAACCCTGAGGTCTTGGACCGCTTGGACGCGCGCGACATCGACGTCTATCGCACCGACGAACGCGGCACGATAGAAATCATCTCGACCGGGGATGACTACGAAATCCTTACCGAACGATGAAGGTGAGGCGGGGTCCCAAAGACAATTCGAAACGGTCGGTCGGCGGATGCAGATCGCCGTCGATGATGTAACCGCAGGGTTCGGACAACTGTACCGTCATCGTGGACGCGGCGCGGTCGATCCAGTCGGAGCAGCCGTTGGATTTTCCCAGGAAGAGGAACGGGACACATTTGAGGACGTTCCGTGGTGGCATCGAAAAACCGATGCCGTGGAATTTCCTCTCCGAACCTACCAACCTGAAAACCTGGAAACCCAAGCCCAGCTGTGAAATCGAGCCCGCGAAAATCGCCGAATAATTCCGGAACGCCCAACGCTCGCCGTCGGAAATCACTTCGCCGTCGACGCGCGAAAACATCTGGCAGGCGAACGGTCCGTTGATGAAAGCCGAACCGATTGACTTCGCGAGCGTCGTGGCCGCGCGCATAGGGGAAGGTTCGCCGTGATGATAATAGGCCTGCATGAAGCGGTGGATGACACCCATGCCCCAGATGAAGCCGTACTGCTGATTGATCTTCATGATGTCGACCTGCGTCGTCTCGAAAGGCTCGTCTTCGTGGTATTTGTAGAGCAGATCCGACAGAATTTTCTCCGGCGTGCCGAAGATGCCACAGGAAGTGGCGATCGTATTCAAAGTTCCGCCGCGTAAAAGAGCGATCTTAGGCAGTGGCCGGTCCCCATAGGTTTCGATGAACGTCGTCAGCGTCCGGTGATTCGTGCCGTCACCGCCGCTCAACGCCAGGATATCGATGTCGCGCGCAAGGAATTCTTCCGCCACGCGGCGGATGTCATTCAAATCCTTCGTCGGACTGAAACTTCCCTTGTCGCCCACGATGAAACCCATGCGCTTGAGTTTCTCGGGGTTTCTTTTGTAACGCTTCGAATTCGGATTGAGGATGACTCCGATACCGCCCATTTATCCACCTAATGAAAGTATGTTTCGGGACTCCGCGATCGTGGCCACAGGCCTACCATAGCGTTTGGCGAGTTCAACCGCTTTTCGGACGAGTGCGTGGCTGCCTTCGGCGAGAATGCCCTTGTCGAGATAGAGATTGTCTTCGAGGCCCACGCGCACGTGCCCGCCCATTGGGAGCGCCAGTTCCGCCATGGGAAATTCAAAACGCCCGATGCCGGCAACGGTCCAGGTGGAGCCTTCCGGAAGCCTGGAAACGAAAAGTCTTAAATTTTCTTCGGTCGCCGCGACGCCGCCTTTGACGCCCATCACGAATTGAAAATGCCCCGGCGCCTGTACGTCGCCGCGTTCGATGAGTTTCAAGGCCGTCTCCAGATGCGAAAGATCGTAGATTTCGATTTCGGGTTTGACGCCGGCCCGGCCCAAACGCGCGGCCAGAAAATCAATGAACGGCAAAGGATTCGCGAAAACGGCATCGCCGAAATTCACCGATCCGGCGTTGAGCGACGCCATATCCGGCGCGGCTTCCAGCGGCTGCGCCCGGCTCTCGAACGGATCCCCGACCGCGCCTCCGGTGGAGACTTGGATGATAGGATCACAACGTTCCCGGATCTTACGAATGATATCGCGAAAAACTTCCGGATCGTTCGTGGGGTTCCCATGGGCGTCGCGGGCGTGCAGGTGGACGACGGTGGCGCCCTCTTCCACGGCGAGCCGCGCCGCTTCGGCGATTTCCTCGGGCGTCAGCGGAAGATGCGGCGTTTGTTGACGCGTCAGTTCGGCACCGACCAAGGCCGCAGTGATGATAACTTTTTGCGCGTTCATGATCTTTTTAAGCTTGGAATCACGACGGTCCCGACCGCCCGGCAAACGAACCTACTGCCTTTTTTCGCGGTAAATTCTAGGCGCCGCGACGTACGCCCCAATTTCAAAATCCTAGCGACGACGATCACACGGTCACCGCTATGGACGGGTTTCAAGAAATCGACGGTTTCATAAGCCCGGAACAAACCTTCGTCTTTCCCTGCCGTCTCACGCAAACACAACTCCGTCGCGGCATCCCCGAAAAGTTCGAGGATCTTCGCACCCGCGACGAGGCCGCGCGCGTAATGAGCGTCCTTTTTGGAAAAACGATAATGAATCTTGGAGAGGGAGCCGATGCGGATTTTTTGAGAGACCCGTTTCATCCGAAACGAATCATACCACGACATTCTCTTTATAGAGACCGAATACTTTCCTCAAAGTATCAGAGACCTCACCCAACGTGGCCTTGTTTTTGACGGCCTCGTAGATGAACGGGATCAAGTTTTCTTCCCCGCGCGCCGCTTGTTCCAGACGGCCCAAAGCTCCGTCGGTCGCCTTTTGATCGCGTTTGGCGCGGAAGGCTTGGAGCTGCTCGACCTTGCGCTTCTCGGCGGCCGGATCGATCTTCTGCAGGGGTTGGGCCTCTTCGGCCTGGAGTTGGAACTCGTTCACGCCGACGATGATCTCGTCCTTGGATTCAATGTCTTTCTGATATTGGTAGGCGCTATTCTGGATCTCGCGCTGCACGAAACCTTTTTCGATGGCGGCGACCATGCCGCCCAAGTCTTCGACGCGTTTCATGAGCTTCAGGGCGTTTTCTTCGAGCGTGTTTGTCAGATTCTCGATGGCGTAGGAGCCGGCGCAGGGATCGATCGTATTGGCGACGCCGGATTCGTGGGCGATGATCTGCTGCGTACGCAGCGCGATGCGGGCGGATTCTTCCGTCGGCAACGCCAAGGCTTCGTCCAAGGAATTCGTGTGCAGGGATTGCGTGCCGCCCAGGACGGCTGCAAGAGCCTGAATCGTCACGCGTACGATGTTGTTTTTGGGCTGTTGCGCGGTCAGCGAGCAGCCGGCCGTTTGCGTGTGGAAACGCAGCTTGCAGGAATCGTCTTTTTTCGCACCGAAGCGCTCGCGCACGATGCGCGCCCACATGCGGCGCGCGGCGCGGAACTTCGAGATCTCTTCCAGAAAATCATTGTGGCAGCAGAAGAAGAAAGAAATCTGCGGGGCGATGTCGTCGACGTCCAGACCCGCCTTGATCGCGGCTTCGAGGTAAGCGACGCCGTCCATCAAAGTGAACGCGATTTCCTGCACCGCGGTGCAACCGGCTTCCCGCATGTGGTAGCCGGAGACGCTGATGGCGTTCCAGTTGGGCACATTGTCTTTGCAGAAACGGAAGAGGTCCGTGATGATGCGCATCGAAGGCTTCGCGGGATAAATGTACGTGCCGCGCGCGATGTATTCCTTCAGCAAGTCATTTTGCACCGTGCCGCGAAGCGCTTTCCAAGGCACGCCCTGCTTGTCGGCGACGCACAGATAAAACGCGAGCAAGATGGCCGCGGTCGAATTGATCGTCATCGACGTCGAGACCTTGTCGAGCGGGATGCCGTCGAGCAGGATTTCCATGTCTTCGACAGAATCAATCGCGACGCCGACGCGCCCAACTTCGCCGCGCGCCATGGCGTGGTCGGAGTCGTAACCCATTTGCGTCGGCAGGTCGAAGGCGACGGAAAGCCCCGTCTGGCCGGCTTGCAACAAATACTTATAGCGCTTGTTCGACTCTTCGGCGCTCGCAAACCCCGCGTACTGGCGCATCGTCCAAAAGCGGCCGCGATACATGGTGGGCTGCACGCCGCGGGTGAAAGGAAACTCCCCCGGCGCACCCAAATCTTTTTGATAATCGGAATCTACGTCTCCGCGACCATAGACCCTGTTCAAAGCAATGCCCGAAATCGTGCGGAATTCTTTTTTGCGTTCCATTATTCGATCACCACGAGGTCTTGCCCGTTTTCGACGGTTTCGCCGACTTGCACCAAGATCGCTTTGACTTTTCCGTCTTTAGGAGCCGCAAGTTCGTTTTCCATTTTCATGGCTTCGACCAAAACGATGCCTTCGCCTTCTTTGACCGACTGTCCCACGGCGACCTTCAAACCGACCACCCGGCCGGGCATCGGGGATGAAAGCGCGGCTTCGCCTTCGGCGGATTTACCGGCTCGGCCCTTGGCGGCGAACGGATCTTGGATTTTCACGGGAAAAAGATGTTGGTCCAATTCGACGACGAAGCCTTTTTTCTCCTCGCGTACGGCGATTTCGTAAGAGCGCCCGTCGCACAGGATCGAATAGATCCCGGCTTGGCCGTCTGATTGAATGATGTCGACCGAGATTTCGCAGACTTTATCGTTGATGCGGTAATGCGTGTCATCGACGCGTTCGATCGAAACGGGCTCGACGCCGGCGGCGACGGAAACTTGAAATTTCATGATCTCAAGCCCTCCTTCCGGCCCAAAATTTTCCAGGGAGAGATTTCAGAGGCCTTTCCGGAGGAAACCGGCAAACTCTTCTTGCGCGTGTGATGAAGGACGGCGGCCAAAGCGGCGATTTCAGCGCCGCCTTTACCCTGATGGGACGATTCTTTCAGCGCCGCCATGTTCCGCTCGATGAAACCTGTGTCGTACCGGCCTTTCTGGAAATCCGGATAGCCCAAGATGGCGTCCAAAAACGCGAGATTCGTTTTCACGCCGACGATCTGGTATTCGCTCAAAGCGCGCCGCATGCGTAAGATCGCATCTTCACGGTGACGGCCCCACGTGATGAGCTTCGCAATCATCGGATCGTAATACACCGAAATCGTGCTGCCCGAAAAAACCGCCGAATCCACGCGGACCCAATTGCCTTCGGGGTTGCGGACTTTGATGAGTTTGCCCGGAGACGGCATGAAGTCGCGATCGGGGTCTTCGGCGTAAATGCGGCATTCGATGGAGTGGCCGGTGACAGGACGCTCCGCCGGCAGTATGTCGCTTAATTTTTCGCCCGCCGCGATACGCAGCTGCGCGCGGACGAGATCGATGTTCGTGACTTGCTCGGTAATCGGATGTTCGACTTGCAAGCGCGCGTTCATTTCTAGGAAGTAAAAATCCTGGTTCTTGTCGACCAAGAACTCCATCGTGCCCGCGTTCTCGTAACCGGCTTCCTTGCCCAACACGACGGCCGCTTCCAAAAGTTTTTTACGCGTGGCTTCCGTGATGTAAGGAGACGGGCTTTCTTCGATGATTTTTTGGTGACGGCGCTGAACGGAACATTCGCGTTCGCCCAAGGCGACGACGTTTCCGTGGCGATCACCTAAGATCTGGACTTCGACGTGATGGGGTTCTTCGACGTATTTTTCGAGGTAAAGAGCGGGATCTTTGAACGAAGACGCCGCTTCGGAAGACGCCAAACGGAAAGCGGCTTCCATTTCTTCGGGCTTCGTGACCTTACGCATGCCCTTGCCGCCGCCGCCCGCGCGTGCCTTCAGCAAGACGGGATAACCGAACTTCGACGCGTGCCCTTTCGCCTTTTCGGCGTCGGCCAGAGGCTCCTTCAAACCGGGTACAGTGGGAACACCCGCCTTGTCCGCAGTACGCCGGCCGGCCAATTTATCACCCAGCATGCGCATCGAATCGCCTTTCGGCCCGATGAACTGAATACCCATTTTGCGGCATTCGTCGGAAAAGTCGGCGTTTTCGGAGAGGAAGCCATAACCCGGATGGATCGCCTCGACGCCGGATTTCTTGGCGACTTCGAGGATCTTCTCGGTGACGAGGTAGCTCTCCTTCGAGGGCGCGGGACCGATGTCATAGGCCTCGTCCGCGAAACGGACCGGCAACGATGCGCGGTCGATATCGGAGAAGACCGCGACCGTCTTAATGCCTAACTCGCGGCAGGCCCGCATCACGCGGAGGGCGATTTCGCCGCGATTGGCGATCAGGATTTTTTTGAACGTTTTGGACATAAGAAACGGCGTTTCTAGCGGCTTACGCTTACGAGTCAACTGGATTTGTGAGAGTCAAAATGGGATCATTCTAAATAATAACCACCCCAAAACATCCACGCAAGACCGCCAATGACGTCGAGGCTCATCCTTCTGTGGGTTCTGGGTGCACTTTTCTATTTAGCCCTCATTTGGGCTGATTTTATTTGTTGCAAGAAATCGATTCAGATCCTCGATCTTGGGAACTCCCAGACCCATCTGCATCCCCGTGATCGATTTGAGGTCGACATTATTTTTGCGACACCATGTCAGTAACGCCTCGAGATCCTCGATCCTGGGAACTCCCAGACCATGCTGCATCCCCGTGATCGATTTGAGGTCGACTCGATACCGCTGACAGAGCATCATGAGATCACAGACATCTCTCTTAAACTCTCCCCATGAACCTGCTCCCAATGATCTCCCCCCCTTCCGCATATGGGCATAAAGCGAGGTGAGGGACGAGGTGCTTTGGCTGCCTCTGTTTATAGAAGCCGCCCGGTTTAGAAACAAAAAGAGCCTTTGGGTAAACGCGGCTACCTCGCATTCAGATAATCCCTTGGATTTTTTATCCACAAACTTTCGAAACGTATCTTTAATGACGAGAGGACGGAATTCGGAAACAGGCCTTCCCGAGATGCGCGCAAGCAGGCGCTGCCTCCTCTCGAGGTTTCTGAAAAGAATCATGACATGCGAAGGTCTGGCCTGGATTTGATTCATGAAACGGCTTATCGATCCGCCTACAGGATTGGTTGCGACGATCTTTCACATGCTGTCCGCATGCAAACTTGTTTGGCTTCGTAAGCAAAGGATACTTTATCAATCCCCATAATGAGTTTTGCATCGTTCCACAAAGACGATTTTTTGAGAGGAATGAATCGAATAAATCAATCGGTCTTGATAAGAGATCCTCAAGGAATAGCTGCCTTTCAATTCTCCCAAGAGCCGTTTGCCTTCCTGGGGATTCTTTTGAAGTATTTCCTCACACAACTTCTTCACCTTCTCGCGAAGCTTAGGCGATAATCGATCGAAATCTTTAATGGCCTGACGGGTAAAACGGACTTCATAAATCGGACTCATCTGCGCGAAAAAACCTTATTCATATTTTGCGTTTTGCCCTCTTTGATCTCTTTCTTCGCTTTGCGATACAACTTTATAAACCCAGGTGCGCTCAACAAATGGGCGGTCTCTAATAAAGACTCATAGTCTTCCTCCGCCAAAAGAATAGAGGAACCCCCTTTATAAGGGATGCGGAAGGATTCATTTTTATGCAGTGAGGCCTTCAAAAGTTCAAATAACCGGCTCCTGGCTTCCGTCGCACTGATGGTTTTCATCTTAAACCTCCATGTACGGGAAAGCGTACATCGATGCAGATCCATGGTCAATAGCTCCTTATCCCTTCCCTTTCCCTTCCTATTACTCTAAACCAAGACGCTCACTGCTAAAGGGGGATCTTCTGAAACTACTACTCATCGCTCCGGCGGGACTCGAAGTCCAGGGCGTGAAGGGCAAGCACGTTCACCATCTGAATCTCGCGGTCATCGCGGCGTTGGCCGAACCGTATTTCGACGAAATTAAAATCATAGAGGAAGAATTCGAGCGGCTCGATCCGAACGAAACGGCAGATTTGGTGGGCATCACCATGATGAGCTGCCAGGCCCCGCGCGGCTATCAGATCGCGGATCGATTCCGGCAAAAAGGCGTCCGGGTCATCTGCGGCGGCAGTCATGCCTCCTTCATGGTCGAAGAATGTGGCCGGCACTTCGACTCCGTCGTCATCAATGAAGTCGAAATGGTCTGGGCTGAAATCATGGCCGACTTCCAGGCCGACAAGCTCAAGCCTGTTTATCATACGGATCAATTGATCGATTTGAAGGACCTGCCGATGCCCCGCAAGGATCTGTTCAAGAACATGGGCACGACGTTGAACGCCCAAGTCATCCAGACCGGCCGCGGTTGCCCGCTGGGCTGCAATTTTTGTACGGTCACCTTGATGTACGGCAAAACCTTCCGCACCCGTCCCGTCGAGCACGTCGTGGAAGAAATCAAACGTTATCCGTCGAAAATCTTCTTCTTCGTCGACGACAATATCTTCCTCTCGAAAGAATACGCCTACAAACTTTGCGAAGCCTTGATCCCCTTGAACATCAAATGGGGTAGCCAAGGGTCCATGGAACTGATCTGCCGCGATGAAAAGCTTCTCAAACTCGCCGCGCGCTCCGGCTGCATCAGCCTCTTTGTCGGCATCGAATCCATCGACCAAGACACGCTGAACTCGGCCCACAAGTCGTTCAATAAGGTCAAAAATTACGAAGAGAACATCAAAAAGATGCACCGTGCGGGCATCAATGTCGTCGGCGCCTTCATTTTCGGCTTCGACCAAGACACACCCGCGAGCTTCGATAAGGTCTATGATTTCGCGATGAAAAACCGCCTGGCCATGGTCAATACGGGCATCATGACGCCGTTTCCCGGCACGGAAGTTTACGAGAAGGCGAAAAAAGAAGGTAAAATCTTCGACTTCGACTGGGAGCACTACACCGGCGGGAATCTCGTCTGGAAGCATCCGACGATGACGAAGGACGAAATGGAAGAGCACTACACGAATTTCCGGAAACGCTTCTACACCTGGCCTTCGATCGCGAAACGCTTCTGGGCGAACCGCGCGCACCCGCTTTATTATCTGGGCATGAACTTCACGCACTGGTGGCGGGCGCACCGAAATACGAAGACACGCGCGCTGCCGTCAGTCCCACCGTCGCTGAACTTGATTGCACCTTGAAAGGCATTGAAATGAAAATAACATCTACTTGTTATTTGATTGAGTAAATAACATAAAGATGTTATCCATAAAAAGACCTTTAAAGGTCTTTTTATGAAACCAAATCTTGCCGAAGATATTATTCCGATTTCCGAGTTCAGAAAGAACACCTCTTCTTATATCGAGGAGTTGCATTCGAAAAAGCGGACTCTCGTTTTGACTCAAAACGGACATTCCGCAGCCGTGGTTATAGACCCGGAAACTTTTGAACGCATGCGCTATGAGCGAGAACTCTTCGCAGCCGTTGCTCGAGGAGAAAAAGATATGGAAGAAGGGAAGCTCATCCCTCACGAAAAAGTCGTGAAAGACCTCTTAAAAACACTCAAATCCCTCTAGATCCATGAAGCTCGCCTGGTCTCAGAATGCGCGTAACGAGCTGCTCGAAATCACAAAATGGATAGCTCAAGATAAAAAGCAACCGGCTTTCGCCTGGGCCAATAAGGTGGTCCGAGCCACATCGCGGCTCAAACATTTTCCCAAGTCGGGACGCATTGTGCCGGAATTAAGATTACCTGATACGCGTGAAATTTTGATCGGCCCTTATCGAATCATCTACAAACTGACTTCACAGATCACCATCTTGTCCGTTCACCATGGAGCCAGAGTTCTATCTCAAATGAATATAAATCCGTAGTTTTCCAGGCGAGGTTACAACGGAATATTCCCGTGCTTCTTCGGAGGATTTTTGTCGCGTTTATCCTTCAACATCTCGAGAGATTGAATGATGCGGAAACGCGTGTCGCGCGGGAAAATCACTTCATCGATATAGCCTAATTCCGCGGCCTTGAAAGGATTCGCGAACGTCCGGCGGTAGTCATCGACGAGCTTGGCTTTTTCGGCGACGGGATCTTTGGCCGCGTCGATTTGTTTTTTGAAGATGATATTGACCGCGCCGTCCGGGCCCATGACCGCGATCTCGGCCGCGGGATAGGCCAAGTTCACGTCGCCGCGCACGTGCTTGGAACTCATGACGTCGTAGGCTCCGCCGTAGGCCTTACGCGTGATGATCGTGATTTTGGGGACCGTCGCTTCGCAAAACGCATACAGAAGCTTCGCGCCGTGACGGATGATGCCGCCGAATTCCTGCTCGGCACCCGGCAAGAATCCCGGCACGTCGACGAAGGTCACGATGGGGATGTTGAACGCATCGCAAAAACGCACGAAACGCGCGGCCTTGACCGAGGCGTTGATGTCGAGACAGCCGGCCAACACCGCGGGCTGATTCGCGACGACGCCGATCACGCGGCCTCCCGCGCGGGCGAAACCGACCAGCATGTTTTTCGCGAAGTGCGCTTGGATCTCGTAGAAAGAATTCGTATCGACGACCATCTCGATCAAACCCTTCATATCGTAAGGCTTGTTCGGATTGTCCGGAATCCAATCGTCGAGCTTCGCGTCCGCCCGGTCCGCACGATCATCGGTGGGCACGAACGGCGGATCTTCGGTGTTGTTGGATGGGAGATACGTCGTCAGCTTGCGGATCTGCCCGAGCAACTCACGGTCGTCTTCCGCCACGGAATGCGCGACGCCGGATTTTTGATTATGCGTCATCGCGCCGCCCAACGCTTCCTTCGTGACTTCTTCGTGGGTGACGGCCTTGATGACTTCGGGGCCGGTGATAAACATGTGACTCGTATTCTTCACCATGAAGATGAAATCCGTCATGGCCGGCGAATACACGGCACCACCCGCGCAGGGGCCCAAGATGCCCGAGATTTGGGGAATGACTCCGGACGACAATACGTTCTTCAAAAAGATATCGGCGTAACCCGCGAGGCTCATGACACCTTCCTGGATGCGAGCGCCGCCCGAGTCGTTCAGCCCGATGACGGGAGCGCCCACTTTGAGCGCGTGGTCCATGACTTTGCAGATTTTCTGAGCGAACACCTCGCCTAAAGATCCACCGAAAACGGTGAAGTCCTGCGCGAACACGAACACGAGTCGTCCTTCGATGCGCCCATAACCCGTCACGACGCCGTCGCCCGGAATTTTTTGTTTGTCGACGCCGAACTCCGTGCAGCGATGGGTCATGAAGCGATCCATCTCGACGAAGGTCCCCGGATCCAACAAAACATCGATGCGTTCGCGCGCGGTCAGCTTGCCCGCGGCATGGTGTTTTTCGATGCGGTCTTTACCGCCGGCGACCAACGCTTCTTGATTACGGCGGTCGAGTTCTTTTAATTTTTCTTGGATAGACACGGCACGCGCTCCTTATTTTGTAGCGCGTGTTTGTCTCATCGGAGAGAAAAAAGTCTACTGTTTTTAGAAAGCGGCGGCCGGAGACGTGGGCTGTTTGGTGCCCTGGCGGGAGGATTTCCTCAAAGCCGCTTCGACCTCGGAAATTTTAACGGTCTTGCCCGTATAAGGGTTCATGAGCGTCTCATGGTCTTTATACAGCCGCGGCGTTTTATAGAGCCAGAGCAGGGCTTGCACGTGCGACGGCGCCAAGTATCGTTCGGGCGCGTGCTTCAGGAGACTCTTCCGCACCGCAGGCGCGAAACGCGGGCTCATATTCGGGAAATAATGATGCTCGACGTGATGACTGAAATTCAGATGCAGGAAGTCGACGATCTTCGGCACCGTCAAACTCATAGAATTATCAACGGGCTCGTCCACGTCGGCCAGAGGTCTTAAGAAATGATTCGTGGCGATGTAGGACATCAGCACCACATTCGCCATCGCCATCGGAATCACAATGCCATAGACCGCTCCCGGCAGTCCGGCCCACACACCCAAAGCAATCCAAGAAGCAATGGCAAGCAGGCTCTCAAGCGCAGCGCGGGGCTTGTTCAGTGGCTTGAACAATTCCGGATATTTTTTGGAAATCATCCAGAGAACAATCTGTGAATGATAGGTAAACCGATAAGCGAAGAAAAAGAGGCTTAAGAAGTGCCCTGAACCAACGCCTGTTTTAAACTGAAACTTCGCCAAGGGCACTTTTTCGAATCTCTTCGTCGTCCCGTAACTATCGGGGTCGATGTCGGGAATATTCGTATTCGCGTGATGAATCTGATTATGCCAAGGCCGCCACAATGCGGGCGTAAACCCAAAAATCCAAAACGCCGGATAGCCGATCAAGTTTTGCAAGAAGCGGGATTTAAAAACGGATCCATGCAAGGTTTCGTGACCCAAGAAACCTAAAATGCCATAGAGATTCCCCACGACCAGCCCGCCCAACACCCCGACGTACCAAGGGAGGGAATAAAAAAGGAGGGCCCAAGTCCCAAAGAGAATCGCAGCGATCAAAGGAATCGCGACGAGACCACGCCATGGCTGGGACTTCATCGCCCCTGCCGGCAGTTCGCTTTTGAGCTTCTTCATGAGATCGAGATGAGCACTCATTAACATCTCCTTAAATTATCGAGGGTTAACACCATTATTCTTAAAAACAGATCCGGAGGCAAAATTTTATCCATTTAAATAATAGGGTCAATTCCAAATATAAAATATTTTATATCAATTTGATAAAAATTCGCGAGGACCATGTCACGAGCACGCTTCCTCAAACGACATCCGAGCAAGAACACAAAATCAGGTTTATGACGATAAAAACCGGGGGGATTTTACGAAAATTTCGTAGCTTATCTTCTTGTATTGCGAACCAACCAGGCGACTGCATCTCCAGCAGACATTGCAAACCTCGTCGCTCTCACACCGGCCCCGGGAGCTCTACGAGCAAGCCAGACTGCCCCGACGCGAGCGACTTCCGAAGTCTTTTGAGCTTGACCCACACCGCCCACAGCCAGCTTCGAGGCGGTACCCGCAACATTCATCACCCTATCCACAACCCTGGCCGATCTCGGGTAATCTCTCAAAAAACCGCCGACGACCATCTCGCGCAATAATCCCATACACACCTCACAGGACAGCATCGCAATCTCAGCGTTTAAGTTGCCGGAAGATTATGTCGGGAGATTAATGAGGAGGCAAAAATTGAACGAAACTATTCGCAAGAGATGTCGAAGTTGCCGATATGACTAAGCCGCCAGGCAATCTACTATCCCGACCTTTTGCAGGGACAGAGCAGAACCTCTTGCAAGCCCATCAGGCTATCGACCGCGTCGTCGCTTTATGCGCTCCTCAAGACGGAGGATTCGCCTTAATGGCGCAACGACGTGGCGCGATCATCAATTTGCAAAACAAACTGTCGCTCTTTCTTCCTGAAGATCGAATTCGGGATCTAAGCGAACTCATTTCGAATTTTGACGCTTCTCTTGATACCACAGATCTTTCGGATCGGCACCGGGACCAAAGCAACTGGGATTCTCTCATCGTCAATCTTCAACGACACAATTTTTTTCCTTCTGCGAATCTTATTGAAGCAGGCCTGTCAGGAATTAGAACCTTCTTGGATCGCGTCCATCTCAGCTCCGCAGAAATTTCCGCTTCTTCAATACAGAAAGGGGCCGGCGCAGTCTTTGAAGGCGGTGTTTCGGAGACAGAGATCGATCGGGCCTTTGATGAGCTCTTTGGCGCGTCCCATCAGCCAGGAGTTCCCCCTTCTGAGTCTTTCGTCCGATTCAACACCAATCCGCCGCCCCCCCAACCTGGGGGATAAAAATCGCGTGCCGGTCGCCCAGCCGGCAGTGACTCGGAATTTAGGGAACCCTAATAACCCCAGAAGGCATTCCACGAGGAAATTGGTTACAAATGCTCATTCCCGCCCTCCTGCTTCCGGCGACGTAGAAGCCCTCATCGAGTCCATTACCGCGAAAGATAGCAAGGGCAACCGCCGTTTGGTGATCAAAGAATTGGTCGAAACCGCTCCGGACACATGGGGGATGGGTAATGTCCTTGCTGACATCATTATTGAAAAGGTGCTCGGCTTTGGGGGAAGCAGCACGGTTCTCGCTGGTAGATTGATGAATGGGATGCTTGTTGCAGTCAAAGTCATCAACGCAAACGTTCCTGCGGCCTATATGAGCATCACGAAAAAATGTAATCTTCAGGAAACAGCGCTTACCCCTCACACTCGAAGCATTGAGAACATTAGAGCTATCCACAGAGCTGGAGACCTGGCCACGGGACAGCCTTACCTCGTCATAGAACGCTTGGACGGCTCTTTTCATGACGTCATGGAAGCCCATGGATTGGCCGAGACTATGTCAGGAACCTCAGACTTAAGCGCCACCGAGCGAGTGAGTCGATTCTTGGGAGAGCAGAGCGGCCCGGCGCAGACACAAAGACGCGTGAGCAGACCTACCGCGATTACTTTTAATTTAGAGAGCGTAATGAACGTCTTTATTCAGGCCGTCCGAGGTATGGCGGGCCTTCATCGGCAAAAAATCGTTCATCGGGACTTCAAACCTGAAAACTGCATGTTTCTCCTCATACCAGGAAATGAAAACCGGATGGTCGTCAAAGTCATCGACCTGGGCTCTGCAACGTACCAAGACGACGAGGCGCAAAAACATCCGGATTATGAGGACCACCTTCCCTTTGTTTCCGGAACCCCCGGGTTTATTCCGCCAGAATGCTTAACCGATGCGATCATCCACGGTCTCAAAAAAAGGCCGAATCATCCCACCGTCGACGTTTTCGCCATGGGAGTCGCGCTGTATGAAATGCTGACCGGCCAGCATCCCTTCTTGGACAATCAGGACGACGCCAACTTGAATTTCGTACGCAAAACGAGGGCCTTAACCGAACAAGACATCATCCCTCCAAGCAAGGCGAGGCCCGACCGGCACATCCCGGCTTCCCTCGACCGGATCGTGAAAAAGGCCATGCACCCTGACCATGAAAAACGTTATCAAAGCGCCGAGGAAATGGAGATCGATCTCTTGATTTACAAAGCCGAGGATTTACAGGAGAAGATCAAGCCTATCATTAAGGAACTGAAAGAGTTGAACAACCAGTCGGACGAATACCATCGTCAAATTAAGATCGTAAAGGGTCTTCTGGATCAGCAGCGACGCATCTATGAGGATGCACGTAGGTTTTATCCGGAAAACTCCCGCTTCATTCATTTAGTGAACAATTTTGAGGATGATATCACCTTCACCCAGCTGATGGCGGACACTCAGCGCTCTCGATAAACCGCCAAAGTCGGGAGCATGACGATAGAAACTCCTTACTTCAATCAACCAATCGTTTGAGAAAATCCAGATCCTGGGCGTCGGAGGGAGAGCCTCGATTCGCATAAGCGATCTCCTTGAGCCGAAGCAGATCTTCGGCGGAAGCGACTTTCAAAGAATAGGATTTCAATTTGACTTTGCCCGCTCTCGAAAGAATGTCTTTGGCCGGCAAAGGAAAATCGAGGAGCAGATCCACTTTCAGCCTCGTTTTCCAATGAAAGAAAAAGAGACTGTCGGGCAAATCCGACTTCAACTTAATGGCGGCGGCCCTAGAGTTATCCACCGTCCTGAGCACTTCGCCTTGCGCATTGAATTTCGTGACCAACTCGAAACCGCGATCGTAAAAAACGTCAACAATTCGTTCCGCAGTCAATCCTTGCAAAGAAATCAAAAAGTCGAAGTCTTTCGTAACGCGTTGAGACCCTAAGATCACCAAAGCCATGCCGCCCACTAAGACAGGCTGAAAGCCATTTTCTTCCAATGCTTCCGCAAGTTCGCCCATTTCTTCGACGAAATCGGTCTGATCGGATTTAGGAGCCATGAACGAGAGAGGCCTTTTTTAAGGCCTCGATAGTCTTCAGATATTTAAAATTTTCTTCGATCCGCCGAGCCGCATGGCGGGACAACGCCCGCGTCTTGCCGCCCAAAGAAGCGATCTCTTTCATCCTTTCTCGCGACAAACTCCTGGCGCGAGCTCTTCCACCGCGGCTTCCTAAAGAACGTGCGTATTGGCGGATATTCACGGCTCTATTATTGCTTAGCGTTAAGCTAAAAACAAGCCCTGTCTTCGATCATTCTCTACTTCGGAACGTATTGGCTTAACATTTTTTCAAACTCCAGCCGCCGCTCGTCGCTTTCGAAAATCCTCTTAGGGATCACGGTAAACTGGGAGGGACCGTAATAGAGGAGATAAGAATGATCCGTCTCAAGAACGCGGGTATACATCTTCCATTCCAGCCGCGAGTCGATGTGCTTCGTGCGGAAATGGATGCCTTCGGGCGAAAAAAGCATCGAATACTCGTCGCGAAACTTCGGCTCTCGGCGGAAAGCCCAGCGGGGAGTGATGAAAGCAAGCATCACTCGCGCCATCACAAGCAGCGTCGCGGCGGCGATAAAGAGCGCGCCTTGCCAACGCAGATGCATCTCCTTCCAGACATAGACGCCCGCCGCGGTCGCGAGGGCGACAAAGATCGCATCTTTCCAAAGATGTAGAGAGGAAGCGTGATGCGCGCGAAACGCACGGGCGTAATCGTTTTCCGAATAGCGAAAAGTAAGCTGTATTTCCATGGCGCGCCCCTCTAACGCATACCGAGAGAGATGCAAGTAGAACCCGCGGCGTCGGGGAATTTGGGTTGAAGTCGCGAAAAGCGTTTGCTAGATACGCCCCACATTTTTACCGTTCATTAAAGTCAAAAGGAGCTTGCGAATGTTTCCCATTACCGTCGCTGTTTTTCTGGTCTTAGGCCTCACCTTCTTCGGATATTCCGTGTCCCGCTGGCGCGAAGTCATCCTCGGAGGACAGCCGGACAATCGCTTTAACGACTGGGGCAAAAGGATCAAAAACCTGGTCACGATCGCTTTTCTCCAAACCAAGATCATCAAAGGTGACATCAAGGCGGGCTTGATGCACGCGATGATCTTCTGGGGCTTCTGCATCATTGGACTGCGCACGATCATTCTCTTCGGGATGGGTTTCAGCGAGAACTTTCTCCTATTTTTCCGCGAAAGTATTTTCGGACGTCTTTATGAGTTCGGCCTCAATTTCATCCTGATCTTAGTCATGCTGGCGGTGAGCTATGCGATGTACCGCCGCTTGGTGCTCCACGTACGCCGCCTCACGAAATCGATGGAGGCCGTGTTCATCTTAAGCATGATTTTCACCCTCTGCCTTTCCGACCTGACTTTCGAAGGGGCACGCATGGCCATGAACGGCATGCAGCACATCGCCTGGCAGCCGGTCTCTTCACTCTTCGCGCTTCTCTTCAACGCCGCTCACCTGCCGACGCCCGTGCTCCAAGGCATCGCCGATGTTTCGTACCTCGTGCACGTGGCGTTGATCGTGATCTTTTTGAATTTCCTGCCGTACGGAAAACATTTCCACGTCTTCACCTTCCTGCCGAACGTCTTCTTTCTACGCACCACGCCCTTAGGCCAGCTGCGCAACGTCAATCTCGAAGACCCGGACGCGACCTCCTTCGGCACGGCGAAGATGGAAGATTTATCTTGGAAGGACCTGCTCGACGTCGCGACCTGCACTGAATGCGGCCGCTGCTCGTCGGTCTGCCCCGCGTATAACACCGGCAAAGTTTTGAGCCCAAAGCACCTGAACATCGACATGCGCGAATACCTGCGCGAGGACAAACAACTCGGCGGCACGCATGAAGGTTGGGCTCCGTGGGCGCTCAAAACGACTCCCTACAATGACGGCCGCAACGAACCCCACGACGACGGCCACGGGGACACGGCCGGAGCAAAAGCCGCTGCCGCCCAAGGAGAGCATTTGGTCACGCCGTTCATCATCGACCCGGAAGTTTTCTGGTCCTGCACGAGCTGCCGCGCCTGCGAAGAAGCCTGTCCCGTCGGCATCGAATTCGTGGACCGCATCGTCGGCGCGCGCCGCCACATGGTCCTTACCCAAGGTGTGATGCCGGTCGAAGTCCAGACGACTTTCCGCAACATGGAAGTGAACTCCAACCCCTGGGGCATCAACGCGGGCGACCGCGCCGAATGGTGCAAGAGCTTAGGGGTCAAGATGATCGCGGACCACCCAGAAGCCGAATACCTCTACTTCGTCGGTTGCGCCGGATCCTTCGACGACCGCAACACGCGCATCGCGACCGCGTTGGTCAAGATGCTGCAAAAAGCCCACGTCGACTTCGCGATTTTGGGCAAGGAAGAAAACTGCACGGGCGACGCAGCCCGCCGCATCGGAAACGAATACCTCTTCCAGACGCTCGCGAAGACCAACATTGAAACGATGAATAAGTACAAGTTCAAGAAAGTCATCACCGCCTGCCCGCATTGCTTCAACACGATCAAAAACGAATATCCGCAATTCGGCGGCAATTACGAAGTCATCCATCACACCGACTTCATCTATGAGCTGATGCGCGAAGGCCGCCTGACGCCGGTCCGTCCCCTGCCGCAAAAAGTCACGTATCACGACTCTTGTTATCTCGGCCGCTACAACGACATCTACGACGCTCCCCGCGAGATCTTGAACGCGATCCCCGGGGCGGAAATCGTCGAAGTTGAACTCTCAAAAGAGAACGGCCGTTGTTGCGGCGCCGGCGGCGGACGCATGTGGATGGAAGAGCGTGTCGGTAAACGCGTGAACCACCAACGCCTCGAAGATCTTCAAACCGCCGAACCGAACGTGATCGCCAGCGCCTGTCCTTTCTGCATCACGATGCTCAAAGACGCGACGCGCGACAAAGCGGTCGACGACACGATCGACACGAAAGACATCGTCGAACTCCTGGCGGAATCGGTCATTTAATCCGTTATTAATGCCCTATTGATGCCCTCATGGATGAGAATGACCAAGACGCTTTAAGCAGTTGGACGAGTCAGCTCGAAAAAGGCGGCCGCGACGTACTCGCAAAAGCCTATGAGTGGGAACTCTACGACCAGCTCTCGGCAACGGGCCTCTATCCCTACTTTCAATCCATCGAAGAAAACCAAGGTCCCGTCGCACGCTACCAAGGCCGCGACGTCGTGATGTTGGGCTCGAACAATTACCTGGGGCTCACCACGCACCCAAAAGTCCGCGAAGCCGCCATCGACGCCATCCGAAAATACGGCACGAGCATGACCGGATCGCGTTTTTTGAACGGCACTATGCCCATTCACGAGGAGCTTGAAGCGAAGCTCGCGTCCTTCCTCGACCAAGAAGCCGCCCTAGTTTTCACGACCGGCTACCAAGCGAACCTCGGTATGCTGACCGCCCTCATCAATAAAAAATCCGTCGCTGTCGTAGATCGCTTCGCGCACGCGAGCATCCACGACGGTTGCCGCTTGATGGAAGGCGAGAACATCCGTTTCAAGCACAACGACTTGGACGATCTCGAACGCATCCTGAAGTCGATTCCCGAAGACACGGGCGCCCTTCTTTTCATCGACGGCGTTTACAGCATGGAAGGTGACTTGGCGCCTCTGCCGGAAATGGTGCAGCTCGCTAAAAAATACAACGTGCGTATCGCCGTCGACGACGCACATGGCGTGGGTGTTATGGGGCCCGGCGGCCGTGGGACGTGTCATCATTTCGGCCTTCAAAAAGAAGTCGACTTGATCGTCGGTACGTTCAGCAAGAGTTTGGCGTCCATCGGCGGCTTCGTCGCGGGGGATAAAAAAGTCATCGATTTCGTCAAACATTTCGGCCGGCCCATGATTTTTTCCGCCTCGCTCGCACCTTCCTGCGCGGCCGCCGCGAACGCCGCCCTGGACGTCTTGATCGCCGAACCCGAACGCGCCAAACAAGTCCACGACAACGCCCGTTTCATGAAAAAATCTTTGAGCGAAATGGGCTATGAGACCGGACATGCCGAAGCCGCCGTCGTACCGGTCGTGATCGGCGACAGCACGAAGACTTGGCTGGTCTGGAAAGACCTCTTAGACCGGGGTGTCTATACGAATCCCGTCCTTTATCCCGCGGTCGCGAAGGGCACGGAAATGCTGCGCACGAGCTATCTCGCCACCCATACGCCGGAGCATCTGGCGCGCGCCCTGGACATCTTCCGCCAAGTCGGAAAAATTTACGACATTTGCGCCTAATCCTTATGCCCGCTTCCGATTTCACCCTCCGCATCCTCGAGATTGAAAATCAAGAAGCCCGCAAAGACCTTAAAAAATTCTTAGAAGTCCCTTGGACCATTTACTGTGACGATCCTCACTGGATCCCGCCGTTACTAAAGGAAAGACGCGAGTTATTGGATCCTCGGACAAACCCTTTTTTCGAGCACGCGGATGCGGTTCTTTTCTTGGCTTGCCGCGACGGCCGTCCGATCGGGCGCATTTCGGCCCAAATCGATCACTTGCACAATCAAACCCACGGCGAACAAACCGGGTTCTTCGGCCTGTTCGAATGCGTCGACGACCAAGAAGTCGCCAATGCGCTGCTAGAAAACGCCGCCGGCTGGCTACGTGCACGCGGCATGAGGACGGTTCGCGGGCCTTTCAGTCTTTCTATCAACGAAGAATCCGGCTTGCTCGTGGAAGGCTTCGACCAGCCCGCCTTCCTGCTGACGGGCTATCATCCGGCTTATTACGCGAAACTCTTGGAGGGCTGGGGTTTGAGAAAATGCAAAGACCTGTACAGCTGGCGTTACGAATCTGACCGGCCCATTCCGGGGGCCGCGGCGCAAATGGCGGACGAGGTCCGCAAACATCCCGGCCTTTCCGTGCGCGAAGTCGACCCGAAGCATCTCGACCGCGACGTCCGCATCCTGATCGACGTCTTCAATTCGGCTTGGCAGAAAAACTGGGGTTTCGTGCCTTTGACCGAAAACGAGATCAAAAAAGCCGCGAAAGATTTCAAGCTTCTCTTAGAACCCAAGCTCGCCTTGATCGCGGAAGTCGACGGCCGCCCCGCCGCGATTGCACTCGCGCTTCCGAATTTGAACGAAGCGATCAAAGACTTAAACGGCCGCCTGTTTCCGTTTGGCCTCTTCAAACTCCTCTACCGCATCAAACGAAAAAAAATCCGCTCCGCGAGACTGATGCTCTTAGGAATCAAAAAAGAATTTCGAAAAGACATCCTCGGAGCCGGGCTCTCGGTGCTGCTCTATGCGGAAATGCACCG
Organism: Myxococcota bacterium; assembly: GCA_052033505.1. Taxonomy (GTDB): domain Bacteria; phylum UBA10199; class UBA10199; order JACPAL01; genus JBPOJN01. Next base: position 13,096 of record JBPOJN010000087.1, on the reverse strand, counting down.
CCGCTCGCAGGAATTGGGACATTGGGGCGGAGAGTTGTCGTGGACGCTAGAAGACAATCAAAAGATCAACTTAGGCATCGAACTCATGGGCGGCGAAAAATACAAAGTCCACCGCCTTTACGAAAAATCCATCGAAACGCACGCGCATCCCGGGCACGACACGTGCGAGTAAAGCGCAATTCTAGTCAGTAAAAACTAACGCGATTTCTTGGGAACGGTTTGCAACCGCAACACGGGCATGATGCCGGCTTGAACGCGGCTGCTCTTCAAATGTTTGCCGATCACGTCGGGTGTCGCTGGGGGATTGTCAGCATAATTGCCGCCTACAGTAAGATAATAATCAGATTTCAGCGCCGGCACAGAAAGACCGTGCTGAACCGCGATAAGAGCCATTTCCTCCAAACGGCCCATGCTCACAAACTTTCGAGTATTACCTAATACGTGCGTGATCTTCATGTCCGGCCTCGAAAATGGCGAGAAATCATGGTGGGCAACCGCATCCAAGCTCACGGGTTGGTTACGGGCCCTGCCTCCGGCGAGATTGTAGAGATTATAGACAACCATGTCACTGGTGGGCGGGGCCTCTCCCCAAGGATAGACGTGGACGCTGTTGCCCCTTAATAGCCTCATCCATTCATAAAGACTGATGTTATCACACCTGAATCCAATTTTTCGGCTCAAGCGCTCCAAATACTTTTCCGATGCCTCAAGACTTGAAATCTCGATGGGCAATTGAAGATCAACAGGCTGCCCTTTTTTGTCTCCGATGCGGTAGAGGTAACGTTTTTTCTGATCATCCCATACCCAACCGTAAGGAAGCTGATTCTCGAAGCTCCGCGAATCCGGCCCATATTCTTCACGAGCAGCTTCAAGACACTCTAAATAATCAGCTCCTGTGCGTAGCGGCATAACGAAATAGTCCCGATCGACGTACTGCATCCCACCCATGACGAAGGTTTCCCCCGCCGGGACCAAGATACCTGGCACGTGCGGCACGTCGGTCAGCTTTAAATAAGAAGGCACACGGAGTGTGGATGAGTCGACATGCGTCGGGACGGGCATAGACACAGAGACTCCGTCCACTCCTCCATCGAAATGTACAATGGCCCCGCTGCGGCCATACTCGAGCCGATCTAACCTTCTGGGTTCCGACAAGCTTCCAGGAATTAAGATTCCCCCCGCGGAGGCTATCATTTGAACGCGGCCGTTCAGAAACTCTCCTTCCGCGATGAAATGGGTTGTCAGCTTCCTCGTAACCCGGGAGGCTTCCGGGGATTGAGGGGCCAGATCGACGATGTGGCCCTCGATCTCTTCCAGAAGATCCCTTCTTTCCTTTTCGGCCCATTCATGGATCTTCATGTAAACGTCGAGCCGTTTTTGCAGGACGCTTTGGACGGGGTATTCTTTGTAAAGGGTCTCTAACTCGTGCAGGGCTTTCTCCATTCCTTTGAGCCAAGCAGATCTTTTAATGCGACGTTCCACTTCTGCAAAATCATCGATGCTTTTTAGGTGCGCCTCCGCAGCATCGAGATGCACTTGAAATTTGATCTTCAGCAAAGCGGCCAGCACGTCGCCCGCATTCTTGTAGCGTTGCGGCTCGACATTCGGATCTAGATCTTTTTCAAGGCACTTCATCAGGATCTCGTCGATCGCCTTAGAAATCCCTCTGTGAGGAGCGGCCTCGCTTGGCGGAATCGGTTGGTCCTGCAAGATCGCCTTCCAAAGTCCTAGGAATGGGTCCTTGTTTTCTTCGGCTCCACCATCAGGGCTTTCTTTCTTAGCCGGAGGAGAGTCCTTCTCCTTATAGGGGAAAGGCACCTTCAACGTCAGAAGCTCATACAACAAGACCCCGAACGCCCAAACGTCTCTATTAGCCTTGTTCCATCCAGATAATGATTCCGGTGATAGATACATCGGCGTTCCGAAAACGGTGTCTTGTGCAACTGGGGGATCCGGCACTACCATCGCCAGGCCTCGATCTCCAAGTTTCGGCCGGACCTGATCGTCCAAGAAAGAATTTCCTGGTTTCACGTCCCGGTGAACGAGCCCGTTTTCATGCATCAACGCGAGCGGCAAAAGGATCTGGCAGGCCAGATCGATAATTTTCTCCAAACTGTAGGGTATTTTTCCCGACTTAAGGTCGTCGATATAGCTCTCTACCGTACCGCCCACGAGGAGCTCCTGTACGATGAAAGGATCTCCTTGGGCCGTCTCCCCGGAATAGTAAACTTGGACGAAACTTCCATGGGCGTAGATTTTTTTGTGCAGCATTTCATCGCGCACGCGATCATTGAGCGCTTTGCGGTCGGCTTCGTCCTGACTTTTTAGGATCTTGACCGCCACCTCGCGTCCGGAAGGTTCTTCGATGGCCCGATAAACGTCGCTGTTCCCGCCGGAGCCGATTTTTTCCTTCAAGAGATATTTCGATGTCGTCGGCACGGGGACGGTAAATCCCATGCGGTGGATCAATTCGTGACGGACACGCAGATAGCCTTTTTGGTCGACCAGGCTCTCGCTTAATTTTTCCTGGGTCGGCAGTCCAAAGAGGAGACAGGCGCCCGCCGAAATCAGTTCACCCCAGTTTTTGTCGTGAATGCGACCTTCCTGCCACGCTTGCAACATGAGCGGAGAAGGAATGTCGCCGCGACCCATCGCGGCGGCGATCATCGGCGTAGGAATCAGCCCATCTTCCCAGACTTTCAGGAGGGCGGCTAAATTAATCTGCTCCTTCGCATAAAGTTGCAGGTAGGTCTCGGCCTGCTGTGACGAATCCCCCGGAGGTACCGTATTGGCCCTCGAACGACCTCCACCTATTTCACCCGAGGTGGCGAATGATCTTGGAGCCCTCAGCGTGCCGGCGGCTACCGCGGTTTTAGGGTTGGAAACATGCTGCGGTTGTGGCGGTGTTTGGTCGGAGCTCGCTCTAATGGTCGGAGGAGGTAAGGGCTGCTGAGCAAAAGCGGAACTTGCGTAAACGGTCAACTTGGACAAACCCGGCAAGTCGGGCAAGCTGACTTTCAAACCAACGAAAGACGTCCCTTTAGCATCGATCATGACCATCTCTCGCTAAAAGGGCAAAAAAGTTGCCCCCTGTCTAAGGAAATAAGCGTCTTAAGAAGCGGTCTTGGCGCGGGGGCGGTTTTTCGCGCGGTATTCGTAACGTTGCTTCCCGGCTTCGTAACGTCTCTTTTCTTCGTCCGTCACGGGCAAAATTTCCGGAGTGATCGCGGGCTTTCCGCTCGCGTCGAGGGCCACAAACGTCAGGTAGGCGCTGGACGTGTGCCGGCGCTCTCCGGTCAATGGATTCTCGGATTCGACCCGGACCCCGATCTCCAGCGACGTCCGGTGCGTGAAATTCACGGCGGCCTTGATGATGACGATGTCGCCCAATTTGATCGGGGCGATGAAATTGAGCGCGTCCATGCTGGCCGTGACGGCCACCATGCGGCAGTGACGGCTCGCGACGATGGCCGCCGCGATATCGATCCACTCCATCACGCGTCCGCCGAAGATAGTGCCCAAAGCGTTTGTGTCGGGCGGCAATACCAAGTGCGTGAATTCGGCCGATGATGCCGAAACGGGCTTGGACACCTTATTCCTTCATGACCTTTTTCAACTCTTCTGTGAGCAGAGGCACGATCTGGAAGAGATCTCCGACCACGCCGTAATCGGCCTTGGTGAAGAGCGGCGCGTCGGCGTCTTTATTGATCGCGACAATGACCTTCGAGGTGCGCATGCCAGCCAAGTGCTGGATGGCGCCGGAGATGCCGGCGGCGATGTAGAGGTTCGGATTGACGACCTTACCGGTCTGACCGACCTGCATGTCATGCGTGGCATATCCGGAGTCGACCGCCGCGCGCGAGGCGCCGACCGTGGCGCCTAGGACGTCGGCCAAGTCCTGCAAGATCTTGAAATTTTCCGCGCTCTTCATGGCGCGACCGCCGGAGACGATGATACCGGCTTCGGTCAAGTCGGCCTTATCGGACTTACCCTTCACGAGCTCTTTGATCGGGGCGCGTAAGGTTCCGGGGTCGACGTCTTTGGTGACGACTTCCGCGGTACCTCCAACGGATTTCGGCATGAACGAGTTCGGGCGCGTGGTCGCGAGCTGTACGGGGCTTTCGAACGTGATGTCGACAAAGGCCTTGCCGGAATAAATCGGGCGCGTGGCCACAAGCTTGCTGCCCTGTACGTCGAGATTAATGCAATCGGAAGCGAGTCCGGCCTCAAGACGAGCCGCCAGACGGGGGAAGAGATCCTTACCCATCGGAGAGGCCGTGCCGAGCACGATCGCCGGCTGGGCTTCTTTCACCAGGTCCGCAATGACTTTGACGTAACCTTCGGTATTGTAATTTTGCAGCTGCGTGTTCTGGAGAAGCAAAACTTTCTTCGCTCCGAAAGCACCCAAACCTTCGGCACCCTGCACACCGGAACCGATCAAAGCGACGTGCACTTCGCCCCCCGCCTTGGCCGCGAGTTCGGCTGCCTTCGTGACCAACTCTTCCGTAACCTTCTTAATCTTGCCTTCCGAATGTTCGCCAATGACTAGAATATTGCTCATAAATTTATCTCCTTAGAGTAACTCCCCCAACCCCCTCTTACAGTAAGAGGGGGAGCTAGGGGGCGTTATTAGATGACCTTCGCCTCTTCGCGCAGGGCCTTGACCAATTCCTGAACCACCTGATCCGGCTCGCCCTTGAAGACTTTTCCAGCTTGGCGTTCGGGAGGCAGGCGGTAGTTGGCGGAAGACGTCTTCGGCTTCGCTTCGCCGATCACGTCGGTCGCTTTCACGACCGCGAGAGGCTTCGTCTTCGCCTTCATGATGCCGGGGAGCGATGCGTAGCGCGGCGTGTTCAGGCCTTTTTCGCAGCCGAACAAAGCCGGAAAAGCGATTTCGTAAATTTCTTTGGTGCCGCCGCCGACGCGGCGATTGACCGTGGCTCCGGATTTGTCGGCGTTTAATTCGAATTTATCGATGATCATGACCTGGGGCAGGTTCAAAAATTCCGCGACCATCTGGGGCACTTGGCCTGCGTCGTCGTCAATCGCCTGTTTGCCGGTGAAAACCACGTTCACGTTTTCGTTCTTCAGCGCGTTCGCCAGGACTTTCGCCGTGACGAAACTGTCCGCCGCGATGCCCGTGTCGTCGACGTGGATGCCGCGGTCGCCGCCCATGGCAAGACCGGTGCGGATTGCCTCGACCACGCGCGCGGGACCCATCGACAGGATAATGACTTCGCCGCCGCCCGCTTTTTCCTTCAATTGCAGGGCCGCTTCGATCGCGAATTCATCGTAGGGGCTAATGATGTACTTGATGCCGTCCTGCTCTACGCCGGTCGCGGCGGCATTGACTCTGATTTTGGTCTCCGTATCGGGGACCTGCTTGACGAGAACCGCTATTTTCATAATTCCCTCATTGGTTTAGAAGTCCGCGGATCACCATGTCGCCGACCTGCTCGGCACAGGCGTCCAAACTGTATTTTTTCTTAGTCATCAAAAGCCACTCGAGAGCCAGTTCGTCCACCGCCCCGAAGATCGCGCGGCGTAGTATGCGCGGCTCCAATTCCTTCCGAAACACACCCTGGTCCTGCCCTTCCTTCAAAATATCGTGCACCAGATTCAAGTACTCGCTGAACTTCCCGCCTTCGTACTCCTTCATGAACTTCGAAGACTGCCGAAGTTCGATCTGCAGCACCTGCGCGAGATCGGGGTTCTTTTGGACCAATCTCAAGTGCAGGCTCAAGAAATTTTTGAGCCTTTCGCTCGGATCGGTCACGCCTTCCAAGTCGCGCTTCGCCTCCTGGATGAAGAGGTCCATGCTGCTCTCGAAGATCGAGATGAGGAGATCGTCTTTATTCTTGAAATAAAGATAGATCGTCCCTTCCGCGACCTCGGCCGCCTTCGCGACGTCGGAGATCGTGGAATTGTAAAATCCCCGCCGCGCGAACACCTTCATGGCGGAGTCGAGAATACGCGTCTTTTTGTCTTCTTTCGGGTCTTTTTTAACGTCTTTGACGTCGCCCTCTTTTACGTCCTTAGTCGCCATGAATGAATACTCATTCAGAGGGCTATCATCGCGGCCGAAAGGATGTCAATATTTGAGAAGGCTTTGAGCGGCCGCATATATTTTTTTGAGGGGCACGCGTTTTGCCCTTGCGGCTTTCCGGCAGGATTCGAATTCCGGGGCGACATTGACGATCTTACCCGCGGCATTGCGTCCGATTTTGACGACGATCGGGCCATACGGTGTTTTTACGGTTTTAGCTTCGCGTTTCAGTTCAAAGCGTAGCACCTCATAAGCCCGCACACCTAAAGACGTCGTCTCTTCGAATATCTTTTGCAAAAGACTTTTCCGATCGCGCGTGGCGCAGAGCACGCTCAAAATCTGGCCGGGCCGCCCCTTTTTCATCAGCGTCGGCGTCAGAGTGACATCGAGCGCGCCTTCTTCCAGGAGGATTTCAAACAACGGGCCGAACCACTCGGGATTCATGTCGTCGATGTTGGCTTCCAAGACCCAGAGTTTTTTGGTTTTCACTTAAGATCTCTCCACTTGCGGGGAATTTATCAAGTGAGCGGCAACCGCGGCCCCTAGGCCATTGTCGATGTTCACGACGGTGACTCCGGGAGCGCAGCCGTTCAGCATCGCTAAGAGCGCGGCGACTCCCTGCAAACCCGTGCCGTATCCGACGGACGTCGGAACCGCGATGATGGGACGGTCGACCAATCCCGCCACGACCGACGGCAGTGCGCCCTCCATGCCGGCGACGACGATCAAGACGGAGGCAGTACGAATCTTGGGCATTTCTGCCAATAACCGATGCAGTCCCGCGACGCCCACGTCGTACACGCGTTCCACATTATGACCCAACAGCGACACGGTCACGGCGGCTTCTTCCGCGACGGGAATATCGGACGTGCCCGCGGCCAAGACAAAGATGGTGCCGGTTTCGAGGGTCGTCTTCGTTTTTTGAATGTAAAAAAGCCGGGCCTGCGCGTGATATTCGCCTTCCGGAAAGATCGCGAGAAGCTGACGTCCCTTGTCGGCGTCCACGCGGGAGACCAAGACGAACGACTGCCGCTCCGTCATCCGGCGCACGATCGCTTCGATGCGGTCGACGGGCTTGTTCTCTCCCCAAACGATTTCAGGCACGCCGGTGCGTAAGGGTCGGTGATGGTCGATCTTCGCGAACCCTAAATCCTCGTACGGCAGGCGACTCAAACGCTCCACGGCCGTATCGACGGCGACCTCGCCATTTTTCAAGGATTCCAAAAATTGCCGTAGGGTTTCGCGGTCCATAATCTTAAATCTTATTTTTTGATTTCGGCCTTGCTCGCGTCGACTAAGACTTCGTCGATCGAGCGGGCGGTAGCGGCTCTGACCGTTATTGTCAAATCGTCGACTTCAATCGACTCTCCCACTTGCGGATAACGCTTGAAGCGTTGCAGAAGAAGACCGGCGATGGTTTCGTAAGTCCCTTTCGGCAGGCCCCATTTGAGTTTGTCATTGATCTCCTCGATCGTCACCCGTCCCTGCATCACGTAGTGACGGTTGGCGATCAGGCGCCATTCGGAACGCTCGTCGTCGTATTCGTCTTGGATGGGCCCCAAGACCGCTTCCGCGACGTCCTCGGTCGTGACGATACCTGAAGAAGAACCGAACTCGTCGATCACGACGGCGAATTGGCGGTTCCGGCTCTGAAAAAACATATAGAGGTCTTTTACGCCCATGGTGGGAGGCACGTAGAGAGGTTCGAGCATCAAGGAGGCGACGGTCTTCTGTCGTTGCTCTTCGAACAAAAGATCCCGGAAATGAACGACGCCGATGATGTTGTAGGCGCGGTCATGGAAAATGGGTATCCACGAATAACCTTCTTGGGAACAGATCTCGATCGCCTCCGCCACTGTAGCTGTATCGCGCAAGCTCACCACTTCGATCAGCGGCGTCATGACCTCACGCGCCTCTTTTTTGACGAAGGAAAATATTTTCAGGAAATTGCCTTTAAAGATGAGCGGCAGGTCGCGCGACACTTCGGTCTCGCGCAGGATCATTTCGAGGGATTCACGCGTGACGCGGTCTCCGTCCTCTTCGAGATTCGCCATCCCGCCCATCAGGAGCTTCGTGAAGTTTGAGAGCAACCAAACTACGGGATAGAAGACGTAGGAAAATATCAAAACGATCGGGGAGACGATCGGAGCCAACCGGTCCGCGCTCTGCTGAAACAATCCCTTCGGCACGGCCTCTCCGAAGATCAAGACGACGGGACACAGAATAAGCCCGAAGAGCTCGTACTCCACGCCCCAGCGGTCGAAGATGAAAAAAGTCAGCATCGTGGAATTCGCCACGATGAAGAGATTCTGCCCGAGTAAAGTCGCGCTGAAGAGCCATTCGGGATGTTTCGTGAGGTGGAGGGCGATCTTGGCGCCTTTGCTGCCTTTGTGGGCCTCGTGCTTCAGGCGTATTTTATCGGCCGACACCAAGGCCATCTCCGCCCCCGCGAAGAACCCTTCGAGGAGGAGGAACAGGATCGTCCCCAAAATCAGCGACCACCAAGTGATCATACTTTCAAATCCTCCGCGGTTTTTCTCTGGGGGAAAAATTTTCTCAAGACGTCGTCCATCGTGAGGAGGCCGATCACGCGCCCGGTCGCATCCTTCACGATCGCCATGTGCACGCGGTCGGATTGGAACTTCCGGAAAACGTGATCCAAGGTATCGTGTGGCGAAAAAGTTAGAACGGGCCTGAGGAAGGCGCCCAAAGAGAATTGGTCCGTCTGTTCGGGATGGGCCCAATACGGGATCAGATCCTTCGTGTGCAGGATGCCCACGATGTGGTTTAAATCTCCTTCGTAGATCGGCATGCGCGAGAATTTATGCTTGCGGATCAAGCCCAAGACGTCGGTGATCGGGGCGTTCAAAGGCACGGCGGCGATGTTTTCCCGTTGAATCATCACTCGAAAAAGGTCCGTCGCCGCGAAATCCAGGGCATTTTGAAACATGAGTCTCTCGACATCGGCCAGGGTCCCGGACTGATGCCCTTGCTCCAAGAGATGGCGCAATTCCTCTTCGACGATGAGATGACGGTTTTTCGCCGGATCACCGCCGAAAAACAGAATCAACGCGTCTGTCGCCTTCGTAAAAAACCAACGCAGCGGCGAAATGCACCAGGAGAAGATCACGTAAGGCACGGCCAAGACCTGAGAGACCAACGTCGGTGTACGGATCGCGATATTCTTCGGGAGGATTTCCCCGAAAATCAAAATCACGAGCGTCGTCACACCCGTAGAGATCCAAAAAGTCTCTTGAGCGGTGTAGCCGATCAGTCCGCCGTAAGCGATGCGGCCGGCGATGATCGAAATGGCGACGTTGACCAATTCGTTTCCGAAGAGCAGCGTCGTCATGATCTCACGCGGCTTCTGGAGGATGCGGTCGACGAAGCCCGCCACGCCGCCGGCTTTTTTCAGGTGCATCCGGCGATAGGGCGACAACGAAAAAAGCGCGGTCTCCAGGCCCGAAAAGCAGGCAGAGAAGGCGAGAAGAGCGAACAGAATGAGAAAAATCGTCACCATGGTTTAAAAATGCTCGAAGCCTTTATAGCGTTTCGCCAAGGGACGGCCGCCTAAACGAAATTCAATGCGTCCGGCATGCGGCGTGACCGTACCTATTTTCGTGATGGGAACGCCTGAAATTTTTCGCGGGAGATTCAAACGGGCGGATGCGGTGAATAAAAGCTCATAGTCTTCGCCACCGGAAAGAGCGAACGCCCAAGGGTCTTTGCGAAAAACCGCATTCTCGGACGTTGTTTTCAGGAAATCACGCGAGCGCGGGAGATTTTCCAGTTCGATGACGGCGCCTAAGCCCGGTACGATATGCCGCAAATCCCCCGCGAGTCCGTCGGAAACATCGATCACGGCATGGACATTTTTTTGGCGCGCTAAAAACCTACCTTGCTTCAACCGAACCGGAGGCAAAAGATGGCGCGCGACAAGCCTGCGAGCCGCCGGCGAAGACTGACCCTCGTTTTTTTTAAATAACTCCAATCCCAAGGCCGCCTCCCCCAAACTTCCGGTGACATAAATGGAATCGCCGATCCGAGATCCCGAACGCGTTTTATAAGGCCCGGCCTCCCCCAACAGAGCCACGTTTAAAATCAGGCGATCGGAGAGGTTTGTGTCCCCGCCGATCACGCGCCCGCCTTCGGCGGTGAGTTCGCGTTCCAATCCACGAAAAATCCGGGCCACAGTATCCGTTTTCAGCTCCCGGGGCAATCCCAGGGAAACCAGGGCGAAACGAGGTGTCCCACCCATGGCCGCGATGTCGGATAAGTTCACGCGCATGGCCTTGCGCCCCAGGGCTTCCGGCGACGTCCAATCCAGACGAAAATGCCGCCCTTCGATGAGCATGTCGGTCGTCGCGACCCAAGGCCTTCGCGAAGCCTTGAAAACCGCGGCGTCGTCGCCGGGACCTACGAGTAAGGAACCGGACGGACGGATGTGGGAGGTCAAACGTCGGATGAGCTGAAATTCGGAGGTCACTTCGCCTCGCGGACGCCGCCTTGGTCCACGATCATGACGGGCAGCCGGCGACGCGCATCGCCTTCCTCATCGAAAGAAATGGAACCTGTCACTCCCTCGAAGTTTTTCTTTTCGGAAAGCGTTTTTTGCAGGTCGGTCCGCGTCCCGGCGGCGCCTTTCAGCGCGTCACCCGCCAGTCGCACGGTATCGAACGCGTAGGCCTCCAGGAGCGTCGGCTCGGAGCCGTAAGCAGACTCGAACATCGCGCCGAAATCCCGGATCGGGAATCTTTCGCTCTTAGCGAAGAAAGGACTCACGTAGAAAGAACCTTCGAGAAAATCCGCGTCGGTCTTCAGCAGCGCCGGATGGTCCCAACCGGCGCCTCCCATAAGGATCATTTTATCGACGCCCGCATTTTTCAGCGCCGCTACGACTTCGGGAACGCGCCTATAGACGTCGGGGAAAAACAAGGCCTGGAATCCCGCGGCCCCGTCAGAAGAATTTTTCAATGACCTTACGGCCTCGACCAAATTGCGCGCGTCCGGAGGATAGGACGCCTGTGCGACGAGCTTGCCCCCGCATCGGGACAATTCTTCTTCGAAGGCTTTTTTGTATTCTTCGCCCGTCGCACCGGATGGGGAGAGAATGGCGTATTTTTTGATCCTCTTCTGCTGGCAGGAATACGAAACAAGGCTCGCAACTTGATCGCGGACGGTCAGGAAGTTCCTGAAAATATAATTTCCGCGCGAGGCCACGTCTTCTTTTTGCGACAGCGAGATCATGGGGATCTGCGCTTGTTCGGCGGCTTGCGTCGCTTGATCCACTTCGACCTGGGGCAACGGCCCGATGATCAGACGCACTTTCGCGTCGGAAGCCAATTCACGTACGAGCTTGGCGGCCAGGACGGGATCACCCTGGGTATCGCGCACGAGGAGGTTTAAGTTCAAATCGCCGCGGCAAGGACCGAAAACACCGGCGCCGCATTCGATGCCGTGGAGAACCGACTCGCCGTACAAGGCGTATTTTCCGGTCAAAGGCAGGAGGACGCCGATCGCATTGCGGCCTTCTCCGTCATTTTCGGCGGCTGCAGGCACGACGCCTTCGCGCTTGTCCAATTCCGCAAGACGCCGCTTGATTTGAGAGGCGTACTCGCCCTTGGGATAGACTTGCAAATAGCGGCGGCTCCACTCGACGGAGGACTTATAATCCCCCGCCTGATCGTAGAGACGCGCGAGCGCCCACGAAAGATAGGCCCCGGAACGCTTCCCTTCGGATCTCTTCCAGAGATTTTTCAGTTTTTCGGTGGATTCGGGATTTTCTTCTTTGACCCAAGACCGTACTTCATCCAAGGCGGTCTTTTCACCGACGGCCCAATTCAAGTCGCCAACTTTGGACTCCGCGTCCGTCAAACCTTCATAAGCGTCGAGCACTTCCAGATAACCGCGCTTTTCTTGCACGAGATCTTCGGCCTTTTTCGCGGTCTGGACGCGTAAAGACGCGGCCCTCAAGGCCGACTTGCGGTCCGTATTCTCAACCGGCAGGCGGTCCAAAGTCCGGAAGACCATGCGCGGATTGTCTTGGTAAGAATAAGACAAGGCGAGCTTATAAATCGCATACGCGCCCCAGTCCGGATGGACGCCCTTCTGCAAAGACCGCCCGTAGGAATCCTCCGCTTGGCCGTAATCTTTTTTCGAAAAAGAGATTTCACCGAGCCTAAAATACGCCTTCGGCGTCAGGGCGTTATAGGGATAGGCACTCAGGTAGCTCTCGTAAGCGTTCTGCGCCTCGTCAAGTTTGCGGGCGGCGTATGCTTTTTCCGCTTGCTGGAAACTGCGTTCCATCTCGGGAGTTTTGGTCAGTTTTTGAAAGGACGAAGCCGGCGCTTGCCCGCCTCCGAGCGGCGCACAGGAAGCCGTTAGGAGCAGAAATAAAACGGAGGCTATTGCAGCGCCGCGGCGGTTTTCGAAAATCATGCGCGCCCCGATGTTTCTGAGGCAACGCTCACGCGCGCCGGGCGCAGGAGGCGGCCGTTCATGCGATAGCCTTTTTGAAAAACGCGGCTGACGCCTCCAGGAGCGACCGTGGCACTTTCTTCTTGCTGGATCGCCTCATGGAGGGCGGGATCGAACTTCTCGCCTAAGGCCCTCACCTCTTCGACGCCGCTTTTCGACAAAAAGCTTTGTAACTGGCGGAGCGTCAACTCGATGCCCTGTCTCAAGCCCGAGACGTCCGACGAAGCCGTCTGTTCTTTTCCATGCGACAAGGCGAGCTCGAGGTGGTCTTTGACTTCGAGCACTTCGCGCAGCAATCGCTCGCTGACGGCCTGGGCCACGTCGTCTTTTTCCTTCGATACGCGCTTCCGGTAATTCTCGAAATCGGCGTACGTGCGCAGGTATTTTGACTCAAGCTCGCGGCAGCGCGCTTCCAGCGTGTCGTTTCCGTTCGATGCGTCTTTTGGGGAACCGGCGTCTTCGTCTGGCAAGGACTGCGTGATTTCGTCTTCCTGATCGTGTTCGTTCATAAAGACGGACTATAGAGAGGCCGGAAAGAAAGGGTCAATAAAGTTTTGAAGGGGACGTTAAGCG